>JBGTJW010000173.1:0-3575 GCA_041744955.1 Stenomitos sp. | reverse complement strand
GCTGGCATGATGGCGCGGATAGAAAGACTGGCTATAGATTTTCCTGATTGATCCCGCAATCCCTCCTATGAAGAGACGTAGGCAAGGGAATCTTGCTTTGTTAACGTGTCAAAAGGGAATCGGTCTGGCACATTTCCGAGGAACGTTGGGCAGGAGACGATCGCCTGCTGGTTCTGGGGGCTGGATGGCACGAAGGTTCATCGAAAACACAGGTTTGGACAGCGTTTGATTCAGGCAGCAGACGGTGATACAGCTTAACGGAGTGTTCAATGGGACGACTAGATGGCAAGGTGGCATTGATTACAGGCATTGGGTCGGGGATTGGACGGGCAGCAGCCATGCTGTTTACCGCAGAAGGTGCCCAGGTCTTTGGGGTCGATCGCGATGAGGCGACAGGACAGGCGATCGCAGCAGCATTGCAGGCAGACGGGCGATCGTTCCACTTTTTTGCTGCCGATTTAGCGAACGAATCTGCGTGTGTGCAAGCGGTGGAGCAGTGCTGTGCCCTCTATGGACGCATTGACATCCTTTACAACAACGCAGGAATAGCGATTATCAAGCCCTTTGGCAGCACGGATGCAGCGATGCTAGAGCGAGTTATGGCAGTGAACTTTAAATCGGTCTTTTACCTGTGCCAGCAGGCAATCCCCAAAATGCAGGAGCAGGGCAGGGGTGTGGTGATTAATACGGCATCGGAACTGGCGATCGTGGCGCAACCGCTCTACACTGCCTACTGTGCCAGCAAAGGCGCTGTGCTGTCGCTCACCCGTGCGCTGGCGCTGGAATATGCCAAAGACAACATTCGCATTAATGCACTGTGTCCGGGACCGATCGCCACACCCATGCTGCAAGGTGAGTTTGACCAGGCAGACGATCCCGCTCAGGCAAAGGCAGAAGGCATTGCTACCATACCGATCGGACGCTTAGGCGATCCGGCTGAGATTGCTCAGGTGGCGCTCTTCCTTGCCAGTGATGCGCCTGCTTTACTGCACGGTGCAGCACTGGTAGTCGATGGTGGTAAGACGATTTTTTGAGGATGCGCGATCTTGAAGCGGACGATCGCTGTGGTGATGCTTGATGCTAAATTGTGATTCTGGCACTGGCGTTTCCTGGAAACAATGAACCATTGAGTGAGATCACAGTAATGCTGATGTCCTCACTAACCATTGCTCTAACCGTTCTTCTGCTTGAAACGAATGCTGAACTTTATTTTGACCTGGCTGGCAACAGCCGTATCGCTGCTGATTACTGCCCACTTTGTACCAGGCTTTCGGATTGATAGCTTCACTGCGGCGCTTATTGGGGCAGTGGTTCTGGGTGTGGTGAATGCGATCGTCCGACCGATTCTGACGCTGCTCACGCTGCCGTTGACTATCGTCACGCTGGGCTTGTTTTTGTTTGTGGTGAATGCGTTTACTTTCTGGCTTGTCGCAGCCCTAACTCCAGGCTTTTACATTGCGGGATTTCTAACAGCACTGATTGGGGCGAGCGTTCTCACAATTGTCTCTACGATCGTGTCCTGGGTGGTGAGAATCATTGATCCAACAGCATGAACCATGAGTCTCAGTGATGGTTAGCCTGGTGCCGTGTGGTCAATGCTGAGAAGCCCTTGATCGCTATCCAGATGTGCGATCACGCCTACAGGCAGCGCGGCATTGGCACCATCATGACCAAACGGCAGATCTGAAACAACAGGGATACCTAAATCGCCCAGGCGATCGCGCAACACCTCCTCCACCGTGAAACTGGGAATATTGGCAGGCGGATTGCACTGGCTAAAGCGACCGATCGCGATGCCCTTTACCGGCTTCAACGTACCGCAGAGCCGCCACTGGGTCAACATCCGATCGATGCGATAGGGTGCTTCTCCCACATCTTCCAATGCCAAAATTGTGTCTGCAAAATCAGGCTGTACGGACGTTCCCAATAAATTCGTTGCCACGGTGAGGTTGACGGGTAGCAACAATCCAGTCGCCTGTCCGCTACCCCAACCTGTGCCTTGCAAGGGTGCCAGCGATCGCCCCTCCACCCAATCAAACAAGCGTTGCACTGACCAATCCGGTTCTGCTGCCAGCGTTGTCAAAAGCGGCGCATGAACGCCTGAAATGCCTTGCTGACTAAGGCTCATCAGCAAACTGGTGATGTCCGAGAAGCCAATGAGCCATTTCGGTTCATGTCCTGCCCAAGACCAGTCTTCCAGCAGCCGCGCACCGCCATAGCCACCCCTCGCACAGAGAATGCCGCGACAGTCTGGATCGTTAAGTGCGGTCAACAACTGTTTGCGTCGATCGCCATCCTTACCTGCCAGATAGCCCCAGCGATCGTCATAGCCAGGAGTCAGTTCAACCCGGTAACCGCGCGATCGCCAGATCTCGACTCCACGCTGAAAAGCTTCAAACTCCCGCAAGGTGCCGCTGGGTGCAATCACTCGCAGTAAGTCACCCGGTTGTAATGGCAGTGGCGGTTGGCAGGGACGCATAGGTTACGATGGGTGCGCTTGGTAAGGTGCAACAAAGATCCCCGACTTCTTTGTACAGCTCTAATTAGGTTAGTTGCACTGAACAGAAGTCGGGGAGCTGACACAACGTCACTACTAGATCCCCGACTTTTTGGGGTAATCCTGATGAGTTAGCTGCATCTGAACAAAAGTCGGGGATCTGACACAATGTTACTGTCGGTACTAGATCCCCGACTTTTTGGGGCAATCCGATGGGTTACCTGCATCTGAACAAAAGTCGGGGATCTGACAGGGGATCTGACATCACACCGTCACGACAGCATTCGTTTCTTGTTTTTGTGTGTCCAACCGTTCCAGGATCTCCAACATCTCGCGTTCAAAGGCAACCTGAGCACGATTCGTTAGTCCGCCGATGTAGAGCTGTCCATCCTTCTGAAGTGCCCAGATTTGGGAGTGAGAGACGTAGCTCATCATCACGCCCAGCATCAGCAACCCAAAGCCAGCGTAGACGATCGGGATGCTGGGATCGGCTTTAATTTGCAATCCCGTACTGCCGACAATTTCTTTTACTGCCAGCGTCACGCCATTCACCGGGGTAGACATCCCTGCGCGAACTGTGGAAATTAGCTTGCCTGACGTGTCATAAATCAGCAGCATTCCCTGCAAATCTTTAGCAATCAGGGAAACGCCAGCGCTCAAGTCGGGTTTTGTGGGAATCCATGTGCCCCAGATACGTCCACCTTTACCGCCCGTATCCAACTGCGCCATCGGTAGCTGAAAAATGGGGCTGTTGTTAATGCGAACCTGGATGGCAGAAATGCCCCAATCTGCCTGATACAGAGTCACACCACGATAGCGCAACGGTTCATTCACATGAATGGTTTTGCGCTTCACTTCCTTCCCGTCACTGTCCAGCACTGACATATCCGAGTAAAACTGATCGATCGCGCCTGCGGGAGTGTAGTCAATCCAAAAGCGGTTGACCTTGACCGACCAATCTTTGGGAATCTGCGACTCGGCAAACGGTCCTGCATCCAAAATGTTTTTAATCTGAAACGTTTGACCGCTGGGCACCATTTCTTGCCCGACAAAGCCTGTTAGCGCCCCGACGATCGCC
>JBGTJW010000172.1:0-6095 GCA_041744955.1 Stenomitos sp. | reverse complement strand
AGTCAAGCCGACTTAAAAGCGCGTATTCTTAAGTTCATCAATTATTTCAACCGCACGATGGCAAAACCTTTTCAGTGGACTTATAAAGGCAAAGCTTTAGCCGCCTAAAATGGTATTCGTACTTGTGCCGTAGCCTACTAGCAATCATTTATCTGGTAAGAAAGAGGCACCCAGCGCTTGCGAAACCCGCACTTCAAGCGCATGGAGGGGCGATCGTTTGGCTGCTTCATTGGGATTGACCATCGCCTCAACCAGAATGGTGAACAAACCGAGACGGTTTCCTGCCAAGACATCGGTAAAGAGACGATCGCCCACCATTGCTACTTGCTCGATTGGTAGCCCCATTGCCTCTACAGCGCGTCTCAGCTTACGACGGGACGGCTTGGCAGCACCCGTGATGTAAGGTAAATCTAAGATTTTAGCAATCCGTTTAATGCGGTTCTCGCTAATGTTGTTGCTTACAAGCCATAGGGTTGCCACCTGGCGGATTTCGTTTACCCAGGGCAGCAATTCCGCCGACACTTCAGACATCCGAATGGGTACTAGAGTTTCGTCTACGTCAAGGACTAACCCTTTAAGCTGATGCTGGTGCAGCATTGCAGGTGTCAGTTTCAGGATCGGGCCGTGCAGGATGAGATTAGGTTGAAGAAGTTCGCCCCAGGACATAAGTAAAAGTAGTAATAGTGGGTTCTATAAATGTGAAGCAACAAATTGCTAACAGTAAGATGCACCGTATTGATAGCTGGACAACCGTGTCCGGGTAGACTGCACTGCGAACGGCGATCGATGGGTTCGCTTATTGAGCGTTGTTGGGCTGGGTAGACTTGCGCTTATCCTGAATAGTTGCTTGCGCTGACTGATGCTCTGCCAGGGTGCGACTAAAAACATGGGTTCCATCGTACCGTGCAACGAAGTAGAGAAAATCAGTGTCCTCTGGCTTCAGAGTCGCTTTGAGGCTGGCAAGACCGGGGCTGGCGATCGGCGTTGGCGGCAACCCTGTATTAATGTAAGTGTTGTAGACGGAAGGCGTTCGTACCTGATCCAACGTGAGCGGTTGATCTGGCGTTTGCTGAATGCCTAACCCGTACTCAACCGTTGGGTCAGCACCGAGGGGAATATTTTTTTGCAAGCGATTAACGAACACGCCTGCAATGCGGGGGCGTTCGTTAGCAATCACTGCTTCTTTCTCCACAATGCTGGCAAGCGTCACCCATTGGATGAAGCTAAGGTCAGTTTGCTTTTGTTCTTGCTTGTAAAGGGGTAAGGCAACCTGCTCAAAGCGATCGAGCATCTGCTTTAAAATGGCTTCGGGTTCCACTGGTAGCCCCGACACATCGTAAGTGTCAGGATACAAAAACCCTTCTAAAAGCGGTAATCCAGGTTCGCTCTTGTTGGGTAACCAGGTGTACTGGGCAGTGGGAAAGCGCTCTACAGCCGTCAGAAATGCCTGCGCTGAGAAAAAGCCTTGCTCCTCAAAATAAGCTGCCATTTGCCGGAGCGACCAGCCTTCTGGAATGGTGTAGCCCAGACGAACCACCTCACCGTCCCAAATTTTGGTTGCTACGGACGTTAAGGGTTCGGTCGGCGACAGTTGATACACACCTGCTTTAAAGCCGCCATCTGGTTCTCTAAACATCCGCCAGCGTGACCAAAGATCCCAGGCGGTCGCGGAACGAATCACGCCGAGTGCCTGTAAATCTCTGCCAATTTCCTGGGCTGAGGTGCCGGGCGGAATCCGTAGTTTTACAGGTTTTACTGTTGTTCCAGCGGCGATCGGGGGCGTATTGGCAGTTGTCCACCACAGCCAACCACGCCAGCCCACTGCACCAATCGCTGCTATCAACAGCAGAGCGATCGCACCCTTGATCATGCCTTGAATTGCTTTCATGCTGTGTCGCTGGTTCAATCGATCGAGAATAAAGAGTTGCTAGTTGTTAGTCATTAGCTTCCAGTCGCAGGGAGATTGCCGAGTCAAGCTTTACCGTGGGGTAAAGGCAGGTTTTGCTAAAGTCTTGACCTCTAGCCGTTAACTTTGCTGCCCAAACTGCTCTTACAGGTCTTTGTTAGAAAGCCCCTCAGCGATCCCCGTAGCAAGACACTCTAACAGCTAACAGCCAACAACATCTAAGCACCTTCAAACAAGCTAATCAAACTGGTCAATCAACTGGTCTTCAATCATTGGCAGCAGTGGCTCAATCTTCTCCAACTCTTCTGGTGTCAGTAGCTGAGGCTGATTATGCTCATCCACGCGCGCCAGAATGAAAAAGGGGTCAAGCGGTGCGTAAATGCCAAATTCTTGCTCTTCGTAGTAGAAGCTTGCCAGAAATTGTAGCTCTTCTTCTTCAGCATCCGCGTCGGATTCTAAGCCTGCGAGGTCATCTTCCTCAGTCAGGTCGGGGAGTTCACCTTCTACCGTTAAGGTAACGGCAGTGCGCTTAAGCACCAGGTTTTGCTCCTCTAGAACCACTTTGGCAACCGGAAAGAGAAGATTGATGTCTTCGTCGTCTTCAACGGGAACCGCTTCTTCCTCTTCGCCATCTTCCTGCCAAGCGATAATTTCGACGGGTGAATCGACTGGTAAGAGCAGCACATACTCCTGCCCTTCTACTTCCAGGGAATGTTCAATGGTGCAGGTAATCGTCCGTTCGGCATCATCCGTCAGGGTTACGGTTTCTACTTCCATCTCGAGATCGTCTTCATCCATGCCGGACTCTCCACTAAAATCGATCATTTTACAGGCGGTTTACACGTTTCGACCCATGACATAGAAGGTGGTTGAATCCAGCACTTCAGAGTCAGCCGCATCGGGTTTTGGAGACGTTTGAGTGTAAGTTGCCTTGAGGCGGCGCTCATCCAACCATTGTTGCAGAATGAGGGACGCAGCTTTGCGATCGATTAGCCCTTTATTGCGAGATGGTGAGATTTTCTGTGCGTGAAGCAACTGTTCTGCCTGAAAAGAGGTCAATCGCTCGTCTACATATTCCAGCGGTAGCTGTAGCGCGGTTGCCATTGCCTGGGCAAATTTTTGGATGTGACGGGCTTGTGCGCCGATCGAGCCGCTCATGGTGTACGGCAAGCCCACCACTAAAACCTGCACGTTACGTTCTGTGACAAGCTGTTGAAGCTGGCTTTGCACTTGCTCGAAGGAGCGACGATCGATCGTCATGAGTCCAGCCGCGATCAGCCCCGTGCGATCGCAGCCTGCCACCCCAATCCGCTTTCGACCAACGTCTAACCCCAGCGCAGAGATTTGCATCACGTTCCACTGGTTAGCAGCAAGGTCCTTCCTGCGGCGGGTCAGAAAAATCTGTGGACGCAGGCAAATTTAACCGCGATGGGTTGCCTCGCGCCACCTCGCTTGGAGCGCTGTCGATTTCAGGAGCCGCGTTGCCTGCTTTCGGGTCAGTCGTGGATTGGTTCCACAGCCGCAGCAGAGAAATGCGTCCGGGTACTGGCTTCCGTGCCGGTTTGAACCCTTGCAGCACTTCGGAAAGCTGAAGCGAATCGAGCGCCATCGGCAGCTTGGACTCCCGCAGCTTGTGCCAGACCGATCGCGACATCATTAGCGTATGAGCTACCCGACTCGCGCCAACTCGCTCCAGGTATTCTTCTCGTTCCGGCTGGTAGTCAGAGGATGCTAGCTCTAGAGTTTGGGCTGGCACTTCTTGCGTAATCCGTGCCATTTGCGACATTAGCTCAGGGTACAGCCAGGTGTAAGCAGGGTGCACCGTTAGCTGTGCCTGATGCGGTTGCGACCCATCCCGGCAAAGACGGATTTGAAAATAACCGATCGCCGCCTTCCGCTGTGGTTCAAAGACATAGCCACTGACCATTTCGGTATGGCTCAACCAATGCTTGACACCACTCATCAACGAACCAAACAGGCTCGTTTTAAAGTCGAGCATATGGCGATCGAACACCTGCCGTACCAGTGGCGGCATGGCTGCCGTGTCTAACTGATACAACAGTTGAGCATCGGCGTTGCTAATGGGCAGCAGATTTGGCAGATCAGGCTCCCGTTCGGCAATTTCTTGAAGTTGGTCAGCAGCCAACAACCAGTAAGTCATCTGCGCTAACGGCTGAAAGCCATTTTGTCGGTAAAGCGCCAGTAGTGCCGTATCGTTTACGTCTACTTCCAGGAGCCAGGTACGCGCTTCCCAAATCTTCTCAAAGCAGTGCCGCAAAAGCTGCGAACCAACTGTTGCCAAACTCAATTTTGGCGATAACTTCGGCTGTTCTGATGAAACATCAGTCGAGGTATCGGCAGGGATGGTTGAAGGGTCAGTCGCTGGTTCAACCGTATGCACAACGGCAACGCGATCGACTCGCCAAGTGCTACGGGTGCGGTTGAACGGCGAAATCCGAATCATGCCGCGCAGTTGGTTGTCTTGATCCGTCAGGTAGGCTCCAAAGGTCTGTTGAGCAGGAGACCATACCAGACCTAACGCTTTTTTAAGACCACGCCATGGGCGGAACAAAAACGCTGAAGAGGTTTCGGCGATCGTCTCACGAGAAGTATCTTGCTCAGAATCCGCCGCACAGAGACGCTCGACTATTTCCAAGTCACGATACTGGATGGGTCGGATCACAACTTGGGTGGTTTGAGGAAGAACTTGAGTCATCGTGGTATGGCTGTAAGCAGCCGCGCGCAACGTTCAGGGTTTGACTGTTTAGTCTCTATTCTAAGGCTTTTCGGCTAATCCGACTTTCAATCATTCAGGTTGCCGACTGGGTTGTCTTGACGGGTCGAATTAAAACAACAGGCGTTTGTTCACTCGCATTGCCTGCCGGATTTTTGATCAGCGCTTGCTGAAGAAACGATGTTGTTAATTCAGGAGACGCTGCCAGGACTTTCACGGCTCTTAAGTCGTTGACATCCACAATGGCAGCAGCCAACCCTGTTTCGCGCTTGATTTGATCGACTACTTGCTGTGGGTTGTGCGGTCCCAAGACGATGAACTGATCGTAGGGCGGGATGGTGCCTGTTACGTCATCAATCAAACGGGCTTGCTCGCCTGCCAATTGGTAAAAGACACCCGGTTTACCAAAAACTTTGGCGATCGCCCCCACGCTAAAGGCAAACAGCACCCGTACAGGACCCACCAGATCGATCAAGGTTTGCAGCCCACAGGCAGTAGCCAGACTGGATGTGGGCAAAAAGAGGTAGCATAACCGTCGTGCAACCCATCCTGGTTTTAGATCGCTGGGATGCCGAAACCGACCCTGCATGACTGCTAGCGGCGTTTCGCCAATGGTGACAATATCACCCGGTTGAGCGTTAGGCAGTACATAGCGCTGCACGACTTCTACAGGATTGTCGAGGTGCGTCAACAGATGAGTGCGAATCGGCAGCACATCCGCATTCGTTGCGGGTCGCCAGTTTTTAGAATCTGCCGGACTCGGGAAGACTAGCGGCACAATAACGTGGCGCACGCGCGGTATGCGTCCCTGGGGACCATAGGTAAAGTAATGCACCCGCATCCAGGCAACCCTCAAGGCACTCAGGTCGGCACCCTGGATCTCCACCTGAATTTCGATCGGCGACACCTCACGCTTCACAATATGCCCCTCCCAATAGCCATCGGCTCTGGGTTCAGCATCTTTGTAACGAGGAATGACCTGTGCGTCAGTGGTAATCCCTTTCAGGCTATCGGTAGACAGCAGCTTCACCTCTACCCAAATTTCAGGCACCATCACTTCCAGGCGCTGAGTCAGGTTACGGAACTCCAGTTCGCCCACCAAGAGGTAGCGCTGCGGTTCATAAACCTCTAGTTGCCAGTTGCCTGCTGTTAGCTCTAGCTTGTTGCCCGGTCGGCGACGGTACTGCACCTCTAATGCCAGCAGCAAAAAGATGACGACACCAACAACCGCGATCGCAATGCTCGCAATAATCCCCACAAACCTTATTTCGCCTAATCACTCTGTTAAAAAGTCTAGTAGGAGTTGGCAGTTTTGGAGCAGGAAGTGAAGAGAGAAGCAGGAGGCAGGAGGCAGGAGGCAGGAGGCAGAAGGTAAAAGGTAAAAGGTAAAAGGTAAAAGGTAAAAGGTAAAAGGTAAAAGGTAAAAGGTAAAAGGTAAAAGGTAAAAGGTAAAAG
>JBGTJW010000171.1:0-22293 GCA_041744955.1 Stenomitos sp. | reverse complement strand
TTTCGCTGTTGATGTAATAGTTGGAGGTGTAGGTGCCTTGCTGCGTGACGCGCAGTTTGCGAGTGACACTCCATTCGGTGCGGAGGGGACGCACTTCCTTACCGTTTTCGGAATGTCCATTTTCTAGGTGCCCATTACCGTTCTGAACACCGTTCTGGACGTTGAGCGAGCCTTCCTGACGCATCGAGCCATCGCTGTTGACCTGCCGCTCGATCGCATCCTCCAGCAATTCTGGCTCATCCGAAAGATCAAACGTAACGGTCACGCTTGCCTCTACCGTCGATCGACCGCGTGTACTCTGCGTATGGTTGACCAGATCGGGGAGACGCTCTGCCCGCATTCCTTTCGACCCTGCCAGACCGAGGCAAAACAGCAGCGCATCCAGTAGGTTCGACTTGCCAGAACCGTTAGGTCCGGACACCACTGTGAAACCGGGCAGCAACGGAATCGGCGTTGTGCCACCAAAGGATTTAAAGTTAGAGAGTTCTAGACGCTTGATGTACACAGCTTGCCTAAGCCGCTTGAGAGGGCGAAATCAGTGTTCAGTGTAGCCTCTGAGCGACTTTATGAACGAAACGATCCCTGTTCTTTCTATTCATAGCATTTTTAGAACAAGCGTTCTATAGCTATAGTATTTTTTGACCGTGTTTCTGACCGTTTCTTCCCAAACCTGAGTGCGATCGAGTCGGGGTACAGCTTCACTTAACCTGGGTCACACGCCAACTAAGCTTCAAGTTGATCCAGAAGTTCCAGAGTGTAACTGCCGCGATCGCCAAAAAGTTTGCCAGGTAGGGATTGAGATGCAGCCCGTTAAACAGCACATTTAAGAGCAAAATTTTGAGAATCAGACCCATCAAGCAGATCAGGTTGAACTTGATAAAGCGTTTGATGACTTGATGCCGTTTTTGTTGCTGCTGCGCCAGATCGCTAAATGTCCAGCGATCGTTCCAGACGAAATTATTGATAATTGCCAGTTCTGCCGCCACGATCGCGCTGCGAGTCAGCCCAAACCCTAACGTCCCATGCAGCAGATAGAGCAGCCCCATATCAACCACTAGCCCGCTCAGACCGACAAAGCCAAACCGCATAAAGCGCCCAATGGGAAAATCTAGCGCCCGACTAAACCGACTGAGCCGCCCTAAAGACACCCGCAAGCGCACCAGATGACGGATATAGTCGCGGTACTGCTTCCATGTGACTTTGCTTTCGCCCGCTTCGCGCTCCTGAAAGACATAGCCAATTTCTGTAATGCGATCGATCGCGCCCCGTCCCAGCACTTCTAACAAAATCTTGTAGCCCAGCGGGTGCAGCGATCGTCCGGCAATGGCACTACGACGCACCAAAAAATAACCGCTCATAGGGTCAGATACGCGGCTCACCACACCCGGCAGCAAAACCAAACCCAACAGTTGTGCGCCTCGCGAGAGAAACCGCCGTGCCGCACTCCACGTACTCACGCCACCGCCATCAGCGTTGCGGCTTGCGAGCGCCAAATCTGCACCTTGCTCGATCGCCGACAAAAGCTGCTCTAAAACCTCTGGCGGGTGCTGCAAATCGCCATCAATGACTCCCAGAACGTCGCCTCTAGCCGCTTGCCAGCCACGGATCACTGCGGTCGAAAGCCCTCGCTCCTCCTGACGACGCATCACACGCAAACAAGGGTAATGAACGAGTAACGCTTGTGCTAATTGCCAGGTGCCATCCGGGCTATTGTCATCCACCACAATAATTTCGTAGCGATCGGGCAACACTGCATCCAAACGCTGGCTCAACAGCGCCACAATACGCTCAATGTTACGGCTCTCGTTGTAGGTCGGCACCACTAGCGACAAGTGTACCGGGGCAATCGCGCCTGCCGTTTTCTCAGCACTACCGGATGGCGGCTTTGCCGCGGTCGGCACCTGCAACGCCCCTGTAACGTCTGGTAAAAGCTGATAATTGTTCGTCGTTAGCATAAAGAGTCTGAATCGATGACTGCGTGCCAGTGATTAAGTCGCAACATTGCCATGCATCCTTGCTGTACATCGCCAATTACAAAGGGATGAAGCAACGATCGCGCCTAACTGCTATCTAGCAATGACCCAGCCAGCGATCGTGCTGACGCTAAACCATTGATGCGTGTTGCCCTTATTAGGTTTGCATAGAGCTACCGTTGTGTAAATCTTTGGTAAAGATCATCGTGCTACGAAGCAGACGCAAAACCAGCTTCAAAAGTGCCTGGTGCAACGATCGCGACCAGTCTTAGCCCCACGTTGAAGTGCTTTGAGCCGTTTGACCAGCGGTACTTTAACGGCGATCGCCGACATCACACCCTGTCCAACGATCGTGCGGTCAAAGCTGCCTGATGCCGTATGCTAGCGTTGGCATGGTTACTCACGTCACACTTTGAGAGAACTGGCAGTGGATACTTCGGCAACGCCTTCAACCGTTATTTCCTTAGAAACTCATATTGTTGCCGTGACCGTGTACACCGATCAGGCGCTCATTACACGGTGTGGCAAGGTAACGCTGACTGGGCAAGAGCAAGCCTTAACGCTGACCCATTTGCCGCTGACGCTCAAACCTGAATCGGTACGAGCAAGTGGGCTTGGCAACGTCGCCGTGCAGCTACGAGATGTACAGGCAGAGCGGGTCTATGCAACGGAACCAGTCGTCGATCGCATTGCTCAACTCACGGCACAGATCGAGGCACTGACCGATGAGCAGCAAACAATTAATGATCGAATTGCTGCCGATGCGATCCAGCGCAAATTTATTGAAGGATTGAGTGAAAAAGCAGTCGATCGCTTTTCGCGTAGTCTGGCTCAACAGCAGGTTAGTCTTGCCGAAACTCGCAATCTATTGAACTTTGTGGGACAACGCTATGGCGATCTGTCAGCCACGATCGCCCAGCACAAGCGAGAACTGACCCAACTGACGAAACAAATTCAGGCGCTCCATCAGCAATTATATCAAGTTCAAACGCCGCGTCCTAAAGAAAGCTACAGTTTGACCGTTGGCATTGCGCCCGCAGGAGCCGGAGAATTCGAGTTGGAGGTTTCCTACGTCTGCGATCGTGCCAGTTGGAAGCCCCTCTACGACTTGCGCGTTGACAGCACAGATCGCCGGGTTCATCTCACCTACCTTGCAGAAGTGACCCAGACCACTGGCGAAGACTGGAGTGCCGTTGCCCTTACCCTCTCAACTGCTAAACCGGGACTGGGAACCCTTCCTCCCAAGCTGACACCCTGGTACGTGGACGTATATCAGCCCCTACCGCCACCCGCTCCCGCTCCCATGATGTCTCGCAACCGTGCCGTTGCTTTAGCCGCTCCCAGAAGCAGTGGTGAGAGCGATATGACACTAATTGCGGACATTTTTGCCGTTGAATCAACACAGCCAGCGATCGTTGCAGAAGCCCCATCGGCACAGATCACAAACGAAGGGGGCGTTGTCACCTTTGCGATTGACGGCAACAACAACATCCCTGGCGATGGCGCATCGCATAAAATTACGATCTTCAATGATGCTTACCCGTCCCATTTGGAACACATTGCTGTGCCCAAGCTGGTGAGCTTTGCCTACTTGCAGGCGATCGTCACCAATCCCGCTGCTGGCGTAACGCTGCTATCTGGCCAAGCAAATGTTTTTCGTGACAACCGTTTTGTTGGCACTACGCCCTTAGAGAACGTTGCCCCCGGTCAGGAGTTCAAGCTGAACCTGGGTATTGACGAAGGGCTGAAAATCACCCGTGATTTAATTGAACGCAAAGTCGAGAAGCAACTGATTGGCGGACAGCGACGACTGACCTACGCCTATCGTCTAGTAGTGACAAACTTACGTGACCAGGAGGCGATCCTGAAAGTCTCTGAGCAACTGCCAGTTAGCCGCAACGAACAAATTAAAGTCCGTTTGCATCGCACAAGCCCGCAAACCCAGCTTGGCGAAATGGGGCTTTTAGACTGGTCATTACCATTAGAACCGCACGCGAAGCAGGAACTTTCCTACCAGTTCACTGTGGAACACTCGCCAGCACTAACCGTCACTGGTTTGGATGTCTAGTTGATGTGGTATTACAAAACTACTATTTTCTTTTGTGATGAGTTTACGCGTCATGCCTTTACTAGATGCAGCGGTAGGCTCCAGACACGATCGCCTGACAGCATAAAAGTTCAGCAGGCTTGAGAGTTAGGTTTGCGCTCCTTCCTGTAAAATAGCGTCACCCTTCGCTGGCTCCACATCTGTTTATCGGGTGATGGTTGCTGGGTGAATGGAGCTAGCAGCTACCAGACGATCGGTTAATCAAGACTCGGCTCACAGGCATTCGACGATCAGACATTAGGCATGAATCTATGCAAGCACCGCAGCAACGGCACCTCAGTGGATTGATTGGGTTAGTAATCTTGGGTAGTCTGCTGGCACTACCGCAGCCAGGAATGACGCTGCCAAACGTTCAGGTTGCTCAGGCTACCCAAACTGCCGAAAGTGCTATCAACCAGGGCATTCAGTACATTCAGCAGGGAAAGCTAAATGACGCGATCGCCGCTTTTCGTCGTGCGACCCAGCTTAACCCCCAACTGTCAGCGGCTCACTATAATCTCGGTCTTGCACTGCGTCAACAAGGGCAGCTTCAACCCGCTGCTACAGCCTTTTATCAAGCCACGCAAGCCGATCCCACCTTTGCACTTGCCTATGCCAACCTGGGAGCCGCCCTTTTGGAAGGCAACAACCTGCCTCAGGCAAAAGATTATTTGCAGCGATCGGTCGAACTCAACCCGAAACTGGGGCTGGCTCACTACAATCTAGGGTTGGTGCTAGAGCGGCAGGGCAACTTTGATCCAGCGATTAGCGCCTACCGAAAGGCGATCGAACTCAGCCCCACGGCTCCTGAACCTGCTTACCATTTGGGTCTGGTTTACACGCAGCAGCGCAAAATAAAAGAAGCCCGCGCCGCCTTTGAGCAAGCCATCAAAATTGAGCCAAACTATGCTGAAGCTCACTATAACCTTGGCTCACTGCTCTTTGCCCAGGGTGATCTAGACGGAGCACTCAATGCCTTTCGGCGATCGGCAGAAGCCAACTCTAACTATGCCAACGCCTACTATGCGGCTGGACTCGTCTTCATGCGCCAAAACAAGTTCACCGACGCGCAAAAAGTGCTGACCTATGCCAGAGATCTCTACGCCAAACAAGGTAACAAGCCGTGGGCAACCAAGGCAGAACAGCAGTTTCAGAAAGCCAAAAGTGGGCAATGGTAGAGCGGAAAGGCGTAACGGGGCAGAAGCGGAGGGGGAGCAGAGAAGACGAGAGGAATTTTGAGGCAGCACTTCCTGCTTAAGCAGTGGTAAATCAAACGACTCCGTCAGAGACGCTTCGCCTTTTTTCGATGCCGATCGCGCAACGTTTCGCAGAAGAGACTTTCCATGTCAGTCGAAGAGAGCTTGGGACAGACATAAACCTTAAAACTTCCTTTGAGCAAGGGCTTCGATTCATCCCTCATCCCTTATCCTTTTGCTATGAACAAACTTTGCAACACCGCCAACATCTCTCAGCAGTCCGTTCCATCCAGGTTGTTCGCTGGTATGCGATCGGCTGGGAAGTAGCTTTGCAAGTAATTTAATGTGAACCGCTTCGTTTCTTCTACCAAGCGCTGCCGAAACGTTTTCTTTTGGCTGAGGGATAGCCATAATAGCGTACCAATCGCTTTTACCAGTACAAAGGCGATCACTTCATAATCTACAGGTTTTAAACCTGCATCACGTTTAGCTAAAGATTTGGCTAAATCCTGAATGAGCTTGGCATCAGTTGCCTCATCGATTTCTTCCCATTCGCGTACTGTTCCCTGAGCCTCCATAAAAATGGCATGGTAGCAGGGGTTGTCAGTAAAAAAGCGATCGGTGGTATCAATCAACTGATCCACATAGTCCGATAAGGGACGGGTGGCTTGCTCAGCCTCATCAATGGTCAATAACTGTTGATGCAGCCTTTCGGCATAGCGCAGAGCTAGGGCTTGTAGAATCGCGGTTTTGTCTGGGAAAAACTGGTAGAGCGACCCGATCGGAACTTCGGCATGAGCCGCGATCGCATTAGTCGTTGTAGCTGCGTAGCCTTGACTCGCAAACAGTGCTTCTGCCACATCCAGAATGCGATTGACCCGCTCCTGACTACGAGCTTGCCTCGGTTTGCGCCGCATTCCGCTTGCGGTTGAAGGGCTTTCAGACATGGGCATTTTCCCTGGCTTCAAAATAGATGAGGCTTACTCACGTTCTACTTGACAAAACACGAGTAATGCTCATATTCTAAAAAACATGAGTGATGCTCATATATTAACTCGCTTTGCCCTGGAGAGCTATGTTATGACCCAGAATCTGCCGATGATTCCAAAAGCTTGCTCGATCCGTGCCAGTGTGCGTCCTCGCTGCCTTTTGTTATACGGCTACATTGGGTTTCGGTTTGTGCGCTACCAATGTTCTCCCTGGTTCGTAGTGGCGATCGTGTCGCTCAAGTTGCTTTTTGCATCAAAAGTGGAACGGACATCTGTGCGAATCCGTTATTTCAGCGCGATCGCCAGGATTGATTTTGTCAGCGTCTATGGTCTACTCAATGACTTGCTCTGGTAAAAGCGTCTAAATGTCTTTGATGGTTTGCGATCGATCAACGTTTGAGTTTTTTGGAGTGATTCTTTATGCAACTGATCAATGCGACTAAACCCAACGCTGCTGCTAACGCTCACGGTCAACAGCAAACGCAAGCTCCAGCCCTCAGGGGTTTCAAATTATTTCTGGCAGGATTGACCATTGTTAAAGCATCGATATTGATGCTCTTTGGAGACAACAGTTTGCAAACGGTTGGCGAACTAAGCGATGGCTTGTTGGCAACTCCTGCCTATGATTTGATGGCTCACCACTTAAACCAAGATCCGGCTTGTGCAGCACTGATCCACGATCGCTATATTCCTCCTGCCCACGATCTGGAAACCCTACTGACCTATCCCACTGACTCCCTGGGCTATATCTATGCAGCGCACATGAAGAAAATGGGGTTCGATCCCAACCTCCATGTCGGCATGACGGCAGCATCCGATGCTGCATACGTTGAGCTACGGCTGAGCCAGACTCACGATCTCTGGCATATTGTGACCGGCTTTGACACGTCTCTAGTCGGCGAAATTGGCTTGCAGGCATTCCATTTGCCGCAGTTTCCCTATCCGCTGGCAACCATGTTGGTCGCAAATAGTTTAATAGCCGCCACACTCAGAGAACCAGAGACATTGCCCCCCTTGCTGGAGGCGATCGCCCAGGGCTTTCAAAGGGGTAAAACTGCTAAGCCACTCTTTGCCCAGAAGTGGGAAGAGGGGTGGGAGAAGCCTCTAATTCAATGGCAGACAGAGTTGAACATCCAGTCGCTTCAGAACTAGAAGGGTTGGTCAGTGAATGGGCGAGAAAAACCGCTCATTCACCATGTCATCACTCTGAATTTCAGGGAACAAGCTGGAATGTAGGCTTAGTTTGGCAGTTAATAAGGAATTGGTATGAGGTGGCTACAGAAGCAACGTTTGCCTGAGGTCAAAGGCTAAAGTCTTAGGTTTAACGTTCCAGGTTTTAAGCGTCTTCCCTTGCTCCCCCTGTCCCCCTACTCCTGGCTCTCCGTTTCCGCATCCCTGATCCTCTGCCGACTATGCAAACCTGGTTCTGATGTGACGGCGAAGGTGAGAACGGTTTCATCCACACCTTTGAGTCGTAGTGGGCTGAACTTGGTGATTTCGTCCTGCTCTAAATAGTCGGCAACAGCAGCAGAGACCAGAATGCAGTCAGGTTCGGCGGCTTCTTGAATACGGGAGGCAATGTTGACGCTGGGACCGATCGCGGTATAGTCCGATCGCTCCGCCCCACCAAACATCCCAACCACAGCCGTACCCTGGTGGATGCCACAGCGAAACTGCACTTGACTGATGCCTTGTGCCTGCCAGCGTTCATTCAGCAGATGTAGCGATCGCTGCATCTGACGGGCAGCGGCGATCGCCCGACGAACCTGTTCGTTGGGTGTCATCTCCTCAGGAGAGCCAAACAACGCCAGAATCGCGTCGCCCATAAACTTATCCACCGTGCCGCCATTGTCAAAAACAGCACGGGTCATTTCTGTCAGATATTCGTTCAAAAGCTCGGCAACGCGACGCGATCGCAGCGTGTTGGATAGCTGTGTAAAGCCAATAATGTCGCTAAACAACACCGTTACCAGACGTGGCTCCGGTCGCAGATCGAGTGATAATTCGCCCCGCGCAGCGCGTTGTACCAGCGAGGGCGGCAAGAATCGTTTCAAGACTGACTCTGTAAGGTAGGTATTGAGTTCTGCAACCCGCTGCTCATTAGCTTTCAGCGCCAAAAGGTTACGGACTTCTGCCAAAAGTTCGCGATCGCTAAACGGTTTCGACAAGTACGCATCGGCTCCACGCTCCACACCTTCAATCCGGGTATCTTCATCCGCTTTAGCCGTCAAAAGAATGATGGGAATGCCTTTCAGATCATCCTCTTCCCGAATCATCCGAATCATATCGAGACCCGATACCAGCGGCATCATTAAGTCGCTGACAATCAGTTGCGGACGATGGGTTTGCGCGGTCTGAAAACCTTCAGCCCCGTTACGAGCTGTCCACACGCGATAGCCTTTTTCGCGCAAAATGGTTGAAACATACGTTCGCAAGTCTGGGTTGTCATCCACGATCAAAATGCGTGAGGCATCAGACCCGATCGGAAGCGTGGTCGGTAAGATGGGTAGAGCATCCTCGACGCTATCCTCCTGTAGCTCCATCTCAACGTCTGCTAGCTCCACAGAGGCACGGCTCGGCTGAACTTCTGCCTGCACTTCAATCAACTGTTGAGGCGGCAGGTGCGACATCCCGGTCTGGAGCCAAACTGTAAACGTTGTGCCTGCACCATAGACAGACTCGACCGAAATTTGCCCACCGTGGAGATCGACCAGTTCTTTCACCAGTGCCAAGCCTAAGCCGCTGCCCTCATAGCTACGGTTTGCTGACCCTTCTGCCTGTCGAAACCGCTCAAACAGATGCGGAATTTGGTCGGTACGAATGCCAATGCCTGTATCGGTTACTTTGAGCAGGCAGTGATCCCCGGCAGGCTGAAGTATAACCGTAATCTTGCCGCCCTCTGGCGTAAATTTCATCGCATTGGACAACAGGTTGTACAGCACCTTGTCAAACTTTTCCAGGTCTAAGTAAACCTGAGGGCAAACGGCGAGGTCGGTCGCAAGGGTAATGCCCTTTTTGTCGCAGTAGGGGCGGAAGGAATCAACCGTTTGACTGACAAAATCTGCCATATCGCAGGGGCGAAAACTGGGCTGCATACGCCCTGCATCTAGCCGTTGTAGGTCTAGCAGTTGGTTGACCAGTCGCAGCAAACGGCGTGAGTTTCGCAGTGCCACCGTTGCCTGGTCGTGAGATAAGCCTTGATGTTGGGCGATCGCCGACTCCAGCGGCCCAATCATCAGCGTCAGGGGCGTGCGAAATTCGTGCGAGATATTTTGGAAGAACTCTGTTTTTTGCTGGTCTAGTTCCAGTAGCTGTTCTGCCTGTTGGCGCGTTTTTTGATAAAGGCGAGATTGGTGTACCGCGATCGCTGCCTGCACTGCGACTGCTTGCGCCAGTTCAATTTCTGAAGACAACCAGCGACGGGGTTGGCGATTTTGCCGCAGTGAAATGCTGCCAATAATTTGACCGTCTAGAATAAGCGGTACCACCAGTAACGCCCGTGCCGGGTTGCGAAACGGCTGTTCAGTCACCGGCATACCTGTACTTTGTTCTAGATCGCTTAATACCACGGGCTGCTGGGTAAGCAAGAGTTGCCGGAGGACGGGATTGCCCTCGATCGGCACAGTGGATTGGGGCAACGGGCGTGGTGCTGTATCTGCTGCGGCTAGTGAAGGCAAAACTGCGTAGGTTTCGCTGCTAGACGATAGCTCAGTGTGCGCGTCTGCTACCGAAGTCGTTGACCACCCCGCCTGAGCCGCATCATGTAGCCCGACAAGCTGGACAAACTCATCCTCCTGCGTCCATAGCGACAGGGCACAGCCATCGGCATGGAGTGCCTGCCCAAGCTGCTGGGTAATCGCCGCAAAAATTTCTTGGGGATCGAGGCTAGACCGAATGGCAGTTGTAATGGTGTTAATCAGCGCTTCTCGCTTTGCCAGTGCCCGCACCTGTTCGTAGGTACGTGCCTGAAAGAGTGCCAGTGCTGCCTGGTCTGCCACCATCGTCAGCAGTTGCACTTCGTCGTCCTGCCAGGTACGTGGTTCACCACACTGATGCAACGCCAATACTGCCATCAATTCTTGCTGACAGACCAGCGGCACCAGCAAACTAGACTGAATCCCCGCCTCTGTGTAAACCTGCCGACGTGCCTGAATGTCTGGGTGCTCGCCATTGAAGCGATCGTCCGTCTCAACCGCCTGAATCACTTCAACAGTATGGGTTTCCCAAATTGTCTGGGCGAGTGTTGCTTTCTGTTTCGCCAGCCCATCCACATCAGCGACAGCGGCTTGGGCACTCACATACACAAACCAGTCATCATCCATCTGCCCATCCTGGAAGGGGCGCACGACGCAACTGCTTACTTCCAGGATGTGACCCACCGTTTCGCCGATCGTGTGCAAAATTTGGCGGTAGCTAAGGTCACTCCGAATCGTACTGGTAACGGCATTGAATAATGATTCTTGACGCAGCGATCGCCGCAATTCTCGTGTGCGGGTTTTCAGTACGTTGTGGGTATCTGCTGCCTGCCGCACCACGCCCTTCAGTTCCTCGTCATCCCACGGCTTTGTGACATATTTGAACACCTTGCCAGAGTTGATCGCATCGACCAGATCTTCGACATCGGTATACCCCGTCAGAATAATCCGCATAATGTCGGGATACTGAGTTGCGGTTAAGCTCAAAAACTCTGTCCCGCTCATCAACGGCATTCGCTGATCAGAAATAATGACAGCAACATCGCCCTCCGTTGCCAGAAGATCGAGGGCAGTGGGTCCGTTCTCGGCTCTTAAAACCTTGAACTCGCGATGAAACGTGCGGTACAGCAAATCCAGATTGTCTGGTTCGTCGTCAACGACCAGCAAGGTTGGCTTTTTAAGTGGGGGCGTTTTCATGCCGTGCCCTCCAACCGGGAGGGTAGCCGGATGAACCAGTATTGACATATGCAGCCTTGTTTCAACGTTAGCGTTGGGCACCCCTGTGTAAAGCGATTGTCCTGTAGCACCGACTGTTGTTTCTTTGTTGCCTGCATAACTCCACAACGTTCTGCGGACTGCACGTCACTACAGTTACGCACACGTTGGTTTCCAGGAGCCAGAACTTGAATGCCGATCTGGGTCAGTAAGCATTTCAACGTTGAGAGACGCAGAAAGCGGCACAAATTGAGATCTTGAGCACTCGGAAGCGTGTTCTGAGTCCAGCGGCAATGAGAAAGCAATTGATCAGCGGTGTGATACTCGAACTCCAACTCAGCACAATCCATTAATGAGTCCTCACTAAGGTTGCCCTTGGTGACACCTTCTCTAACGCCCTAATTTGCCAACCTTCATCACAATGGCTCCAAGCGTTCTCAGCAAAGGAACTTCACCCGCGATCGCTCAGATTTTCGCCCTGCCAGACGATCGCTGACTAGAAGCAGCATCCTAAAGCCACATCCTAAAGGCACGTCGATCGCGGCTCTCAAGCTTCAAGCAAGGTAGCCGCAACCTCAACGCCTCTGCACAGTTGGACACCACCTTAGAAAACAAACGCGCACCGAAAGCCGCCGTTGTTCAGTCGATCGTTTAGCACTCTCCATGCCTGGTTCTGTAAGTTTGCTCCAGTCTGTAAGTTTGCTCCAGTCTGTATGTTTGCTCCAGAGCGTCCCGAATTAACCCTCTCATAACAACGTCATAGCAAGTTTGCACTAGCCAACGTTAGATGCCCTTCTACACATCCTAGTTTCTCCAGAGAGATTTTCACACGCTTCGATCGCAATTTTGCTTCCGTTGAGGTGGCTGCGATCCGGTTTTAGAGCAAGTTTCAAAGGAGTGAGTCATAGTGCCTGTGAAAGGGGTCGAGGGGTAAAGAGGTAGGGGCGCAAAGGGAAACAGGTTGTCACAGTTGGCTTGCAGCTTGAAAGCCTGCCCTTTACTACTGACTGCTTCACAAATTAAGGAGTCAAATCAGGCATAATTAATGGAAATTGTGTTGTCAGGCTAGCGTCATAGCAGAACGTTTAAGTTTTACCGCAGTTGTTCCATAGGGTGAAAGAGGCTGTGGAGAGGGTTTAGGGCTAGAGGATGGCATCGACGCTGCTCCAGCCCCCAGCCCTTAATAATTGACAACCGCAAGCAGCGGATGCTGGGCAGACAAATTTTAGTTCGCTTGATTTGTGTCATTTCAACCATTGGCGTTTATAACGGTATCGCATACGCCTTCCTCAGCTTTGTTCCTTCCGCCCGGAGTTTTCCCCAGTCATGCGGTGTCCCTTTTGCCAATACACTGAAAATCGTGTTCTTGAGTCGCGTTCAGCAGAAGCGGGTCAAAGTGTGCGACGACGACGGGAATGCCTGCGGTGTGAGCGTCGCTTTACAACTTATGAGCGCATCGAGTTTGTGCCCATTACTGTCATTAAGCGGGATGGCGATCGCGAATCCTTCGATCGCTTCAAGCTTTTGCGTGGCATCGTGCGTGCCTGTGAAAAAACAGGTATTTCCTCTGTGCAGCTTGAAAACTTGGTGGATGAGATTGAAGCCGAACTACAGCAGCGTGCCGTCCGTGAAGTCAACAGCTCCGAAATTGGCGAATTGGTGCTCCAAAGTTTGCCAAGCCTCAGCGAAGTTGCCTATATTCGCTTTGCATCGGTCTATCGCAAGTTTCAGGGCATCCGCGATTTTGTAGATACGCTCAACCACCTCCGCAGCCATACAGACTCGGCACAAGCGACAGTTGATCCGCCAATCAACCCACTTGAGGATGCCGCCGAGACCTCAGTGCTTGCTTCATCCCAACCCCCGATCGCTCGTCACCAGGCAGAGCATCGCTAGAAACTGGCACTGCTGATACAGCACGATCGCCCCTACCATCTGTTCAACCATTCGCTATGCTAGGCGAAGAGCAAGCGTTCATGCGTTGCCTCCCAGCTGAAATTTGTGATGAGACCTCATAAACCGATCGTAAAAGGGTGTGTTGAGTTACCTGACATCGGTTATCATGGTTCTTCTGAGCCACTAATTTATCCAAATTTAGTTCTCTCATCGACAGTTGAGAGAAATGTAGGTGTAGTCAGCACAACCACAATGTGCGTATACATCGACAGGAGGCAAAATTTTACGGAGATAACTACCAGGAAACGATTCGCATGGTCAATCAGGAAACGACAGAAATAGATGTTGGCTTTACCCACGAGGATTTCGCTGCCTTACTTGATAAGTATGACTACCACTTCAGTCCAGGTGATGTGGTCGCTGGAACGGTGTTTAGTCTTGAGCCAAGAGGCGCACTGATTGACATTGGCGCGAAAACGGCTGCATACATCCCTATTCAGGAGATGTCAATCAATCGGATTGACGGGCCTGAAGAGGTGTTGCAATCGAATGAAACTCGCGAGTTTTTCATTCTTGCTGACGAAAACGAAGACGGACAACTCACTCTTTCGATTCGGCGCATTGAATACATGCGTGCGTGGGAACGAGTACGGCAGCTTCAAGCCGAAGATGCTACTGTACGCTCTAGCGTTTTCGCGACTAATCGCGGTGGTGCGTTGGTGCGGATCGAGGGTCTGCGCGGCTTTATCCCCGGCTCTCACATCAGCACTCGGAAGCCGAAGGAAGATTTGGTGGGCGAAGAACTGCCACTGAAGTTTCTTGAAGTTGATGAAGAACGGAATCGTCTGGTACTGAGCCATCGTCGAGCGCTAGTTGAGCGTAAGATGAACCGCTTGGAGGTTGGCGAGGTTGTGATTGGTACCGTTCGCGGCATCAAGCCATACGGTGCCTTTATTGATATTGGGGGTGTCAGCGGTCTACTGCACATTTCCGAGATTTCTCATGATCATATTGATACCCCTCATAGCGTGTTCAACGTTAATGATGAAGTGAAGGTGATGATCATTGATCTGGACGCAGAGCGGGGTCGGATTTCCCTCTCCACCAAGCAATTGGAACCAGAGCCAGGTGACATGGTGAAGAACCCGCAGGTTGTCTATGACAAGGCAGAGGAAATGGCGGCTAAGTATCGTGAACAGGTACTTGCGGCTCAACAGCAACAGCAGCAGTCGATCGCTGTAACGATTCCAGAGGTCGAACTAGAAGAACTTCCTTCTGCTGCCGAGTAACCTCTAGCTACGTAAGGCTTCAGCCGATATAAGGGCAGACAGATATCAGTATCTGTCGCCCAAAGAGGGGGTGTCCCCTCTTTTTTTTGGAGTGGCGATCGCTAGCAAGCAATCAGCACACCGTTAGAGTATGAGACAACATATAAAAGCTTGTGGGAGCAAAGGGCAGGTTGCCTCAGCTTATGTTCCCAGCCCCGGACTTACTTGCCGAAGCTCTGCGAACAGAGCTAATTCTTTGATCTGGAGTTCTCTGCCTTGGCTACTATTCAGTGCGGTCACGTCCAATTTCCGTCGATTCAAGCGGTGCTGTTTGATAAGGACGGCACCCTGGCAGATGCACAAACGTTTTTGCGGAGCTTGGGGCAGCGACGATCGCGCCTGATTGATGCTCAAATTCCTGGTGTGCAAGAGCCACTGCTGATGGCATTTGGACTGAACGGGGATCAATTAAATCCAGCAGGCTTACTTGCTGTGGGGACACGGCAAGAAAATGAAATTGCGGCAGCAGCGTATGTGGCTGAGACAGGGCGCGATTGGTTGGAGTCGCTTACATTAGTGCGATCGGCATTTACAGAAGCAGAACGAGTCTTTCACCGGAAGTCAGACAATACGCCACTGTTCGAAGGCGCACGTGAGGTTTTGCAAGCCTTGACAGCGGCTGGGATATTAGTGGGCATCACGTCTGCTGACACGACTGAAAATGTTAAAGATTTTGTGGAGCGCTATGAGCTTGGGACGTGTGTTCAGGTTGGTTTAGGAATCGACAGCGCACCTAGCAAACCTGATCCAACCGTTTTTTATCAAGCCTGTCATTTATTAGGGGTTTCACCGGAAACAGTGCTGGTGATTGGTGATGCTGCTGCCGATATGCAAATGGCAAAGACAGCCAAGGCGGCAGGCTGCGTTGGAGTGACCTGGGGTTGGACACGCTCAGTTTCGTTGCAGCAGGCAGACGTTGCGATCGCAAACTTTTCAGACATACAGATCCTGCCGTAGTCATACCGAAGTGCGTTAGGGCTAACTGTAAAGATTGTGTGTAGAACGTTCACTATAAGTGTACGGAGCGCGACACTCTTATATTCTTTTTCTAAGTCAAGTCAAATAGATGAGTGTCTTTAATACTGATGCTATTTTTGCACTAGTTTGATGTGAAAAGTCTGACAGTTCAGCGCTTTGAGGTATGAAAGCATCACTGTACAAATGTCAGACTCATCATTCCACTGCTTGAGTTACAGACTAAGTAATAAGCGTTTACAGCATTCTGACCCGAGAAGGCGATCGTTCCGGTCAATTTCAAATGCTATAATCTGCTGACTCATTGCAACTATGCTTCACTGATTATTTCTAGTCGTTCGCCAGAGAGGATTGACGCTTGTCCCGCCGCTATCTCTTTACTTCTGAATCCGTTACTGAAGGTCATCCAGACAAAATCTGTGACCAAATTTCAGACACAATTTTAGATGCCTTGTTGGCACAAGACCCTGCAAGTCGTGTGGCAGCTGAGGTGGTAGTCAACACAGGTCTTGTGCTGATTACTGGTGAAATTAGCTCTAAGGCTAAGGTAAATTATATCGATCTGGCTCGGCAAAAAATTGCTGAAATTGGCTATTCCGGGGCTGATTGTGGTTTTTCGGCTGGTAGCTGTGCTGTGCTGGTGGCGCTAGATGCTCAGTCGCCTGATATTGCTCAGGGCGTTGATACTGCCCATGAAATGCGCGAACAGGCAAGCGACGAAGAGCTTGACCTGATTGGTGCTGGCGATCAGGGCATTATGTTTGGGTTCGCGTGCAACGAAACGCCCGAACTAATGCCACTGCCGATCTCATTGGCGCACCGGATTTCACGTCGTCTGGCAACGGTTCGCAAAACGGGTCAATTGCCCTACCTGCGTCCTGATGGCAAGACTCAGGTGACGGTATTGTATGAAGACAATCGACCGATCGGCATTGATACCATTCTCGTCTCAACCCAGCATACGGCGACCATTGGGGAGATCACAGACGAAGCGGCAGTCCAGGCAAAGATTAAGGAAGATCTATGGACATTGGTAGTGCTGCCTGTCTTCATGGACATTGACGTGAAGCCCGATCGCGATACTCGCTTTTTGGTTAACCCAACGGGCAAGTTTGTGATTGGTGGACCTCAAGGAGATTCGGGGCTGACGGGACGTAAGATTATCGTGGATACCTACGGTGGCTACTCCCGCCACGGCGGTGGTGCATTTTCAGGCAAAGACCCTACCAAAGTCGATCGCAGTGCTGCCTATGCCTGTCGCTATGTTGCTAAGAACATTGTGGCGGCGGGTCTGGCAGATCGATGCGAAGTGCAGCTCAGTTATGCGATCGGCGTAGCACGCCCGGTCAGCATTATGATCGACACCTTTGATACGGGTAAAATCAGCGACGATCGCCTGCTCGAACTGGTCAAAGAACACTTTGAACTGCGCCCAGCAGGCATCATCCAGACCTTTAACCTGTGTCATTTACCAGGCGATCGCAATGGTCGTTTTTATCAAGATGTTGCGGCATATGGTCACATGGGACGCACCGATCTAGACTTGCCCTGGGAACAGCTTGATAAGGCACCGCTTCTACAAAGCGCTTTAACAGATGTTCTAACGCTTAAGCATTAGTTTTCACTTATTCGTTTAAAAACAGTGTCACAGGGTAAATCATCCTTGCTGACACTGTTTTTAAGTTTTTTAAATGGTTAGCATCGCAGGAAGGCATACAGGTTTAGGAGAAGCGGCTTTAATGAACTAGGTTTCAGGAAGATTATCCTTCAGCATCACAGCGTACAGGATTAGTCCTGGAATTACTCCGACAAATACTAAGAGAACAAACTCGATCTTAAGCAAATTTTCTCTGTGTAGAAGCAAAACGTACGAGATGAATGCGAGTGGTACACCAATGCCCATTACGGCTCCTGGCAGAATAGCTCTGAAACGTCGCTTGTGACCTTTGGTGCAGATTGATGCGCTTAAAGCGCCACCAGTACTACTAAGTAGAAGTACTTTTGCAAAAGCGTGTTCTCCAAAAAGTAAATCGCCGTACTGTAGAAAACCTGCCGTAGGCAGTATGGCTAGTACGATAAAAACAATAAGGGCGAAGCCAAAAATTCTAGATGTTTTTTGTCGTCGTTGGCTGGATCTGTGGACATTGCACCGCTCTCTACTAGATAGATAAGTCGAATAAACGGCTAATTTCGTTATTCCTAGACCTAGTTATCCCTAAAGTGAGCAGTTCGAGGCATCTTATTGACCAATTCGCGTCAGATTCTTGCTAAAGACGGTTCTGGCGTTAGCCGAGCTAAGACTTGTTTGAGTACCATCGCTGTCCAATCGATATCAGCAACCGTCGTTTCGCGTCCGACCGTGAGGCGAATTCCAGCTTTTGCTGCGCGATCGCTGTAGCCCATCGCTTGCAAAATCGGGCTGGGAGACAATTTGCCACTGTGACAGGCAGAGCCAGCACTGATGCCGATGCCAGCAAGATTCATCTGACGCACCAGCATTTTGCCGTTGAGCGTTTCGCCATCGGCAGATGGCAGGTAGAAACTGGCATGATGCGGCAGTCGGATTGCAGAGGATGTTTTGAGCACTGCGCCGCTAACGCCTGTGGGAAGTAATCCAGGCACATCGGCTAACTGCTCAAAGAGGTAATCGCGTAAGTGCGTCAACCGTGGTGTTTCGATCGCCATTTCCTGCACCGCCAACTCAGCCGCAACGCCAAAACCTGCGATCGCGGGTACCGCCTGAGTGCCTGATCGTAGCTTTGCTTCTTGACCGCCACCACCCAGCAGCGGCACCAGGGTCACACCTGGTCGCACATAGAGCGCGCCTGTGCCTTGAGGACCATACAGCTTATGGCTGGATAATGACAGTAGATCAACGGGTAACTGCTGCACATCCAGTGGCAAACGTCCGGCGACCTGAACGGCATCGGTATGAAACACAGCACCATGAGCACGAGCGATCGTTCCCAACGCTTGAATGGGCTGTAGGGTGCCCACCTCACTCTGTCCGTAAATGATCGACACTAGCACCGTATTTTCTTGCAGCGCTGCCCGAAGATCCAGGGAATTCACTCGTCCTTGAGCATCGACAGGTAAGCGTGTAACCTGCCAGCCTAGCTGTTCTAACCAGCGCACAGGCTCGGCGATCGCTGAATGTTCCACGCTGGAAATAATCATGTGCTGCGGCGTGGCATACTGACGCACAACACCCATAATCGCAAGATTATCTGCTTCGGTGCCACCAGCGGTAAAGACGATCGACGCAGCCGGCGCATTAATGAGCCGTGCCACTTGCACCCTGGCGCGCTCGACTACAATGGCAGCACGTTGCCCCCAAACGTGGAGGCTGGACGGATTGCCCCACTGCTCACTCAGGGCAGCCTGCATTGCCGCGATCGCCTCTGGACAAGTGGGTGTCGTAGCGCTGTAGTCCAAATAAATTTGCATGAGTATCTAAGCGGTAGACAGTCTCCCTTTAAGCATACAAGTCAGCAGCAGCAGTTTGGTTTACTCAGTTTCGCCAGGTTCAAGGATGCGCTGAAAGAGATACCCTGTGCCACGAGCGGTCAGGATCAACTCTGGATTGCTGGGGTCGTCTTCAAGTTTGGCGCGGAGGCGCGAAATATGCACATCGACAACGCGGGTATCAACGTGACGTTCAGGGGTATAGCCCCAAACTTCTTGCAGAATTTCCGATCGCGAGAACGCCTCTCCAGAACGGCTTACCAACAGTTCCAGCAGGCTAAATTCCATGCCAGTCAGCCGAATACGCTCGTCGCCTTTGTAGACCTGACGCTTATTGGTATCGATGCGAATGCTGTTGATGTGGATCACACCAGAGCTAGGAATACCCGTAGTGCCCGTTTTTTCGACTCGTCGGAGCACAGAGCGAATCCGCGCTTCTAGCTCTTTGGGCGAAAAGGGTTTGACCACATAATCATCCGCACCCAGTTCCAAGCCCGTGATGCGATCGGCAACGTCGCCCAACGCCGTTAGCATAATGATGGGCACATCGGATTCTTTCCGCAGTTCTTGACAAACGCCGTAGCCATCCAGCTTTGGCATCATGACATCCAGCACCACCAGGTCGGGGTCAGAATTACGAAAGGTGTCAAGCGCTTCTTCACCATCAGCCGCTGTCACTACGTCGTAGCCAATCATTGAGAGGCGTGTTTCTAAAATGCGGCGAATGCTTGCTTCGTCATCAACTACTAGTATTTTTTCTTTGTGATTTTCCAAGTTAATAGACTCCTTAAGCTTGTTTTAGAAACATTAATTTCTGTACTTTATCATTAAAGATAATACCCGACGTTATTCACTTCCGAACGCTAAAATTGTCTCCCTTAAAGCACTTCGGACGTTCTCACTATTCTGTTTGTGAGCATTCTCACTGCTATAAGTACTTCTACCTTTCCTCCTAAAGAATGCCGAAACTTCGATCGCACTACGTTTGTAACCAATGCGGCGCAGAGTCTTCTCAATACTTTGGCAAATGCCCCGCCTGCAATAACTGGAATGCACTGGAAGAACAGGCTGTTTCCACTACAACTGTTGCCGCTCGTCCGGGTGCCGCCCGCATCGGTAGCCGTACCTCAGCAACCCGACAGCTACCCGCACAACCCAAAGCTGCCCTGACGCTGGCGCAAATTTCTGACCATCCCCAGGCTCGCCTCTCGTCTGGCTATGTTGAACTCGATCGCGTCTTAGGCGGCGGCATTGTCCCTGGCTCCCTGGTACTCATTGGCGGTGATCCTGGTATCGGCAAATCGACCCTGTTGCTACAAACTGCCAACCGTATGTCTCAAAGCTATCGTACTCTTTACGTCTGTGCCGAAGAGTCAGCCCAACAGGTGAAGTTAAGAGCACAGCGGTTGGGGATGGGAGAGGAGAGAGGAGAGAGAAGTGGGGAGTCGGGAGTCGGGAGTCGGGAGTCGGGAGTCGGGAGTCGGGAGTCGGGAGTCGGGAGTCGGGAAAACTCAAAACTCAAAACTCAAAACTCAAAACTTCCTTCCTCTCACCCTTCCCCCCTTACTCCTCACTCCTCACCCTCCAACCTCTACCTCTTGCCTGAAACCGATCTCGACACGATTCTGGCAGAGCTGGAGTCGCTGAAGCCTCATGTGGCAGTGATTGACAGTATCCAGGCGCTGTATTTTAGTGCGTTGTCGTCGGCTCCAGGTTCGGTGGCGCAGGTGCGGGAGTGTACTTCGGCGTTGATGCAGGTGGCGAAGCGGGAAAATATTACGCTGTTTATTGTGGGTCATGTGACCAAGGATGGCTCAATTGCGGGGCCACGGGTTTTGGAGCATTTGGTGGATACGGTATTGTATTTTGAGGGCGATCGCTTTGCCTCCCATCGTCTGTTACGGTCGATGAAAAATCGCTTTGGGGCGACCCATGAAATTGGGGTATTTGAGATGGTGGCACAGGGTTTGGAGGAAGTGGCGAACCCGTCTGAGCTATTTTTAGGCAATCGCGATGAGTTTGTCTCTGGAACGGCGACGATTGTGGCGTGTGAAGGGACGCGACCGATTGTAGTGGAGTTGCAGGCGTTGGTGAGTCCGACGAGTTATGGTTCTCCTCGACGTTCGACGACGGGGGTGGAGTCTAATCGCTTGCTGCAAATTTTGGCGGTGTTGGAGAAGCGGGTAGGGATTCCGTTATCTAAGTTAGATGCTTATGTGGCGTCTGCTGGAGGCTTGGGGGTGGAGGAACCGGCGGCGGATTTGGGGATTGCGGTGGCGGTGGTGGCGAGTTTTCGCGATCGCATGGTCGATCCGCGTACTGTTTTAATTGGTGAGGTGGGTTTGGGAGGACAAGTCCGGGCGGTGTCTCAGTTGGAGTTACGGCTGAAGGAGGCGGCTAAACTGGGATTTAAACGGGCGATCATTCCCAAGGGTCAATCTTTACCGGATATGGGATTAACAATTATTCCGGTGGCGCGGGTGCTAGATGCGATTATTGCAGCGATTCCGGCTCAACTGCGGCGAGAGTCTGAGGGGCCTGAAGAGGAGGAGGCTGAACTGGAAGAGTGAGGGGAATGCGACTCCTCGCCGCCTGGGTTGAATCTGGCAGGAGTTCCGCAAAGCACTTCGTATAATTTTTGTAGATCAAAAGCCCTCTGAGATCGGGAGATATCTGTTTTGACTCAGGTTCAGCCTCCGCTTGAATTTATCCCTCCGTCGTTTAATCCTGTTGTGCTGCGATTAACCCAATGGGTGATTAAACCCTGGTATCAGCAGTTTTTAACGAATATTCGATCGATTGAGATCCAAAACCTCGAACAACTGGCGGATCTTTACAGCCAATTCCAAGCCGGAAAAATTCGCTTATTACTTGCCTTTCGCCATCCCAGCACCTACGATCCGCTTTGTTTGGGTCATATGATTTGGGAGGAAATACCCAAACTTGCTCGCCAACAGCAAATTCCGCTTTCGACTTCCCCGCACTTTCATTTTATTTACGATCGCGGTATTCCTCTGTGGGCAGGTTCGAGGGTGGGATGGTTGTATTCTCAATTGGGGGGAACTCCGATTCATCGCGGCAAGTTGGATATTATGGGATTGCGATCGGCTAGGGCTTTGTTTGCCAATGGCTTATTTCCTCTAGCAGCCGCTCCTGAAGGAGCAACCAATGGTCATAATGAGATTATTAGCCCCCTAGAACCGGGAATTGCCCAACTAGGCTTTTGGTGTGTTGAAGATTTAAAGAAGGCGAATCGTCCAGAAGAGGTGTTCATTTTGCCGGTAGGGATGCAATATCGCTACCTTACTCCTCCTTGGCAAGCGTTGGATCGGTTCCTCACCCAGTTGGAGGAAATCTGCGGTTTAACAGAACCTCTGGCGTTAGAAAAGTTACCGCATCTTCCACAGTTCAAGAAGAAGGAGGGGGACGTTGCTTTTTCTTCAGAACAACAGGTTTTATATGCCCGTCTTTATCG
>JBGTJW010000170.1:0-7355 GCA_041744955.1 Stenomitos sp. | reverse complement strand
CGGTGAGACTGCTTTTGCAGAACCGCTTGTCCACCTGCTTCGCCCTCATTCCAGGACACCAACGCATAACTGCCACTCACTGCGACCTGCCGTACCGAGAATCGGTTAGACCGACCCAGTTGTTGCTGCACCACCTGCCGCACGATCGCCGCTTCTGACGATTGGGCGATCGCGGGAGTAGGTGCATCTAAACGACCCAAGACCAACGTGGTGAAAGTAGTAACGGCAAGTAGCCCAACGACGAACCACACCCAAAAGCGCTTGAGCAATGGCATAACAAACTCCTTTTAATTATTGAATGACACGGTAAAGCTTCTCACTGCCGCCATATTGGTCGTAGTAACCATCGAAGGAGCGGCTAGAGACCCAGGCAAACTGGGCGCGGGAACTGGAGTTGGAGCGCACCCGCGTACAACCCTCGTTCAGGCAGATGCCGATATGCCGCTGGTCTTTGGCAATAATGATGTCCCCTGCTTGCGCCTGAGCTGATGAAACGGCTTGACCACGACCGCTTTTGAGAGCCGCTTCCACCGAGGGGACATAGTTGGGATTATCTCCTAGCGGGGCAACGCCAGCCTTTTGCAAGACCCGGTTCACTGCCCAGGCACAGGCTTCATTGCCACCGCCTGGACCAGCGGACGTGTCCATGCCAGCCGCGTTGTTGGCGGCGATCGCAATCTGGTTGCCGAGTCCTTTGGCGGCACTGACAGGTTGCCCTTTACCTATATTGGCTTTAGTGAACGGAGCACAAATATTGGCACTTGCCTGATAGCGTTGCGCTGCCTGCCTGCCGTAATCCCGTAAGCTCAACTGCCCCAAAGCATCCGAACTGCTGCCATCGATCGCGCTGTCGGGTCCACCAAAGTGCATCTGTGCTACCCGTTCCATGAGGCGCGTGCCGATAAAGGGGTTACCAGTCGTGGGATCAAGCTGCTGCTTTGCCCGCTTGGTCAAGTCTGCCAGGGAACTTTGAAAGGCCCGCTCCTGGTCTTCCGGTGGAAAGTACTGCATCAAATCTGCCGCTGTTGGCTGGTAGCCGCCTTGAACACGCTTGAGAAATGCCTGTCCGTCTGGTTTTGCCGCAATCAGCGTGGTGGCGAAAGGATTGTAGTTCATAAACTGATAGCGTCCCAGTCCGCGCCCGCAGTTACTGCCACCATCGGCGCACGTATGTACTCCAACTGCCTGATAATCCCCATTACCCTGACTTTCGATACTGGCAATGGCTCCAGCTAATGACTTGAGATCAAGTCCAGAGCGATCGCCCACTCCTTGACCAGAGAGCAAACAATTTGCAGTGTCAGGCAATTCACCATACTTGCTGCCACTTTGGTCGCGGCTTGCCCCTGTGGGAGTAGAAGGCGCTGTGGCTGACTTAGCACTTGAAGCCAGATTACCGACCAACATAAGTGCATTGACTTTATAGGTGAGAAAGGGAACTGGACCAATAAAGTAGGGTGTACAACCCAATGCGCCCTGGCAAAAGCGGAAGAAGAGAGCCGTCGTGACCGTATCGGTGGTTTCATCCGGTTCCCATACTGCCACTTTGAAGGTGGGACCAAACGGTTGTCTACCCGTCGGTTCTTTGCCCCCATTCACCACACGCAATGCGCCCCTACCGCCTTCCACCTCCTGATATTTCCCAGAGATCCACTGTTTACCTTCCAGTGCGCCTCGTGCAGCCCGTCCACTACTCTCCAGATCATCGAGTTCGATGTAGGCACAGTCCTTGCGTCCCTTTTGTTTAGTGCAGGGAATCGCAAATCCTTGAAGATCGGAACCAGAAATCGTGTTCATGCGGTTCGCTTCGGAGGGACCATAAACGGCATCAACCCGCATCACGATGCCGTTACCCGATGCCAGTGGATGTGGGTAGCTCGTCAGCGGCACCTGATTAAGTCCAGGGACACCGTTAATTGGAGTCGTTTCCCAGTCCGAAAAGTTGCCCAAGGTGGCATCCGCTAGACCGGGGATGGACGCGATCGCAAATTGCGTCAGATCAACGGCATCCAACTTCAAAGCACCCAATTTCGGGAATTGCTGCATCGCCTGATCAAGTGTCAGCCCTGTTGCCAACCCTGGATCAGCAACAATGCCTGCGGCGCGTGCTCCCACTAAAGCCGCGATCGGTGGGATGTCTTTGATCTGCAATTGCCCTAAAGAAGGGATCGCATCGAGCAACTGCTTCAAACTTTGCTTGGTTGCCAATGGAAAAGCGGACAGCGATGTTTGGGCTAGATTTTGTCCCAGCACTTGTCCAATCTGGTTGAGGGAAAAGGCTTGAGGCTGTAGTTCCTGAACATCTCCCAGCGCCAGAAATTGGTCTGGAGTTTGCCCAGCCAGCCAGCGACGACCGGGAAAACTACCCTGTGTTGGTACAGAACCACTAGAAGCTACAGGTGGAAATTGGCTGAAGCTAATCTGACTCCAGTCAGGCGTGTGGGCAGCGGTCAGCGGCAACGCTTGCGCCCAGGCGGGAGCAGGCAACAAACAGACTCCCAGCATGAGCAGAAGGCACGCGATCGCCCATAGCCAACTTACGCAGGAGCGCACAATGCTCTTGCACCTGGTGGATGAATTCACCATGACTCATGACCTTTAACGTGTGCAAATTTTTTGAGTGCTGCGGGAGGCGCTACCGCCCTGGCAGCAGCACAGTTCCCGAACCTTACAATCCCAATTCGTTGTCGTTTAAGCTGCTGTACTCTAAGCCTCTGTACTCACTCAGATGTGGGTTAGGATGACTCGCTGTTTCGGCATAAGGTGTGTCACCAAAATTGACGGCATAGATATTTTCTTGATAGCCGTCCTGAAACTGATCCGGTTGCCAGGGCGTGTTGCCCGCACCCCAGGCAGCATCAGTCGTGGCAGCAGGCACGGCAGCAGCCGGTTGAGCGTAGCCTGTGGATTCAAATCCAGTCTCTAAGTCATCGGGATTCATCGGATTCACCTCGGTTGCTGTAACGGCTCCACCGTAGAGATCGGCACAGAGCCGGATCACCCTCCTCCGGCAGAGTGAGCAACGATGGTAGCGTCTGCATTTCGGTTGATGAAGTAGCATACAAACCGCTCTAGCACTGGCAGAAAAGGCATTGGAAGAAGTACAGGTTCGGGATTGTGTGCGACCGTGTTCACCCAATCACCCACCATGAATCAAATTGACCTTTTTCCGGCACTGGTTGAGACACAGCCAGATGATTCTCCATCGTGGACGCAAGCATTAACCATGATGCGAGTGATGGCGCAGATGGAACCGACCCCAACGGCTTTACTGGAAGTGCTGTTGCAGCTTCTACCACTGAAAACTGACCATCTCAGGTACTTTCAAGGACCCATCATTACAGGTGCGAGTAGTTGGTCCGATCTGCTGCCCGCTTGGCTCTTACAGGCTGTGAGGCAGGAGCGGTTTCTGTTAATTTTGGATGAGTTTGAGCAAGGCATCGTGACAGAAGCCATCACTCCTGCGGAAATTGTCTGTGCCTTACAACCTCTCACCCTGGAAGCACCCTTACGGCATGAATATGCAGAACTTTGCCTTTGGGCGTTTGATCAGGTGATGCAACGCCACAACCGTTTGCCAGCGGGACATGCTTCTTTCTTTGCGATGACAGGAGGGCAACCTGTCCAGCCAATGCATCACATTTTGCAAGCGATAAGCATCACTATTCGCCGCAAGGTTGTACGACATGCCCCTAAGGTGGAACGAGCCTTGGCGCAGACTTTCCACGGGAAAATCACATCGCCTGAAGTAGCCATAAAGTCTACAGCTCAGGACATAACCCAACCTGAACAAGTGATGCAGGTGGATCTATTCCAAAGCGCATCATCTACAAAACTATGAAAGGCAATGATTTTTACACGTATGAAGAGACGCTGCGAGACACGGCTGTCAAACGCGCCGACAATTCAGTGCTTAAACACTCAGAACATCGGTTGATGTATCAGTTGATTCAGGATATTGAGACACTGGAGCAGGCGATCGCCCCTTTCCGCTCAGCAAAGCGCCTTGCCCTTGACTGCGAGACGACTGGCATTGATCCACATACTGACCGCATCCGCCTGTTACAAATTGCGGTTCCTGCTCAGCCTGTATTAGTGATTGACCTCTTTGCATTCTCAGTTAATGAATGTAAATTGCTCCAGCAGCTACTGGTAAGCCCTATGCTCAAAATTGCCCATAATCTTAAATTCGACTGGCAGTTTCTCACTCAGGCAGGCTTTCAACTTGCGGGTCCGTTTTTTGACACGCAGCTTGCCTATCAGGTGCTGAAAGCGGGACGCAAAGGGAAGGCATCGCTGGGAGTCGTTGCCAAGAAGCTTTTAGGAATCAATCTGGATAAAACCCAGCAGCAAAGTGACTTTTCTAAGCCCCACTTAACGACCACACAACTGACCTACGCCGCCATGGATGCTCAGGTGCTGCTAGCTTTACATGAGGTGTTGACGGTGCGGCTGAAACACCAGAAGTTATTGGCGATCGCCGGACTGGAGTCTGCTTGCGTCCCAGCCACAGCTCAGATGGAACTCAATGGGATGCTGTTGCATCGCGATCGCTGGCAAACAGCTGTCACACAGTTGCACCAGCAATTGCAGGCGGCGTTGCAGACCTTTCGGCATTGTTTGGGTGAAGCAGTGCTGGAACAGACTTCCTTTCTGCCAGGACTACAAGCAATCGGAGGCAGTGGCACCAATCCCAATTCACCAGAGCAGGTGAAACAAGTGCTTGGGAAACAGGGCATTGCGGTGAAGTCCACCAGTCAACGTGTCCTGATTGCCCTGGTGGATCAACATCCAGCGATTCCGGCGCTCCTGGAATACCGACGGCTTGCCAAAGTGTTGTCGAACTTTGATGCCAGTTTGATCAAACACATGCATCCAGTGACCGGTCGCCTTCATCCCCACTATTTTCAACTGGGTGCGCGATCGGGTCGCTTTACCTGCCGTCGTCCCGCTATTCAAACAATTCCACATCTTGCCCTGACTCGCCGCTGTTTTGTCGCAGCACCGGGATACAAAATCGTTAAAGGGGATTACTCCCAAATTGAGCTGCGCATCGTTGCCAAAATCAGTGGCGATCGCCGCATGATTGAGGCATACCAGAACGGCGAGGATATTCACCGACTGACCGCCTCCATCGTGATTGGCAAGCCCCTTGCAGCCATTACCGAGGCAGAACGGCGCATTGCGAAAAAACTTAACTTTGGACTGATCTATGGCATGAGTGCCGTGCGGCTGCAATTAGAAACCCAGCTTGAGTATGGCATCGTGATGAGTCTTCAGGATGCCCGTACCTTTGTGCGACGCTTTTTTGAGGTGTATGAAGGTGTGCGTCATTGGCATGAACGGGTCAAGCGTAATCTGTATTGAAACAAGACGCGACGGACTCAAACCCTTGCTGGACGCTTACGTCTGTGGGCTGAGGCTGAGCAACCGCGTCTAACGGACTTACTCAATTATCCGGTGCAGGGGACGAATGCGGACATCATCAAACTGGCTCTGGTCAAGCTGCATCCCCGGTTGGGCAATGCTCGACTGATTGCTGTGGTGCATGATGAGATTGTCCTGGAGTGTCCAGAAGCGGCAGTTGAGATGGTTAGCCAACGCTTACACCGCTGTATGGTGAAACCGGCGCAGAAGCTGCTTGCCCCGATTCCTGTGGTAGTGGATGTGCAGGTACTTGAAAGTTGGGCTGAGTGAGGAGGGAAGCCTTTAGGATCAACCAGAGCGAATTGGGTTGTCTTCATTCAGACTTAGAAAGCGGATCAAGTATCCTTGATGCAAGCATGATGAAGCAGAAGAACCGTTTGGCTGAGGCGATGCCAGAGAAGATGCAAGAGATTATCCAACGAGTTGCTGCTGGTAAAGGGGATGAAGCAGATTTGCAGGCGATCGTAGCGGCTCTCCAAACTGGTCAGTTTGTGCTGATGACGGGAGATCGATCGATCGCCATTGGTGGCGATGTCTCAAAGTCTATGATTGTAACGGGAGATAACAATCAGGTCATCTCTGTGGCAGAGGAAGCCGCGATCGCTCTTGAGCGCATTTTGCAGCAGTGGCAACCGAAGCGGGGTCAATATGTGCAGCCGAAAGAATGTCAAAATCGCCAGGAGTGCGATCGCTATCTTGAAGACGTGCTGCAACGGTTAGAGCAGTTGGGCTGCCCAGAAATTTGCAAAGATATTGTCTACAAAGGTAGACGGTATAATTACATCGCCAAAATGGTGGACTTTGAGCCGGGATTGGGGATGCGTGGGGAAGCGTTTTTTCTATTTTCTGAGTTTGCTGCCATCAACCTGAATGCTTTGAAGCAGTTTTCAACGCAATCCTCTCAGTGGGCGCGAGAACACCTCACACCGTCGGCGACGGGACAAGCGTTTTACAACTTTCGGATGCCAACTCATTTTTGTTTTGCGATCGCCCTGGTGGATCAGGTGGAAGACTCCACGGCTATGGAGATCCGGACGACCAATCCCTTTGGGCATCGAGTAGACTTGCTGTGGTACGAAATCCCTGTGGTGTACGAACTGAGTCAACAGCGGCTGCTTTATTACGATAAGGCTTCGAGTTTTTGGGAGAACTTCAGAGGCGAAGTTGTCTGGCAACCATTACGCACTGTGATTGAGCAGGTATTGACACCTCAATCAAAATGATAAGAAGACCGCTTACCCTACAGGTAATACATGTTGAGGATTGGTGGGTTATTGGTGCATCTTAGGTGTCGTCTAAAGAAGTAGGGTTATTGGAAGATTTGGGCGATCGCAGCACTGAATCCGGGTAGCAGGGGTGAGGAGAGGGTGTCGCCTTCGAGCAGGGTGGCGATGAGTTGAAGTTGAGCATCAGAACGGCGGTAGGCTTCCAGGGTTTTTAGTTGCCAGTTGACAATCCAATACTCCTGAACTCCATGCAAAGAATACAGCTTGAGTTTCACTTCTTTGTCTCGCTGTTCGTTGAGTTCGCCTGGAGAAAGAACTTCGACCATCAATTCGGGAGCGACAATGAGGTGTCCAGCTTCATCAATGCCATTGGCGAGTCGTTCCTGGCTAATCCAAACAACATCGGGAATGACGGCATCAGTCGGAGTAAAAATGACACCAGGAGTTTGAAATGGTTTGCCAAGCTGGGTTTGTCTAGACCAAATTTCCAGTTCAAAATGAATGTTACCGCCTGAACCTTGATGGCGAATGTGGGGCGCACGCGTCACAAACAGTTCTCCATCAATGATTTCATAGCGCTTCCAACCGCCATCGTCAGGCATGGCAGCAAGATCTCGTGTTGTCCAGCGAAGAGAGTTAGAGACCATAGGATTAACGGTTGGACTTACCTTTCAGTTTAGTCGATCGGTGATAGTCTTTAGT
>JBGTJW010000169.1:0-2744 GCA_041744955.1 Stenomitos sp. | reverse complement strand
GGATTCTGTGCAGAATTTGAGCTGCCCATGACCAATTATGATCAAGGGGTTGATGCTGTACGAAAATATTCAAGTAGTCTATCAGAGACAAGCTTTCAGGAGCAATCGATGCTAAAGTTTCAACTAAATCCTTTAAGCAGGGATCATCTCGTTTTACGTTCCTTAATTCGCCTTCTAAAGCTTGAGTAATTTTTGGAGTGATGATTTTAAGATTACTAAAACAGCAAATTGCTTTGGAACGAATAGAATTTTCATATTGACAATTTCCGATAATATCTAAAAGACAGTCAGCAATGCTAGAATCTTTGATTTCTACCGTTTCTATTCCTTTTAAGTAGCTTGAAAGTAGGAACCAAGATGAAGTTGGGTTTGAAAGCAGAAAAATTAGCCTTTTAATTACACGTTGCACGTCGCTGTTTTTAAGAATCTTCCACTCTTCTTTCTGAATTAGTTCTTCGATTAGTACATCGGCTTTGCTGAAATTCTTAAACTCTGCAATACCTAATGCTGATAAGAACTTAGCCTGTTTCTTATAAAAATCTTCAGTCTCATATCCATCATTAAAGTTGATTAGTTCGTGCAAAAAATTTTCTTTTTCAAGAGCAGGAACTTCATGTCTTCCAATCCAGAGAAGAAATATTTCGTGCCACTGACGCTCGAAAATTCGATAACTAGCATTAGCATCATTAGGCTTTCCTGGAACGTGATTTAGAAAAAGATGCCAACTATTAATTGCTAAAGCTGCAAAATATTCTTGAAACGTGGGATGGAAGAATGCATACACCGACTTCCTCCGATTCTCTGCATCCACCCCTACTTGATTCAACCAGCCCAGCTGCAACGCTAAGTGAAACAACGAATCCAGTTCATTTGGCTGACCCAGATATTCACACACAAAGTCATGCCGCAATCGAAACCGCGTTGCTTCCTTATCGATTGCTTCCCGCGCCAACTCCCCTAACGCCGCATTCAAACGCCGCCTCTGCTCAGCCGTCGTCGAAAACCGCTCCCGCTTCCACTCATAAAAATCCGCCACAAACTGCTCATACAGTCCCGCCTTCGTCTCCGGCAGCGTCCCCTCCCCCAAATACCAGTTGAAACACAACAGCGTTAGTCGCAATGGATTTTTCACTAAATCTCGTATGCGTTCCTTTTCTGGCTGCTTCAACGCGGCACACAACCGTTCTGCCTGTCCTGCTTGAGCATCTGGCAACGCCTCAAACCACTGTCCCACAAACTGCTCCACCTGAACTGGGTAAGAAAACTCCAGCGTACGGTAAGTGTCAAACGTATCCAGCGCATGGCGATTACCGTCCCACAGATTCAACCGACAGGTCAGCACAATCCGCGACTGCGACAGCAACCCTCCCAACCGCATCTGCCGCTCAATCTCACTCAAGGGATTGCCCGACGCCACCCGCACTTCATCTACCCCATCCAGCAACAGCCACACTCGTCCCTGCTGAACCTGAGCCACAAATGCATCCTTCACCTGGGTTAAAGCTTCTGCCTGCCTTACCTGTTGCACAACTGCTTGCAACCACCGCTTCAGCAGGTAGTCCTCCAGCTCTTGCCCCTGCAAATCTGCCAGCGACACCCAAATAGCGATCGCCCCCCCAATATTTTCAGAAACCCAGCGAGCAATCTGCTGCAATAGTGTGGTTTTTCCCGCTCCCGGTTCCCCAATTACAGCAATGCGCCGTCCACCACTCCTAGGGCTTTGCCCCTGGCGCAACACCTGTTCCAGAAATGCCTCATGCTTAAATTTCTGGGTAATTTCCGTCTCCTCATAAAGCAACGAGCCTTGCTCTGGCAACACATCTTCTCGACGGCGAGATTGTCGCTTGCGCTCCACCAAACCCAGTGGCACATACACTTGATCAGTGCGATAAGTGATGCCCTCGGCATGAGTCAGTGGGTTCGTAGTTAAGCGTTGAATTTGCTCATCGAGGAGCGATCGACTCACCTGCTGCCAATTGATTTCGATCGTGGATAGATTCTCCTGAAGCAATTGGCGCAACGTCTCTACCGCCTGCCCCTGCACCGACTGTCCGGCAATTTGCATCCCATCGGCTTGAAACACAACATTCAGCACCACATTGCCATCGCCAGTCGTAATTGTTGCTGCCTGAGCATCCCCCGCGATCGCCACCGCTCGATCGCCTTGAGCAATGGCACTCCCAATCATTTGAGCCAGCGCTTGAAGGTCAGCCTCGGTCAGCGAACCTTGGTTAATCCGGGCAACGATTTCTGACAATGAGTTGGGGAGAGTCATCGATAAGCCGCGATCGTTATTACAGTCATTATGCTCGTGATCGCCCCTTCAGCCTGAGGTCTGTACCTTCTCGAATCAGTCGCAAATCTGGCATACCGACTATCGACGAGAGTGAAACGCTTGAAAGAACTTCGGGTAAGACAGTGTCTCAACACATTTCATCATGAGTTGATAGGCTTCTTTTTCGCGTAAGTGGCGTCGGAGCGATCGCACCAAACCTCTGATTGTTTCCTCACGACTCATGCCGATGTTGCCCAAGCTATTGGCTGTACTCCAACGAGTGGATTCATTCTGAGTGGTTTCCAACACCCGCACCAGTGCCCGAATGGCCGTTTCATTGTCTGGAGCGATGCTGCCCAAGCTCTCGGCTATCCTTCCACGAGTGGATTCATTCTGAGTGGTTTCCAACACCCGCACCAGTGCCCGAATGGCCGTTTCATGGTCTGGAGCGATGTTGCCCAAGCTCACG
>JBGTJW010000168.1:0-8884 GCA_041744955.1 Stenomitos sp. | reverse complement strand
TTGCGGAGTACGGCGCCCTTGCCAATGCCCGACGCTTTCCCCGTGCATCCGTGCTTGATTTTGGTGTTGATTTGTTAGCCAACCCGGACATAGAGACTGTATGGGTTGATGAGTCAATGCACCAAGCCGCCGTTGAATTGCTAACCCTACGGCAAGACAAGACGTATTCACTCTGCGATGCAGTCAGTTTCGTTTTGATGCGTCAACGGGGAATTGCTGAAGCATTGACCACCGATCGCCATTTTGAGCAGGAAGGCTTTGTACGGTTGCTAAAGCCAGCCAGCTAACAAACCCCTTACAGCGGACGGTCGAAAGTCGCTGATGGGTGATGCAAAGGTGACTTGGAGCCGCTGAAGGGAAACATCATGTGTAAGAGGATTGATTTTAAGATGACACAGCATCCACTAGAGCGACTAATCGAGAAAGCCGGGCAATCATCCACGAAGATTTCGACACGTTAATGGGCATCTACTCCGATGACGCAGTGCTTGTCGTTAAACCTGGCGTGAATGCGTCAGGAAAGGTTCAGATTAGAAAGGCAATGGAGGCGATCGCGGCACACTTCAATCACACCCTGAAGGTTCGTCTGGCTGGCATGAAAATATTGGAAGCGGGTGATACAGCGTTAGTCGTCGCTAAAACAGTCGTGTCTGCATCCAATACACCGGCGATCGAGAGGAATGCCATCTATGTTTTTAAGAAAGACGTAAGCGGTGAATGGCGTTGTATGATTGACAACTCTTATGGACATGAATTACTGCTGCATGATAACTAACGCGCAGAACGTACCAACTTTCTACGGTGAGCTGCGGAGTCTCTCAACATCCGCTGAACACGATGGTTAGTTATCAGTGCATGAACCATTTCTGACTGCTGGCGGGTGAGGGAAAACGATGAGGCAATTAGTCATTGCAGGATTGTTGGTGAGTGCTGGACTGCTATGGGGTGCGCCTGTACTGGCGACATCGGCAGAAACGTATCGGCAACAGGGCTTGAGCTATCGGGAGCAGGAGCGCTATCCAGAAGCGATCGCGGCTCTCAAGCAAGCGGTGGCGCTGGAACCAACCAATCCTTCTGGCAAGGTTCTACTAGGCTGGACTCTGCACAAGGCAAAGCAGAACGCGGCGGCGGCTGACACACTTTTGCAAGCCTTGCAGCTAAATCCCTTCAATGTGCAAACGCTCAATGCGTTAGGGATTGTTTATCTGGTTGAGGGACGCTTGACGGCGGCGATCGCTGCTCACGCCTGGGCAGCTACACTGCAACCCACCAACGAAATTCCGTCTTACAATCTCAGTCTGGCGTTTGAGCGCGTCAGACAATACAACTTCGCGATCGCCACTGCCAAAACTGCCGCCCGCTTAGAACCCACGAATCCGCATCCCTTTGTCGCGCTGGCGATCGCCCATTGGGGCAATGGTGAAAAAACTCAGGCACAACAGGCATATCGTCAAGCACTCAGCGTCGATCCACGCTATGGCGATGCTGCTTTTCTCAACTATTTGGCTGAAGCAGGTTTTAGTCAGGATCAGATTGGGCGATCGAAACAGTTACTTCAAAGCCTACGCTAACGTTTAATGCGGCTTGAAAAGGACTCAATTAGAATCTTATTCTTTAGATGTAGAATATATAAGTGGTTGAGGCGCAGCTAGCAAAAAGCGCATCATGTCTAAACACAATGCGCGGTCTTATTAAAGATTTTTGTCGTTCAACTCTCCAACAAGAAAGGCATTTGCGGCACCCTTGCAGACTCTTGGGCTATGCCTGTGAACGATGTCTGTCGGCGTGGTGGCGGATCGTTTGGAGGAGTATATTGTGTCAAAATGATCGCAGTCATAGCCAGCATGGTGCTGAGAGCTTGACCACGCCTGACGGAGACGTGGTATGGGGTTTGCTTTTTCATGGTTCTAAAGGTTGGCTTACAGTGAGTTCTCTCTGGCAGAATGCACAGCCCTACGTGTGCCTTTCCAACGCTATGGTTAGTAAAGGCCCACATTGAACAGTCAGTCTGCTTCATGTGAAAGACTTACCCGGAGACTGTCTGAATCAATCCAGGTAACTCTTATGTCAAAAGCCTTCTCCGGATAAGTCTTGGTAGATGTCCCCTTTTTTAAGGAGACAGAGACACAAAGTTAGTCTCTTGAGACGTTCCAGGAAACAGGGAGCATTCGAGGTTAGATCGCACTCCTACCTAAAGTCTATGCCAGATAGTTTTTAAAGGTCTTGCATAAAAGTGCAAACTTGATAGACACAATTTACGCCTTGATCCATTACCGAAATTAAAACTTTGTGAGAGGAAATATGAGTTTGCAGACCGTTCCTTTAGGAGAGGCAGCTTCACGCTTGAACTTGCCGCCCAAGCGTGAAGCAACTTTACGGGCGTGTTTTGTTCCCTCTCCGTCAAGCGATGAACGAATGCCGATGCCATTGTCTTTCACCTCCAATGAGTACCAATCCTTGCTTTGGGTGCCTGTAACGTTAAGGTGGGTGGCTCCTTCAGCGTGTTTACCGACATTGCACAGTGCTTCTTCAAGGAAGCGACAGAGACTGCGCTTGTGTTCAATGCTTAGAGTCATTGGCTCAATTGGTTCAAAGTAACAGGCAATTTTGAGCGTTTCAAACCTGGGAAAGTCCGATCGCTCCAGCGTAGAGCTATACACCTCAAAAAACAGTTCGTGCAGGGGAAGCTTGAGGTCTACTTTCAGCCCATCTCTGAGGTAGAGACTGTCTTCTTGAGTCAACGTTTCTTGCTTGAGGTGCTCACCAATGCCTCGAATCTCACGATTCAAATTCTCAAGTGCAGAAAGCAATTGCTCTGGCGACCGTTTGCCATCTCGAATTTGTCTCAAAAGACTCGCTAGGGTTTGTAGAGGACCGTTGTGGATCACGTCAAAGGTTTGTTCGATCATCCGTTGACGTTCCTCAATCACACGCTGATTTTCTTTTAGCCTGGAGCGCAAAACCCAGTCGTACTTATAGAAAGCGGTGAAGCCAATGCCATTCAAGAGCAAAACTAATGAGGCAGGAAGCACGGGAACCCACCATCCGCCAATCAAGAGCAAATAGCTGCTTCCGACCAAGCATCCTTGAGCAATACCAATACCCAGCAGTTTGTTTTTAGGGAGTAGATTGCGCCGACCCCAAATTGTTGCAGTCAAGCCCCAGCCTAAAATCCAGAGGTATTCCCAGCCGTCCGTCCAGGTGTGCAAAAGTGCGCGTTGATCCAATACAGCGCTGATAATTTGGCTGACGGTGTGTGCCTGAATATCGAGCGAATTGGTGGGAGCGATCGCTGCTGTTGGAATAATGGGACGAATTTTTGGATCAGTAATGCCCACAATGACAATGCGATCGCGCAACCAGTTGGGGTCAACCTTGCCTGCTCTCACCTCGTTTGCAGAAAGCACGCGAAACGGCTGATGATGCTGCCGAAAATTGAGCAAAATTTGTGGATTACCCGTGTCTGCGCCTGCATAGGCACCCGACGGTCGCAGACGTGGAAGTTCAGTCGAACCAAAGCGCATCGCTTCAGGATCGTTAACCCCATTTTTGAGGGTAAGGTTCTTATCCTGAGCGCTCAGATAGGTTTCTACTAACTGGATTGTGAGAGACAGCTTGTAGGATTTCACATTGAGCGGATCAAACGTACCAAGAATAGTCCGTCTAACATGGTTATCGCCATCGGGAATAAGGTCAATCAGACCAACTTGGTTCGCAGGAAACCCGAATAGTGGTGCAACTTGATCGGCAGCAGGGAGCACTTTTTCAGCCACAATGAGATTCTGGCGCTGTTGCAACGTGGCTAACAGTGTTGAACCATTTGACTTTGCTATTTGATTTTGCAGAATGTGTAGACCAACGACGGCTGGTTTGTAGGTTTGCAGCGTGTTTAGTAGGTCAATCAAATCTTGTTTCGGAATGGGATAGCCCACTTTCTGCATATCGGCTTTGTTGATGCCGACTAGCACAATGCGATCGTCCTCTGTTTCTGCTGGACGGTATCGCAAAAAGGCATCCAGCGTCAGTAATTCCAAACTTTGCAGAGAACCTGTGAGTCGAGCCGCCATCACTAGCCCAATGACAACCATACCTGGCAGTGCCCAGCGCCAGAGTAAAACGGTTGCTTTCAGGCTATTCCAGAGGTTGCGCTGCATCGTCTTTGACTCCAGGTTGTGAAAGCTATGGAGACTTACGTGTCACGTTTTTAAGCGTTAACAACCAACAACTAACAACCAGCAACCCATTAGTCAATCAGTCCTTCTTCTCTGGCGCGAATTTCGGTTTGAATGCGAATATTTTTGCCGTCTTGCTTGTCTTCATCGGGGTAGACTTCCAGCACGTCTTGAATTTTTGTCCAGTAGTGGCGCACGGTGCGTTCAGAAACTTGCATTCGTTTGGCGATCGACCGATCTTGCAGCCCTTCATGAAACGCAAGCTTAAGTACGGTGATCCAGTCCGGCTTGATTTCCAGCGTGCGTCCCCGCCGAATATCTTTCGTGTGGGTAATGCCTTTGAGTGCCCAGTCTACTCGCGTCAGCATTTCTCGGCTGGACAGGCTTTTATCAGCGACGGTAAACCCAGCCTTGTGGCGATCGATTTCGGGTCTGATGCGTACTAACGCTCTAACGTGCGTACTTTGGACAGTCAAATTGAGCGTAGGGTAGCTTTGCATCAACGTTTTCAGCAATTGCACGCCCGACTCAGCCCTGGCTGTACTGCCGCTTGTTTCTGGTAAGGAGAGGTCTAGCACAATCAGGTCAGGCATCTGTATTTTTACCTGGCTCAACGCACTCGCAACGGTTTGAGCCGTCAGAATTTCGGCTTGTGGGTATTGTTGCTTAAGTAGATCGATCGTGCCACCCAGAACGATTTCGTGATCATCAACCACTAAAAGACGAAGCCTGACTGGTTCTGGGGGTGTTTGGCTCATTGCCGATAGCATAAAACGGAAAGAGCAATTGCATAAAGATACCTTCAACTTTGCCGAAAACTACGGGGAAAGGCAAGCGGTTTACATGAAGCTGCTTACAGAAAACTGCAAGGCTTACCAGCCATTCTCGGCAATGAACTTGGCAGAGAGGGCTAATGTAACGCAACAAGCATTTTCATACAATCTGAGTTAATTCACCCAAACTTCAAATAATCCGGGAAAAAACGGTTGTCTCGGCGAGAAACTTGGACGTGAGGTTTGGATGAAGCTTCGGTTAGTCATATTCACGTAGATTGCTCTGATCACTGAAGCACAACTATGTGTCCAGTCACCAGTTTGAAAGCAGCTTTGTACCCTTCTCTAACCCCGGAGAACTATGCTAAGTCAACTAGAACAAACGAAAGCCTTCGCCCAAGACAGCACCCTACTACAGGGTGTACTTGAAGGTATTACGGATGGCATTTTAATTTTGTCCGATCGCGGCGAGTGGATTTATCACAACTACTACGCTCATTGCATTTGTCAACAGCTCAACCAGCACAACAACTCGGATCATGCGGTGATGCCTACGGTGCCCGAAGCCATCTGGCAAACCTGTAAAGCATTGATTGAAAGCCGTGAGCTGTACGCTGATCAGCCGATTGTTATGGAGTCGGAGATTACTTCCACCCGATCGCACACCTATCGGATTCGAGTCCGGTGGCTGGCATTAGATGACATCAAACGCCCTTATCTGGCGGTTTTACTGGAAGATCGGCAGCAGTCGTTGCAAAACCGGGCACTGGCTGAAGCCGTCTTATACGAGCTGTCGCCACGGCAAACCGAGGTCTGGCTTTTACGCCGTGCGGGCTTTACGTACCAACAGATTGCGATCGAGCTTTACATCACCCTCAATACGGTCAAACGCCATCTCAAAGATATTCGAGCAAAACAGAGCCTATCGATCGATCTAGAACATCAAGCGTAAGCCGAACCCGCTGCGTTTGCTTTCTACCTGTTCGACGTTGGCAGCACAAGAACATTGCAAGCCCTTAGCCTCAGGAGAAACCACGATGTTAGCGTTTAATCCCATCAAGGCTTTTAACTCATTCCTCTATGACGAGCCAATAGAGCAGGCTGCAACGCTCTTTCTTAGCAACGCAGACCTCAACTATCGGGGACGGGCGATCGTCTCCGCCATCATTGCACCACATAAGCGGGGACGAGTGAAGTTTCAAGGTTCCTGGTGGCTCGCGCAGTGCGAACAGGATGTGACGATCGCCGTTGGTGAGGTGGTGCAAGTCATTGGACGGCAAAACATTACACTTCTAGTTAAACCGACTTCTCTATCAGCAATTGTACTGGGCAAGGTTTAGCTGTGAGCCGTCAGCGGTTAGCCATCAGCTATCAACTTTTCGCTGACCGCTGACCGCTGATTCCTAATCCCATACCCTTTCTACTAATCCGACCCTTATTGCTCTTGCATCAGGCGCAGGTAGTTTTGTTGTAGCCGAATATTGTCTTGCGTCAGGCGATCGCCCATTTCTTTCTCAGCATCGCTGATCTGCTCCCAAAAGGCAGTAGAGCGTCGTGCGGTCAATAGCTCCTGCCAGAGTGCATCAATCACTTCTGCGGCAACAGCGTCTACTGCCAGATCGCTTAGTAGCTGTGTCATGGTTTGGCGAGCTGTCTCTTGCTGCGTGGGGTTCTGCGCGAGCGAGAAACAGTCTTTCAGTTGAGCAAGCTGATTCTGAGTCAGGGAGTGGGTCATAATCAAACCAATACCGTTTTGTTCAAGACCTGGAGCGCTCAGGCTCAGGGGTTTACATTTCTTAACTGTAGCTCCACTTACGGTACAATCAGCCTCACACTGATACGTCTACTTTTGGTTGGATTCTATTTTTAGAGACTATGGCGAAGCAGCGGATTCTTTCGGGAGTGCAACCCACTGGCAACCTCCATCTAGGCAACTATCTGGGTGCTATTCGCAACTGGGTAGAAGGGCAACACCAGTACGATAATTTCTTTTGTGTGGTTGATTTGCACGCCATCACTGTGCCGCACAACCCCGCTACATTGGCGCAAGATACGTACACGATCGCGGCTCTCTATCTTGCCTGTGGTATTGACCTCAGCGACTCAACCATCTTTGTCCAGTCCCACATTTCCGCGCACAGTGAACTTGCCTGGTTGCTCAACTGCATCACCCCGCTCAACTGGCTCACAGATATGATCCAGTTCAAAGAAAAAGCCGTTAAGCAAGGCGAAAATGTTGGCGTGGGGCTGCTGGATTACCCCGTTTTGATGGCGGCAGACATTTTGCTCTACGATGCGGATAAAGTGCCCGTCGGCGAAGATCAAAAGCAGCACTTAGAATTAACTCGCGATTTGGTCGATACGTTTAATCACAAGTTCGCTAAACCGGATCAGCCCGTTCTCAAAAAACCCGCTCCGCTGATTCGGTCAGAAGGTGCGCGGGTCATGAGCCTGACCGATGGCACCAGAAAAATGTCTAAATCCGACCCATCAGAACTCAGCCGCATTAACTTGCTTGATCCACCGGATGTAATCCAGAACAAAATTAAGCGCTGCAAAACCGATCCGGTGCGCGGTCTGGTCTTTGATGATGCCGATCGCCCAGAGTGCCACAATCTTCTAACGCTCTATCTGTTGCTATCTGGTCAAACGAAAGCAACCGTTGCTGCTGAATGCCAGGACATGGGCTGGGGGCAATTTAAGCCCTTGCTGACAGAAACCACGATCGCCCATCTCCAACCCATCCAGGCAAAATATCAGGAAATTATGGCTGATCCGGGCTACCTGGATTCGGTCTTGCGTGATGGTCGGGAGAAAGCAGGCGCGATCGCCAACGAAACTTTAAAGCGAGTAAAGGTAGCATTAGGATACTCCTTACCGCTTTAGGCGATCGAGTGCCATGCTTACCAAACTCCGCCTCACCAATTTCAAAGGCTTCAAAGACGCGGAACTTACGCTGGGTGCGCTCACACTTTTAGTGGGCACAAACGCCTCTGGCAAAAGCAACATCCGAGATGCTTTTCGATTTCTGCATGGAATCTCAAGAGGTTATAATCTGGCAGAAATTATTGGTGAGAAATACGTTGAAGGGGGTGTTCTTCAATGGCGTGGCATTCGTGGCGGAACTAAAGAAGTAGCCTTTCAGAACTCAGAAAATTTTGAGCTGGGATTAACATTTCCCATTCAATACGAATCTAATGAATATGAAGCAATTTATGGTGTAAAAGCCATTCTAGAATCAGACAAATCTGTTCTGTACATAGTTCGTGAACATCTAATCGTTAGAGGATTAAACGCTGGCTATCTTCTGTACGAAGAGAGTAATTCAAACCAGCGAATAAAGGCTGATATTTTGTTGGTAGATGGTACAGAATCTACCAAAATTTCTTGCCCAAGTCATCGACCTATACTCTCACAAATTAATTCAAAACCAGAAGTTCCAGATAGAGTAAAGGACGTAGTTCAAATATCTTTAAGTGAACTTGGTCGTATGCGCTTTTTAGATCTAGATCCCGAAGCCATGAGACTGCCATCCTTTCGAGGGCAAAATATTTTGGGCGATCGGGGCGAAAATCTTTCCTCAGTCTTATTTGAGATTTGCCAAGATCCTCAGCGGAAAGAGGCATTGCTGGAGTGGGTTCAAGAACTTACGCCGATGGATGCGAGGGATTTTGAATTTCCTACCGATTTCACTGGTAAAGTTTTGCTGACTTTAGTGGAAAGCAATGGGCAGAAGATTTCGGCAGTGCGACACGAAGTTGCACGACTTGAGTGAGAAGCCACCTTCTCTAGGATAGCGTCCAAATCCTATCCCCAATCTCCAAGGGCGTTTCTGGTAACGGAGAGGTCTTTTGCAAGGAGATAACGTCTAAGGAAGTTCTCAGCCATCAAGGGGTTCCGGGCAAGGGGAAGTTTGGATGGGTGAACGTGAGTGAATTT
>JBGTJW010000167.1:0-6461 GCA_041744955.1 Stenomitos sp. | reverse complement strand
GAACAACCCTTGTCAGCGTTTGGTAGAAGTGGTGATGGGTATTCACCAGACCGGGCAAAACAACGTGCCGACCCTGTAAGTCCAGCACCTCGTCAGCGGTTTGAGGTAGTTCTGCTGTTGCCCCCACTTGCTCGATCACGTTATCGCGCACGACGATCGCTGCATTGCGAAGCTCTCGCCGCGTTGCATCCACCGTGACCAGAGTGTGAATGTTCTTAACCAGCAGCGTTGGCATGAGGTTTGAGATGTAGTGATCAGCTTATAAGCGTCAGTTGAACATCATGCACGCCAACAATTCTGTAGGCGCTCTGACAATCCTACAAACTACAACATCAAACACTGTTGCCAAGCCACACTAAACAGGTTGTGCAATTGTACGACTGCCATCCTACTCAAACCGCTGATGGTCGGTATTGTCAAAACATTGAATAATGCCAGTCCAGTCTTGATCTTCCATCACTGTTTCAGTGTAGTTGCCGTGTGTGTAAGCGCTGATCACATGCCGCCAAAACTGTTGAGCCAACATGTTTGTATGGGCTTGATGGATCTCCCAGCAACCGTAAAATAAATCGAAGATATGAAACGCAACCTGCTTACCAATCCCACGTTTGCGATACCTGCGTAAGATAAAGAACTCGGCGATTGAGTATTGGCTGCCCGGAAGATACGTGTATTGATTCACCAACACAAACCCAGCCAATTGATCCTGCACTCGCACTAAAAACGGATGACGATCGGCTTCCACCCAGTAGTAATCCAGGTAGAGATAGCCAAAACGCCCATGCCCATCTAAATCGGTGTTGTCAAACTCTGAAAAATCGTAGTGATAAAGCTCCATCATCTGCTGGACAATGGGCTTGTCACTAATAAGAGCAGGCAAGACTTCAACGCGATCGCTATTCTGCTTGAGCCTCATCTATACCTTCTTCGGGCAGCACCATATCTTCCCCTGTAGAAGGCGGGACGAGCGCAACGGCGGCGATCGCGTCATCTTCATCCAACCGCTGGACGCGCACACCTGTAGCCGATCGTGATTGGGATGAGATGGCATCGACTGACTGGCGAATAATGATGCCTCGGTTTGTCACCATCATCAATTCTGCGCCTTCATTGACGATATGGAGTGCCGCCAGCCGATCGCCCTTTTTGCGGAATTTGGTCGCCACTAGCCCCATCCCCGCCCGGTTCTGTAGGCGGAATTGCGCCACTGGCACACGCTTGCCATAGCCGCCCATGGTCACGACTAGAATCCACGGACCGAGCTGACCGCTGACTGCTAGAGGCTGCTCAAGCTCCCCAGCTTCACCAATTTCAACCAGTTCGCCGTTTAATTCACCATTGAGTTCTTCGACCTCTGGTTCCACAGCCGATTCCAGCACTTGCGCCAGATCCGCCACGATTTGACTGGGTAAGATGTCCATCCCCACCAGACGATCGCCCTCGCGCAGCGACATCGATCGCACACCCCGCGTTGCTCGTCCTAAAGGACGTAACTGCTCATGGTTCGCACGAAAATGAATCGATCGTCCCAGGCTGGAGCCAATAATGATGCTGTCATCAACCCGCGCACGGCGCACCCAACGGAGTTCGTCGCCATCTTCCAGGGAGATCGCAATGAGTCCATTTGCACGAATGTTACTGAAAGCAGTGAGCGCCGTTTTTTTGATATAGCCGTTGCGGGTCAACATCACCAGATATTCGTCAGCGCTAAACTCGGTGACAGGGATGAACGCAGTGATTTTTTCTTCGCGGGGAATCGGCAGCATTTGGACGATCGGCGTACCTCGTGAGGTGCGTGACCCAACCGGAATCTGGTATGCCTTGAGGGCATAGACAACGCCTCGATCGCTGAAAAACAACACGCTGTCGTGATCGCAGCAGGTGAGAAAATGCTCCACCCCGTCATCTTCCTTTATGCGGGCACCCGCTTTGCCCCGTGTCGCACGACTTTGGGATTCAAACGTGTTTACAGGCATCCGCTTGAGGTAGCCTTGCTCCGTCAGCAAAATGACGGCTTTCTCATTCGCAATGAGGTCAATGTCGCCCAGTTCGTCTTCCGATTGTTCAATGATGGTGCGGCGTGGCGTGGCGTGCTTGGTGCGAATCTCTGTTACTTCGGTGACGATAATTTCGAGAATGCGTTCGCGCCGTGCCAAAATGTCGCGCAGATCAGCAATCTGAACTTGCAAATCTTCATGTTCACGTTGAATTTTTTCGGCTTCGAGCGCGGTCAGACGACGAAGCTGCATTTGCAGAATGGCATCTGCCTGCGGTTCTGAGAGTCCGTAGGTGTCGATCAGTTCTTGCTTTGCGGTCGGTGCATCCGCAGCATGGCGAATCAGGTTGATGATGCCATCCAGGTTGCTCAGTGCAATCAGCAATCCTTGCAAGAGGTGATCGCGCTCTTCCGCTTTTCGCAGGTAGTAGCGGGTACGGCGCGTAATCGCTTCAATGCGGAAGTCGAGAAACACTTCCAGGAAATGCTTCAGCGTTAACAACTGCGGTTCGCGGTTAACGAGCGCCAGCATATTCGCGCCAAAGTTTGCCTGTAGCGGTGTTTGCTTGTAAAGGTTGTTGAGTACGACGCGGGGATAGGCATCGCGCTTCAGTTCAATGACGATCCGCATCCCATCACGATCGCTCTCGTCCCGAATATCCGAAATGCCTTCTAGCCGCTGCTCATTCACCATCTCAGCGATTTTTTCGATCAGTGCGGCTTTGTTCGTCTGATAGGGCAACTCGGTGATGATAATGGCTTCGCGATCGGGACGACCCCGATGCTCGATCGTTTCAATCTGTGCCACACCCCGCATGATGATGGAACCGCGCCCAGTGGTGTAGGCTTCACGAATTCCAGTTCGACCGAGAATCTGTGCCCCTGTAGGGAAATCGGGACCGGGGATATACTGCATCAACTCCAGATCCGTCAGATCAGGATTGGCAATCAGCGCGGTAAGACCATCAAGCAGTTCGCCTAAGTTGTGCGGCGGAATGTTCGTCGCCATGCCGACTGCAATACCCGACGACCCATTTAGCAGCAGTTGTGGGATACGGGCAGGCATGACCAGCGGTTCTTGCTGCGACCCGTCGTAGTTTGCGCCAAAATCAACGGTTTCGGCTTCGATATCTTGCAGCAGGGCATCGGTGGTGAGCGACTGCAAGCGGCATTCGGTATATCGCATTGCCGCAGGCGGATCGTTGTCTACGGAACCAAAGTTACCGTGCCCGTTAATGAGGGGCGATCGCATGGAGAAATCTTGCGCCATCCGCACTAATGCGTCATACACCGCTGTATCACCGTGAGGATGGTATTTACCAATAACATCCCCAACGACACGGGCGCATTTACGAAAAGGACGATCGGGTGACAAGCCCAATTCGTGCATGGCGTAGAGAATGCGACGATGCACTGGCTTCAGACCATCGCGCGCATCGGGAAGCGCCCGTCCCACGATGACGCTCATCGCGTATTCCAGGTACGATCGGGACATCTCAAGCCGCAAATCCGTCGGCACAACCCGATCGTTGGGGGTATCCTGGGAAAAAGTCATATGCGAAAAGCTCCAAAACGCAAGCTGGTACCCGCTATGGGAGCGACTCTAAACGCAACCCAAGAGGCGACGGTCGCACCAGTAGAGATGCGATCACTTGTACCTTTAAATTGTATCATCGATCGACCTTTTTAGGCGATCGACACCAATCAGCGCTTCTGACCAAAAGACTTGCTGGGAAAGGGTTTCAAACTACAGGTCAACCCTTTGACATTCGTCTTAAAGCGAGACTTAGCTTGAGACTAAAGTGTGGCTAACAGGGGCACACTTTAACGCATGACAACTTGCTTGCTTAAGCTCTGGCAGATGAGTGACTGTGTTAGCCGCCTTCAAAGGGGTTAACCGTCGTTTCACAGCAAATTTGTCCTGCTAATGGTTCGGTTCGCCACACTAATCAACTTGTTTGACTTGAAAGGGGCTGAAGGATACAACGTTCTCAAAGCCCCTTACGAGTCCCTTTTAGTTGCGGGGTTGCAAACAGCCACCTTGCTGCATTGAAGGGTTTCCTGCTGCGCGCTGCTGCTTCGCAAGCTTGTTCATCTGCTGCATCTGTTGAGCACGATCGCGCCCACGGACACGCCCACCTTTATTCGAGCGGTTTGGCTTCGCGTTTGATGCACCGAATGACTGAGAGTCAACTTGTGGTTGCACGTTGGAGCTTTGCATCTCGCATGGCAAAGAGCGCCCTTGCTCCCTTTGTTGCCCATTTAGCGGCTGGTTGTATGGCTGTGGATTGCCTTGCTCGATCGGTTGCCCTGCTCTCTGCGATGTCTGCGGTTGCTGCGGTTTGCCCTTCGCTATGGCAGTTGTTGACATACCAACAAGACAAAGAAGTGTTAGCCCCATGGAAAGTGTGCGTCTCATCATGCCCTCTTCAGTTTACTTTCTTGCCTTGCTACCAGGTCTTTCAGCCGTGCAATTGGTCAACAGACACGGTGTGATCAAACGATAGTCAGTCGCAATTAATACAAGTATGCCCATCGGGCTAGCGACTCCTACACATTTAGATCACACCGACTGATCCGGTTGTGAACCAGGGCAAATGAGAACGTTATCAAGTCTTTGGGGCTAAAAAACCTGAGTTCGGGATAAGCTGAAACCCTTATGCCAGCGTTGCCGATATCAAGTCTTCGCTAACGTTGTTTGCGGCGTTTCAGCCGATCCGCACCGCATCAGCGTTCTTAACTCGAACTGACGTTATTAAGCAACGGTTGGAACTGAGCGAAGAACGATACCATCAGCAGCCGTTTCGAGCTTTGAGACACAATGATTTGACTTAAAGCTTACCCTTGCCTCTCTAGCTTCGAGTTTCTACTTCTGTTGCTAACCATGCCCGTAGCACTTCGGCGATCGTCCATGCCTGAGCAATACAGCCTTGGGGCTTCATCGGTGCATCGCCATCAAAAATTTCACTCAAGCTACCAACGCCGTGGACAGAGAGCTGATTTGCCATTGGTTCCAAAAAGGCGCGGGCTTTTGCTGGTTCACCATAAACCCGCAAATGTGCCAGGACAAAGGAACCCATCAACCAGCCCCAAACAGTACCCTGGTGGTAGGCTCCGTCGCGCTGAAGCTGATCGCCCCCATAGGTGCCCTGATACTGGGGATGGTTGGGATCGAGCGATCTCAGCCCGTGGGAAGTCAGCAGCGTGCGTCCACAAACATCTACAACACCCTTCTGCTGCGCGATCGTCAACGGGCTCTCGGGTAGCGAAACCGCAAACAACTGGTTGGGGCGGAGGGAGGCATCGTCGCCATCCGGACCATCAAGGACATCGTAGCAATACCCTAGTTCGGGATGCCAGAAGCGCGAAAAGCGTGCCAGCACTCGATCTGCCATTGCTTCGTATTCCTGGTGCGGTTTGCCGACGATACGGGCAAGTTTGGCGATCGTCCGTAGCGCGTTGTACCACAGAGCATTGACTTCAATCGGCTTGCCAATACGAGGTGTCACGACCCAATCATCCACTTTGGCATCCATCCAGGTAAGCTGCATCCCTGTTTCTCCGGCATAGAGTAACCCATCGGCAGAATCAAGATGGATGTTGTAGCGAGTGCCGCGACAGTGCCAGTCCACAATGGCTGTCAGCACTGGAAAGAGTTCTTGCACCAGATCTTCATCTTCGGTTACGCCATAGTAGGCGCGGACGGCTTCAAAAAACCAGAGCGTTGCGTCTACGGTGTTATACTCGGGCTGCTCGCCAGCATCCGGGAAGCGGTTGGGAATCATGCCCTGATTTACATGACGGGCATAGGTGCGCAGGATGGAACGGGCAACATCGGGACGACCTGTAGCAAGGGTAAGCCCCGGTAGGCTGATCATCGTGTCGCGTCCCCAATCGCTAAACCAGGGGTAGCCTGCGATGATGGTTTTACCGTTTGGTTCTTCGGGGGTCGATCGCTGCACAATGAACTGATCGGCAGCCAGTACCAGGCGATTGGCAAAGGCGGGAATGTCTTTGGTGTCAACGGGTCGGTTACTGTGCCATAGACCCAATAGCTTTTGCTCGTAAGCGCGACGTACTTTAAGTGCTGTTTCGCCGTCTCGCTCTGGTTTATGCTCGGTGCTGGCAATGAGCGTGAGTGTTTCGCCCGGTTGTAGAGTCGCTTGAAAGGTGGCGGCATGGAGATGATCGTCGCGATCGCTCAAGCCTCGATCGCGCTCGGCTGACAGGTCAAAGCCGTAGTACCAATCATGAGCAGTCGTTACTTCTGCGTGATCGCTCGTGAGATAAAGCTGTGCCGCCTCTGGATACGCAGACACATAAACCCCGTTTTCGGCTGGCACGATCGTCATCCGCCAGCCGTTACCCTCTGTGTTGCTGTGATAGTCACGATAGTTCACCATCGCTTTCAGGGTCAGGGTCAACGGTTGGGTCGATCGCACCAGTTGATAATGCACGTAGGTTG
>JBGTJW010000166.1:0-4221 GCA_041744955.1 Stenomitos sp. | reverse complement strand
TGCTCAAAGGCGTTTCAAGGTTTATCTCTGTCCTCATGTGCTCTTCGACTGCTATAGGCTTACCGTGGCTGGACAATGCGCCGATAGCGAGCTTCAATCAACGAGTAAAAGCTGTAAGCGATCAACCCTAGAGCAACGATGCCTAACAACCAGGCACCATAGGGTTGCCGTGCTAACGCCGCTAAGGCACCGCCTAACCCGATCGCTTCGTTGGCATTGTTACGCAAGGCAGCAAGAATGAGAAAAAGCCCAATGATGCCAAACACAATACCGCGTGCCGCAGTCCCACATTGCCCCAGCCATTTCGCCCACTTGCGTTCTGTTTCACTCATCTGATGGCGTTGAAAGTGACGTTGAAAATCAGCTTTATAGGCTTGATAAAGGTACGAAAGCCCGACTCCAATCACCCCTAGCCCTGCCAAACAGACTAACCCTTGCCCCCAGGGTTGAGCGATGAAGCGGGCAGTCCAATCCTGGGTTGCATTACTATCGCTATTGCCATTGCCCATAATGAGCTTGACTGCCGTTAACGCCAACCCAATATAGGCACTTGCGCTAAAGGCATAGCCAAGACGCTGCACAAGTTGCTTTGCCTTCATTGGCTCACCGGCGTGTTCTGGATCGAAAACGGTTTGGACAATGCGCCAGAGAGCATAACCCATCAAGCCGATCGCCACTAAAGCCAGTAGAAATTTCCCAAAAGGCTGGACGAGGATAGTTTCTAAGGCTCCGCTCGTATCGGTTGTTCGACCCCCCGTTGTAAAGGCTGCCTGTGCTGCCAAAAGCCCAACAATCAAGTAGACAATGCCTTTAGCGGCATAACCGCATCGTGCCAGTTGTTCAACCCAGGGCTGGGCGGCTGCCTGCCGTGCCGGTTGCTGAAGATCGGAGAGAGAGGACTTGCGGCGGGACATAATGATTGGCTCCAGGAGTGCGATCGATCGCGTGGCTGCCGCTTTGCTGACTCTGTGCCTACCGTTGATGCGGCGGGCAAGGAACGCGCAGATTGGGTTGCCAAGCGAAGACAACAACAGGGTTTCAGTTTCTCTAAGATTAATCTAAATAGCGTCCTCCTCCCTGTACCCTGCGGGAAGTGAGACGATCGCAGTGGCAATATTTTCGACTTGCAAGCCTCCTGCCGACCATGCAGTGGTTCTGACGATGCGGTGATACTGCCACGCTCGATCGGATCGAGTTGTGGCAGAGCGAATGGCACGAGACAAAAGGGGGCGATCGGTTGCGCCGCGATCGTGGCTGTTTCAGAAAACCACTCCAATCAAGCGCGTTTGGCTGCTCTCCTATTCACCCTGCTTCGCCGATGAGTGTAAAAGCAGCCCAGTCAACTGGGTAAGGATAGTCTTTCATGGTGATGAGCATTGCCTGTCGCAGCGCCTGAGCTTTGTCGGGTTGCTGTTGCAGCGTTTGGTAGAAGGTGGTCATCAGTCTGGCGGTCGCGGCATCGGGTACTGCCCATAGGGAAACAATCACGCTGGGAACACCCGCTGCAATAAAGGCACGCGATAACCCAATCACCCCATCGCCAGTAATGCGTCCCTGTCCGGTATCACAGGCGCTTAGCGTAACCAGTTCAGCCGTTAAGCGCAGGTCAAGTATTTCACTGGTTGTGAGTAAGCCATCATCAGCGTGGGATGGTGCAAGGGCGATCGCGCCTGGTACTCCTAGACCCTCCAGGGAGGCACTTTGGCTACCGTACTCCAAAAGTCCGTGTGTGGCAAAGTGTACTAATCGTGCTGCTGGCAGTTTTTTGAGGATGCTGACTTTGGTTGCCTGGTTGCCTGTCAGCGCTTGAGTGCCTAGCAGTTGAGCGATCGCGATCGCTTCCTTTTCCGACTCTGGCAAGGGCGACAGCGGCTCTGGCGGTTCGCCTGGTGCAGTAGAAACCGATGGCATGGTGGGATTGCCAACGATGAGGGTGTCAGGTGTCGAGCGTTGGTTCGATGTTGGGGATAGCAAGAATGGTTCCCTCTCGTTTCCCTGTCTTTCCCGTTGCTTGCGGGTCAGCTCTAATACTTGAATGGCTGGTGCCGTGACGATTGTGTGATTTTCAATTAAGTAGTTACCGTTCGCATCCTGAAGTGCGACAAACGGCACCAGAAAGAGGGTTTCTTGAGGGATGAAGACAAGGCGATCGCTGGGGCTACGAGGCAAAAGATCGGCGATCGGCTCAATGAGAAGCTGGTGCAGTTTCCGTAGTCCTGGCTGCTGACGAAGCTGATCCAACCGTGCGCTCGACGAGGGCGAGGTTGGTGTAGCCTGAAGCGGCTCAACGCTTTCCAGACCACGAACTTTTTGTGCCAGGTCGCGACAAAGCGGTTGTGGTGTCAGACAACGGGCAAGGCGAACCACATCCACCAGCGTGACCCCGTTTTGCCACAGTGGTTTGAGGTCAACGCGCCGAACAGCAACCTCACCCGTTGGCTGCACAACCCAGATCAGGAGTTCGGCTTCTTTGGCACGCTGCTTTCCCTGCACCTTGAAGTCATCATCTGGCACGATCGCATATTCCACCAGAGTGGCGTTTTGCTGGCGTGCTACGGCTTTAATCGCCGCGATCGTGATCGGTTGCACTGCCAGTGGAGAGTTGTTTGCTCCTGCTGGCTGGTTCGGCTCCTGACTATTCGGCTCGCTTCCGCCGCCTGGGTCTGCACCCCTTGCCGCCTTGCTGCCTGCCCCTGGTAGCCGCTGCGCGAGCAATTCTACAAACGCCCGTGCTCGTCCATGCTCAGTGATTTCCAGTGCGGCTTCGGGCTTTTGGGCAGCCAGTAGAATTTGCTGAAGCAGGTTGTAGGTGTAGATTTGGGTATCAAAAATGGAAGCTTTGTACGTGTCATTGAGTCCGGGGCGGAGGGCATCCAGCAACTGGATGGCTGACCGCAAGCGCTGTTCGGCTTCTGCCAATTTGCCAGCACCAAAGAGAGCATGACCCAGGTTGTTGAGTGTCAACCCTTCAAGCTGGGGATCGTTAAGCTGTTGCGCGATCGCCACGCTTTGCTCGTAATAATTAATTGCTTTGGGATAATCCTTTAAATCTTCGTATGCCAGCCCCAAACTACCCAGGGCTTCTGCGGTTCGTTTGCGACTGTTGATCTGCTGCGCGATCGTCAAACTTTCGTTGTAGTAACCGATCGCTCGCTTGTAGTCACTGCGAATGTGATAAACAGTGCCCAAATTGATCAGCGTACTCGCTTGCCCTTCACGATTACCTGTAGTTTTCGCAAGCGCCAAACTGGTTGTCTGCGCGACGATCGCCTTGTCATGCTGACCCAGGTTGGCGTACACGCCGCCCAAATTTCCTTGAGCAACGCCTTCTCCCACTCGATCGCCCCGCTGTTGAGCCACGTTCAAACTTTGCTGATAGGCGATCGTCGCCTTTTCATAATCACCCAGGGCTTCAAAGACATTGCCCAGATTGACCAGGACTTGCCCCAAACCTGCCCGATCGCCGAGTGACCGCATCAGCTTACCAGCTTGTCGGTGCGATCGGAGTGCCTGGTCGTAGTTGCCAAGTTCTTTGTAGGCAATGCCCAGGTTGCCAAGCGCCTGAGCTTCACCCTGACGGTTGCCCCATGAGTCAGCCAGCGGCAAAAAGGCTTCTAACGCCGCGATCGCATCCCGATACCGCTCCAGGGCAACATACACCGCACCGAGATTTGCCAGCGCGATCGCTTCTCCTGCACGGTTCTGGAGTGACTGATAGGCTGTACGTGCCTGCTGCCAGAATTTTACCGCTGCTTCAAGTTGCCCTGCCCGGTATGCCTGGTTGCCCTGCTGCCTCAGGCGATCGGCGGCACTAGCGTTCACGTCCTTAGAACGCTCTCGTTCAGAAGCGGTTGGCGCACTCTGAGCACTCACCCGCAGCGGTAGAGCGATCGCAACCAGTAAAGGAATTGCCCACAAGCCAAGCCATTGTTGCTTCATGCCGTCTCTCTACCTAATGCTGGCGATCGGTATTCAGGGCAGTCTCTCACTCTCCCAGAATCTTGAGAATCTGCGCGTCATCTTGGGCGGCTGAAGCACAGGGATTGTTGGCAGCAGTAGTGGCTCTGGGCGATCGGGTTTCGGAAACGGAGGATGTTGCACTGGGTGCAGCGGCGATCGTTGAGGCAGAACCACAGGCTGAACTGTTCGTCTGCTGATTCAATTGCCGCTGTGCTGTTTGAGCAGTTTCTTGGCTTACGCTAAAGCTGCCAGTACCGCCAT
>JBGTJW010000165.1:0-12345 GCA_041744955.1 Stenomitos sp. | reverse complement strand
TACGGTAACGGTATGCTTGCCGCCACCTTGAGAGCGTACTACCATCGTCCGAATGGCGATCGCCGTATTCAACTGTCCTTCAAAGTCGTAGTAGCCATAGGCACCAGAGTAGGGTCCTCGGCGACACGGCTCCAAACTATGAATAATTTCCATTGCCCGGATTTTAGGTGCACCGCTGACCGTACCCGCTGGGAAACAGGCTTTAAGCAAGTCCCACGCTGTTTTGCTGGGGGCAAGTTTACCCACTACGTTGCTGACAATGTGCATTACGTGCGAGTAGCGCTCAATGACCATCAGTTCATCCACGCTGACTGTGCCATTGATGCAGACCCGTCCTAAATCGTTCCGTCCCAGATCGACCAGCATGACGTGTTCAGCCACTTCTTTGGGGTCTGCCAACAAATCGGCTGCCAGTGCGACATCTTCCTGGAAGGTTTTACCGCGCTGTCGCGTGCCTGCAATCGGACGGACAGTTGCCACCAGAGGTTCAGTGGGGTCGGGTGCAAGCTCTGCCTTGACCATCACTTCTGGGCTAGAGCCAATGATCTGCCAGTCGCCAAAGTGGAAGTACGCCATATAGGGCGATGGATTAATTAACCGCAGCGATCGATAGAGCGCAAACGGATCGCCGCTATACTCTGCCGCTAGCCGCTGCGACACAACCACTTGAAAGATATCGCCCGCCTGGATATGCGCTTTTGCTGTCTCAACGTTGGCGCAAAATTGTTCTTTGGTCGTGTTGCTGGTGTAGAGAGCGGGTGAGGGGTGTTGATCTGATGACGGCTGACTGCTCGTTCCTGGCGGTGTCCATGCCAGTAAAACGGCTCGCTCTGAAAGCGGTGATTGTAGCTTGTTGACCAGTTGCCCCACACGATCGCAGGCTTGTTGGTACGCAAGGGCATGATCGGTGTTTGGGTCGCGTAGGTCAGCGTAAGCGATCGCCCAAATTTTGCGTTTCACCTGATCAAAGATCAACAAATTATCGACTTGCATCCACAGACCATCCGGCAAATCGGTGGCTATAGCTGGGTAAACAGGCACACGCGGCTCGATCCAATGAATCAATTCGTAGCCCCAAAAACCAAAAAGCCCACCAATACCCGGTGGCAACTGCGGCAGTTTTACAGGACGATATGGCTCTAGACAACGCGCCAGTACCGCAAAGGGATCACCATTAAAGACTTCCCGTTCCCCGTTGCGGTGAGTCTGTGTGGTGCGGTCTCCTCTTGCCTCCAGCACCCACAGCGGGTCGCAGCCCAATAAACTGTAGCGTCCCAGTTGTTCACCACCTTCGATCGACTCCAGCAGAAAACTATAGGGCTGTCCCGCACACACTCGATACCAGGCCGAGACGGGCGTATCCAGGTCAGCAATCCATTCTTGATAAACAGGAACAAAGTTACCCTGACTGGCGAGGCTCGTGAAGTCTGAAAAACTAGGAAAGATCATGAGGGCTGAGGGGATGGAGAACTGAGAAGCTGAAGCATTGGGTAGGCGATGAACTAAGGTCTATTTAAATTCAATCGACTCATAGTAGGGGCATTCTTTACAGGGTCCAGAGGGGTTAACAGCGCAGCGAATATGAGCAGAGCGGGCGTTGAAGCGGCAACTGATATCACCGATCAGATAGCCAACCCCCTCAACATACTGGTGATCGGCAGAGAGGGGCGATCGGTGAAAGCGGTTCAACTGACGGTTAGCGGAGGCATTCATCGCGGTACGCAGGCGGGTTCTCAGGTGGGCTTCTGCTTTACGCATCAGGAACCATGAGATAATTGCCGGAATCAGCCCGATCGCGATAATGAAGAGCGCTTCTAACATATCTTATCTGTCGCTGGTTAATCGCAATCTGTAAGCGCTACCCTGTTGCCTTGGTAGACTGTGCATGAACCCATAACTCAACTTTAGATGGTGCTTTCGGCAAACCCAACGACAATCAAGTTTTTACAGCAGGCAACTTCGCCGCAATGGCTGGAGCAGGCACTCACCAATCTTGATACCATTTTGCTGGATCACTCCCACTGCGAACGCAAAGCCGCAGGGGTCGCGCTAAACCTCATGTTTCGCTATCCGTCTCATACAAAATTGGTGCGATCGCTCACAGCCATTGCCCAAGAAGAATTGGAGCACTTTGAACAGGTTAACGAAATTTTAGAACGACGGGGTATTCCTTTACGAGCGCTGGCAGCACCTCCCTATGGCGCTGGTTTGAACAAGCAAATTCGGGCAAAAGAACCCGATCGCCTGCTGGATACATTGCTAGTGTGTGGCTTAATCGAAGCGCGTAGCCATGAACGGCTCGGGCTGTTGGGCGCTCATTGTCCCGACCCTGAACTGGCGAAGTTCTACCGCGCACTGATGGCATCAGAAGCACGGCACTATGGGGTTTATTGGCTCCTGGCAACGACTGAGTTTGAGCGTGCTGCGGTAGATCAACGTTTAGAGGCACTGGCAGCGATCGAAAGTCAGTTGCTTGCGACGCTGCACCCTGAACCAAGAATGCATAGTTAACCAATAACAATGTAAAACAGCAGCCCTCATAGCGTAACGACTGATTAGCGCATCGCTGAGTCTGTAAATTTTGACCGACACTATTAACAAGTGACCGAACGTCAATAGGCTGAACGCTAGTCGCTAACCGCTGATAGCTAGCAGCCCCATCAAGCCATTTCAACCAGGAGCAAGACGAGTGGAAGCTGAAAACACGGCGATCGAGCATCAAAACGTCCCTCAAGCGCATCAAGGGCTGCATGGCTTTCTCTACAGTTCTGAGGATGAACACACAGCAGCAGTCACCGCCGCTCCGAGTTTGGAGAACAGCTCTGAGCTAATGCCCCTGGAAGCCTGGTGTGATCTGGCTGGCAACGTCAAGGTCGTGGGTGTCTATGCGGTTTTAGGACACGATCGTCGCACTCACTATATTGGCTACTCTCGCAACGTTGCCCTGTCGCTTAAAGGTCATGCGGCACAGCTTGGCAGCGATATCTGCGCGTTTGTCCAGGTGCAAACCGTCAAGTTTCCCAAGCGGGAAGTCATGGAACAGCAGCGTGATGCCTGGATTGCTCAATTAGGTTACGTACCATCTGGTAATGCAGAGGCAAGTGACCTATGGGCAGGCACGATCGGAGAAGCCGCGATCGCCGTCATGTCCCCCGCCGAACGGCAGGCATACGAAGAGAAAAAACTTAAGCTGCGAAAAGCAATGGCAGATGCCAACCTCAGCCGCGAAGCCGCTGCCCAGAGTCAGGCTGAAGCGCATCCAACACTCAAAGCAGCGGTCGAAAATGACGACTGGAGTGCGGTGATTCGCGAGCAAACCCAGCAAGCCTGACCCACGTTTAGCCAAGCTCCTCCACGCAAACCTTTCGCTCATGCAAGTACGGTACAAGGACTTTTTGCTGCGTGACTGGCAACCCACCGATCGCGCTGCCGCTGCCGAAATCATTCGCTCTGTCTTAACAGAGTACGGGTTAGGTTGGGAACCAGAGGGTGCCGATCGCGATGTGCTGGCAGTCGAGGCATCTTACCAGGCGATCGGAGGCGAGTTTTGGGTGATCGAGCAGCATGGCAAACTCGTTGGCACCGGAGCCTACTACCCCATCCAGCGCGGACAAAATGCCGTCGAGATTCGCAAAATGTACCTGCGACCAGAAGCCAGAGGTCAGGGCTTAGGACGCTTTTTGCTCCAGACCTTAGAAGCCGCGATCGCCGCCCGCCACTTCGAGCAAATCTGGATTGAAACCGCTAGCGTGTTAGCCGAAGCCGTCAAACTCTACGAAACCAGTGGCTATCAGCCAGCAGCAGGTGTGGAAACTGAGCGCTGCGATCGTGTTTACCTCAAAGTGCTTAAACCAAGCAAGGAGTTTTGAGTTTTGCTTTCGACCTAAATTCGTTGCCGCTGAACTTAATTTAAGACCAAGCCGCAGGGAATTTTGCTTCGCTTCCTCCGCTTCCCTTAACGCCCTTACCCAGCGTGTTGAGCGGTTACTAGAGGGCTATGGATGTTATCAAAGGTTTGAGCAAATCCGCTCCAACGCGCTTGTTCGACTGCTGCTTGTGCTCACGAGCGTTCCTACTGTGACATGAAAGCAATAATCCTGGTTTGCAATGCTTCACTTTCCTGCCGCAGCATTGTCTCATGAGTCGCTCCAGCAATGACATAGAACGCCTTCGGTGATGAAGCCGCAGCAAACAACTGCTTCCCATTTTCCAAAGGAATGTAGCGATCATCTGCTGGATGCACAATCAGCACAGGTGATCTGACCCTCCTGATAGCGCTCAGGGGCGAAGTCTCTCTCACGCTGAAGTGTCCTAATTGCTCAGCCTGTGCGATCCGCTCGAACTCGCCAGAACTCGGGTAGCCATGGCACCTGTGCTTGAATGGTACTGTCTAGGTCAGCAAAGGCGGCAATCGTAATTAAGCGATCGATGCGGTGATCTTGGGCTGCCGCTGTGATGGCAACCGCCCCACCTGCCGAAATGCCCAACAGGGTCACTTCGGTTGCAGTGCCATCTGCTCTCGACTCCAAGTAATCAAGTAAGCCCGAGACATCTTGCCACTCGTGATAGCCAAAGGTGAAGTATTCCCCCTCACTCGTGCCATGCCCACGCAAGTCAATCATGACGAGGTTAAAGCCTGCTTGCCACAGGGGTAAGCCAAACTCCAATGTATCCTGTCGCGTTCCACCCCGCGAATGCAACAAGATCAGGGTCTGAGTTGTGGGTCTTTTGGCAGGAATAAACCAACCTGAGATTTTGAGACTATCCCTCGTAGTGAAAGTAAAGGATTCTGCTTGAGCGCCATACTGGTCAAGAATTGCTGGGTGAGCCAGAACCGGACGCTTATAGTGACTGATGAGGGCATAGGGTAGCCATCGATCGAAGGCAATCCCAAGACACAATAGGGCAACCAGACCGACAATGATACTCTTTTGGTATTTCGTAGACTGCTTGAACAGGCGAATGGCTCTCACAACTGGGAAACCCACTGAATTGAAGGGAGTAGCTAAACTATGCCCCATTCTCATAGGTAACATATAGCAGTCGAACTTTAAAATGGACTCAATTCGTCTGTCTTGGATCTGGTTGGAATGGTTCAGCGACCCTGTTCGAGTCGTGTTCACGCTTCTGTTTTTGATCAGCCTGCCCTGGCTGTTTAGTTCTAGGCATTGGCTGCGTCGCGTGAGAACTTATGCGATCGCCCTACTGATCGTCTACCTGATTCTCATCTCACCACCTTTTGTTGCACTGGCAACGGCTGGAATCGTCAGTCCGCTGTCCCCTGATCCGGGTACGAAGGTAGATGCGATCGTCATTTTGGGACGTGGGCGCGAACATAGCCCGTCTCGTGCCGATGTTGCCGCACAACTTTGGAGAGAGCAGCGATCGCCCATAATTTTTGCTAGCGGAATCAATGATGCCCCCGAACTCGCTCAAGTACTTCAGACCAAAGGCATTCCGGCTGAAAGCATCAGCGGTGAGGGTTGCTCCAAAACAACCTGGGAGAATGCAGTGTTTACAAAAGCCGTGCTGCAACCGCAAGGTATCAAGCAAATTTTGTTGGTGACAGATGCACCACACCTGTGGCGATCGTTCCTGATCTTTGAGCAAGCAGGCTTTCAGGTCATTCCCACTATCAGTCCACTCTCGGACCAAATGACCAGCCCTCAACGTGCCATGTTACTGTTGCGCGAGTACTTTTTTCTCGCTCTTTATCCGATCGCATTAAAGCAAGAGCGCCAAACCTTGGAACAACCCCTGGCAAAAGTGGTGGAGCGAATCGCCAGTCAAAAATGTCGCCTTGGCAGTGAAATAGAAAAGTAACGTGAGCATAGCCCTGATGTCTTTACACCAGCAAACCTCTTGATCGAACCCCATAAAGCTTGAGCTGGTTACAGGCATGAGAGTAGCGATCGCTTGTTCGAGGCAGCGGGTCATCACCCCTCAGCAGCGTAACCGAAAGCAATGCGGTAAGGCGATCGTTTTATGTACCAATGCAACTGACTAAGTAGGTAGGTGGAATTAAATCGAGTAGGGGATATATTCCCCGCCGCTCTGCGGCTTGCAATCCGAATCTGGGATTCGGGAGCAAATCTGCTTCTATACCCCGTCCGCTTGCGGCGGGGTTCTTGATTATAAGATGGTCGTAGGTTGGGTTTTATGCTTCAACCCAACGTCCGCATGGGTTACGCTATCGCTAACCCATCCTACAAAAGATTATGCCTTCCTACTTAAGCTCAACGAGACTGATAGTTCCAGCGTTAGGGCATTCCGGTTACGGTAGCCCAGAGATATTTCTTGAACGATCGAGCATCCATCGTCAGACGCAACGACTGTGACCATGTGTACAGGTCAAACGTCACCGGATCGCCCTTGACTGAGATATTGCCCAACAGCGCAACCCAATGGGTCGGCAGCGCTATTCGGGGTGGCTGTTTGCCCAACATTCCTTCAGCCGTAATCAAGGCAAATGCCACACCACCTGCCTGAAGTGCTGCGGCAGCTTCTTGCATGGCGTTGATATCATTCATTAAATACACATGGTTGTAATCAGTCTGGCTATAGCCAAGAATTTCTTTAATCCAGCCAGTCATTTCCCACGATTTGGTCATGCCTGCGAGATTGCGAATGATGTCGGGAGCATTCGGCTCTACTGGAAAAAGGAGTGATTCAACATCGCGCAACGTTGCCAGCACCATCCAGTCAACTTGCCCCATGCGTAGGTTGTCACGGCTGTTCTGCCGCAGGCGATCGGACGACACGATAAAACGGCTAAAGCCCTGAAAACCGCCCAGTAGGAATAAACTACGACAAAGCTCAACGTAGCGTAGCGGCTGTTTTTGTAGCAATGCCACCAAAACGGCAGCCGGACCACAAAACGGTTGTCCACCTTGATCCACCTGAAACGGATCTTGCACCCGTGCGCGCATTTCCGTGATGATGGTTGCCTTATCCAAAAACGCCCACGCACCGGGGGCAGGAGATTGTTCAAAATCTGCGATCGCTGCCATCGCTGCTGCTACTTGCGCGGTATCCGGTGGATACACGCCAGTTAAAACATCTCTAGTAATCACGAATGGTTCCCTTGAAGCGCTAACAATACCGTTTGATACAACCTGCCTTTTCACGATCCCGGTGAGCCAAAAGTTTGTACAAGCCTTTCTAGAGCATCAGGCAGAATCATGCGATCGTTTTGTATGGATCGGACACAGGTCAATAGAACACACGTCATACCAGTAATGAGAGCCGCTTGACGAAAGACTGTGCCTCTATGGGGTGACAGAGCCGGGTAGCAGATCACGATCGCTAGAGCAGCCTATGCTCCTGGTCAAATTATATTACTCTGATAAAATAAATAGACTTTTATCGCGTGGAATCCTCCACTACCGTTTTCTCAGCATCCCCTTTTTCTGCGTTATAGTTGTCGCCACAGAGCTTAGGACATTGGGAGCAAAGGGGGTATAGGGGCTTCCCCAGCCAGGGGTTTCACCCCTGCACCCCGTCCTAACCAGTAGGGCTATGGCTAGATGTTCTTTGTCAGTACGCTTCTTCGCTGGTGGAATCGTCGCGATCGAGGCTATTTTGCGCTCCAGAACAGTTAGCTCACTCCGGCTTACTTCAGCAAGATAGGAGGTTGAGTTAGCGGCATTTGCTTTTATAATCGCCTCAGTAGCGTTGGTCACTGTCCGTGCTTGCAATTTATCCTGGCAGCTTCGATCCTGTTACTCTGGGGCACCTCGACATTATTGAGCGAGGCTGTAAGCTGTTTGACCAGGTAATCGTGGCAGTTTTACGCAATCCAAACAAAACGCCCCTGTTTACGGTGCCAGACCGCATTGAGCAGATTCGTCGCTCCACGCAACACTTGTCTAATCTCGAAGTCGATAGCTTTGACGGCTTAACGATCGACTATGCCAGAATGCGACGAGCGTCAGCACTGCTTCGAGGTCTGCGAGTGCTCTCTGACTTTGAGATGGAGCTGCAAATGGCTCATACTAATAAAACACTCTCGGCTCAGATCGAAACCGTTTTTTTGGCAACGTCCAATGAATATAGTTTTTTGAGCAGCAGTCTAGTGAAGGAAATCGCCAGGTTTGGCGGTGCGATCGATCATCTTGTTCCTAACCATGTCGCCGTAGATATTTACCAATGCTTCGCCAAGACTCATCCAGCATCAGCCCAGACCACGGCTTTAGCACCAACGCCGCTACCACTCACAACGGAACCACCCCGGGAGAAACCGCTCGGTCGGGAATAGATATTCAGCGAGAGTTGAATCGGCTGGAGGAAATGATCCTCGACAGTCCACGGGTGCCGATGACGCGCTGGACATGGGTGGATGAGGAGCAGTTGCTAGAGCAGCTCGATCTGGTGCGGCTCAGTCTCCCAGAGGCGTTTCATGAAGCAGAGGCGATCGCCAACCAGAAGGATGAGCTGTTCTTGCAAGCCGAGCAATATGCCCAGGAAGTGGTCGAAAATGCCGAGCAGCGAGCAGCCCAAATTTTGAACGAAATGGGCATCCTGCAGCAGGCTGAGATCGAAGCGCAGCAGATTCGTCAGCAAGTGCAGCAAAAGTGTGAAGCTGCGGAAGCACAGACAATCGCCGAAATCGAACGGATACGCCGCCAAGCTCAACATGAGCTAGAAGAAATGCGGCGTATGGCGATCGCCGAGTGCGAAGAAATTCAGGCGGGGGCAGATGAGTATGCCGATCGCGTGCTACAGGAAATGGAGCTACAGCTAAGCGAAATGATGCGAGTGGTTCGTAATGGTCGGCAGCAGCTTCAGCCAGAGCCGCCCTCTCGTACCAGAGAAGCCAGTGCTAGAGACGCGAATGTCAGCAACGTGCGGTCATCAGGTTCAAAGAACGATCGTCCTAAGAGTCAAGACAATCGTTCCTAACGAGGCTTCACAACTTTAGGTTGCCTGCTTTGCCTGCCAGACGGCTCCCAGTGCGGCTCCCAAGCCTGCCACCAAACCGACACTCATCCCCTCGATCGTACGCGTCATCGGACTTTTGGTTAAGCACTGTGCCGAAGGTGCTGATTCTTGCAGGCAACTGTTACTATCTGCCCAGCTTGCTGTACCGCCCAAGATCACACCAGCGGCGCTACACGCGAGGATTAAGGTTAAAACGGCTCGATTGTTTTTACCCGCTCGATTCTTTCTACCCATAGATGGATGCCAAACGCTTTAAAGGTGGTCATGCAAATCTTCACTTAATGTACCCAACCAGTTTAGAAAGTCAACAGTTTTTGCAAACTCTTGCTTCAAAAATAAAGCGTTGGCAAAGAAGTCCCGATCTTTCAGGACTGGTGCGGGGGCAAGAAGCCAAAGGGGCTGGCTTTTGTAAGGGGTAGGAGATCGAAGGTAAAAGCCAAAAGGGTTAAATGGCTGTCAATGTTTAAGCCTCTCTAGCGTCGGCTGTGTGAGGATATGGATGAGAGATTGTCGCTCAGGCTTTACAACCCAATTTGGGTGCTCAACGCTCGCGGGCGCTCGTTCATGACGCAGGTCGTGGAGTACTATCAACAGCACTAGCTTTTTTCAATCACCCCTCGGACTCATGGACACCTTTCTGCCGATCGCCTACCTTCAAGAGCAATTTATTCCGTTTACAGATGCCAAAATTTCGATCGCTACCCATGCTTTGCACTATGGGACAGGAGCGATCGGTGGGATGCGAGGCATTCCCGATCCACAGAACCCTGAGCAAGTCTTACTCTTTCGGCTAGAGCGACATTGCCAGCGACTCAGTCAGAGTGCCCGCTTTATCCATTACGACTTGCCTAGTACGACGATCAAGCAGGTGATTGTTGAGTTCATCCAAAAAAATCGCCCAACACGTCCCTTCTACATCCGTCCCCTTGTTTATACCTCTGGACTTGGCATTGCGCCCAGGCTACATCAGGTTGAAAAGAGCCTGTTGGTCTACGGTTTAGCGATGGACGATTATTTGCCGCCCACAGGTGTAAGCTGTCGCATTAGCTCGTGGCAGCGTCAGGCAGATCCCAGTATGCCGTTGCGTGGCAAAATTACGGCGGCATACATTGCCTCAGCTCTTGCCAAAACGGAAGCGGTCGAATCGGGTTTTGATGAAGCCATTATGCTGAACACCCAGGGCAAAGTGAGCGAGGCATCGGGGATGAACATTTTCATCGTTCGCAACGGTCAGTTGATTACGCCTGGGTTTGACCAGGACATTCTAGAAGGGATTACTCGTGACAGTGTGCTGACTCTAGCGAAGGATCTGGGCATTCCTACGATCGAGCGTCCCATTGACAAATCCGAACTGTATATTGCTGATGAAGTCTTTTTGACGGGCACGGCTGCAAAGGTGGCACCCGTCAAGCGCGTTGAAAACTACGAACTGCCTGCTGATCGTCCCGTGACTGAACGACTGCGGGCATTGCTCATTGCGATTACTGAAAAACGCGAGGCACAGTATCAAGACTGGGTTGATACGATCGCCTTTGACTCGTAAGAATGACCGCTGCGTTAGGTGCTAAAGTCTCCCTAAAGCGGGGTCTTACTGCACGTTTGCGGCAAGATTAGCACCGCGATCGCCAACGTAAAGGATAGCAAAATGAAGCAATGGACTTGGATGCGGCAGGACTCGCTGAACGCAGGCATCGCCCTGATCACGATGATTCTAACTATTGTTCTGGCGGCTGGGTGGCACAGTGCCAGCACCGCGCAATCCGGCAGTACCCAACTGCTCTGGTACGGGCAATCAGCCTATAAGCTCACTACGCCATCAGGTAAGGTACTGCTGATCGATCCCTGGCTGGAGAATCCGCTCAACCCCAACGGTAAAGCAGATCTGGCAGCGCTGAAGCAGGTCGATTTAATCCTGGTGACGCATGGACATTTTGACCATTTGGGGAATGCAGTGGCGATCGCCAAACAAACCAACGCTAAGCTGGTCAGCACCTTTGATTTGGGGCAAGCAATGGTAGCCTCTAGCGGTTATCCCAAAGAGTTAGTCACCCTAGAGACCCAGGGAAACTTTGGTGGCGAACTTACGCTGCTAAATGGCGAGGTCAAGGTTGCATTCATTCCAGCCGTCCACAGTTCTTCGGTAGCGTCGGATGGCAGCCCTGCCACCTTTGCAGGCAATCCTAGTGGTTTTTTGGTCAGCGTTAAAGGTGGACCCGTGATCTACCATACGGGCGACACAGATTTATTTGCCGATATGTCGCTCATACCCAAATTTAGGAAAGTGAGCTTGATGCTGGCGTGCATTGGCGACCAGTTCACAATGGGACCCCAACGAGCCGCTGAAGCCGTTAAACTAGTTAACCCAACCACTGTTGTGCCTATGCATTATGGTGTCTTTAACCTGCCAGGAACACCGGAGGCTTTCTCTCAAGCGCTTCGGCAGCAGGGTGTCAAAAGCCAGCTCAAGATGATGAAAGTGGGCGAAGTCTTGAAGCTCTAAGGATGCCTGTAGGTCGCCGCGATCGCAGTCACCATTTTGTTGCTATCAACAGTGAAGATTCGGCTGCTTACGTACGAACTAACCGAAAGAAAGAAGCCAGGGATCGCTCAAACGATTGATCCTTGGCTTCTTTTTAGTGAGCAATGAGACGTTAACTGTCTTAAGCAATGCAGACGCAGCGATCGACTAACCAATGTAGTTCGCTTCTGCTTCCAAGAGACGAATCAACTCTTCGTCACCCTTGGCTCTAGCAGTTTCCAAACGGCGCTGCAAGTTTTTTTGCATATTGGCGCGGTGGGTTTGGGATGACTGTGTCACGACTTCCTGACGCTTTCTGTTCATGATAGACATTTCTTAAAAATAAAATGTGTTAGGTGATTTGATCAAATTATAACATTCATAAGAAAAAATGGTAGCTTGCGATACGGAACGTTACGATCTCGCCGTCGATCGCCCCTTTCATCAGCGATCAGCGATCAGTGATCAGAAGTTAAGAAAAAAGACAGGGCACGGCTCCACGTTTCATAACTCTAAGCGCATTGTCAGCAGACGGTAACGCAACGGATCGTTAGTCCGGAATGAGACGATCGCGGTATGAAATCGAACTGAAATCGAACTACTGGTAGAGGCAGAGTAGCTGTCATCATTGCGACACTAATTTCATGGCAACATTCGGTCGTGAAACAAGCTCTAACTTTCTTTAAGCTGAGAGCATTACGCTCTTGAACACCTGACTGCTTCAAGTCTCTGGCTTCACGCAGTGGGTGTTACTGAATGTAAAAAATGCCTTGTGTAATCTCCGACTATGGTCATGACTGCGCTGTCATACCGTGGCGCTAGACCTGAGGGGATTGTAGAGAAGGTCTTTGATGGTGTGCAGCTACTACCAACCGATCTCTGAAGAG
>JBGTJW010000164.1:0-8064 GCA_041744955.1 Stenomitos sp. | reverse complement strand
TGGGCTTGGATTTGGGCTTTCTTGGCAGCGTCCATACGCCTCCTTGGGCAAAGGTCATCTGCTCAGAGTGTAGCCCTGTCTCTGGAAATCAAACCTAAGCACTTATACTCATTGTAAAAGTGAGATGCACTCCATTGTCTGGCTAGGCGGTAAATCTCATCGCGCCTAGGCGATAGCTTAGTTCTGCACATAGCAGAATCTACCGGAAGGTAGAGCGTTTGTTTTTGCAACATCGATACATTAAAGCCTGTTCACATTTGTTAACAGTAAAGAAAAAAGATGCAAAAACGCTATCGCTTAACGATGTTGCAAACGCTGTCCATTCTGGCAGTCGTTGCTGGTTTAGGCGTTGCGGTGGTGGCTCCCACGATCGCCCAGACGACTCCCGGTGCAGAAACCGCTCCTGCTGAGGTAATGCAACCATCACCATCACCAACAGCACCCGGACAATCATCACCAGGGCAACCATCGCCAGTACCAACGCCCGCAGACACTCAGCCTGACACTCCCAGCCAAGCGCCTGCTGGCACAATGCAGCCCGCTCCCAGACGGTCGCCTGCCAGTGGCACCCCTGCACCGCGATCGACCCGCAACCTCACGCTTGCAACACTGTTACAAGAGGGAGCAAAAGCAGGTTCCTTTAAAACGCTGGCTAGAGCCATAGAAGTGGCTGGGCTAACACAGGCTGTCCAACAGGGAGGTAACTTTACTGTGTTTGCTCCTACGGATGCAGCGTTTGCGGCTCTGCCTGCGGGCACGCTTGCAAAGCTGTTGAAACCAGAAAACAGGGCACTTTTGAGAGAAGTGTTGGCATACCACGTTGTTCCTAGCACAGTTCCGTCTACCGCCCTGAAGAGTGGCGTAGTGAAATCGCTAGGGGGTGGTCTGTCTGTGCGCGTGGATCCAGATAAAGTGGTCGTTAACAATGCAAGCGTCATTCAAGCCGATATTGCTGCTTCCAATGGGGTTGTTCACGCTGTCAACCGCGTCTTGATCTCATCAACCATGAAGCAACGCCTGATGACGCTTAAATAGCATCAGACTCAACGAGCCTTACAAATAACCCATGTCTTGAGTAAGCGTCGTCGTGGGGCAGAAGTCAGTTTTTGCCCTTATGTCTGCTAGCTGGAGCTTTCCGAACGCCCCAGACCATTTTTGACTGCCATCTTTCTGACTGATAGACCTTTGCTTGCAGGAATGTAGGGAAGACGATAGCACGTCCCTGGCACGGATGCGTCAGGATCGTGGATTAATTAACATGAAGTCTCTCCCTTTTGTAGGGACGTTCCATGGAACATCCCTACAAAAAGAATTGCACCTTATTCAATATTCAATACGACAAGCCCTTGCTGTCGAGCGCCGTTTTCGCCAAGTCCTTGGAGTCAGGGCTTCGATTCCTCCCTTATCCTTCATCTGACTGTATGCCACCACACAGCCCACGTTCGTTGCTGCTTTAGCACTGCTCCGTCGCCAGCGTTGGCAAGCACGGACTTTTTAGCTCTCTGGCTCAACTACCGACAGGGTAAAAACACCAAAAGCCTTAGTGGCTTGCTGGTCTAGCTGACGGTGTGACGCTGCCTGCTTTGGATAAAGTCGAGCTTAGAACTTAAAAATCTCCTCTAAAGACACTTTCTGAAGGAAACTCAAACCTGTCCTCACCTCGCTCTGTGGCACAATAAAAGACTGTAATCCACTCGCTTTCACTAACAGCAGGTAAGTCCGTGAGTCCAACTGCGAATCCCGTCATAGCTGAAAATGGTCGATCGGTGCAGCCCACTTCCACCCGTCGTCGTCCGGTGTTTCCGTTTACGGCGATCGTGGGGCAAGAAGAAATGAAGCTGGCGCTGCTGCTCAATGTCATTGATCCCAAAATTGGTGGGGTCATGATTATGGGCGATCGGGGTACTGGCAAGTCCACCACTATCCGCGCCCTGGCAGATCTGCTGCCCGAAATTGATGTCGTGGCAGATGACCCGTTCAATAGCCATCCCCACGATCTAGAAATGATGGGTGATGCAGTGCGACAGCAGGTAGAACAAGGGTTAGATGTGCCTGTAGCCAAGCAAAAAGTCACGATGGTGGATCTACCACTGGGTGCAACAGAAGACCGTGTGTGCGGCACGATCGACATCGAAAAAGCGCTCTCAGAAGGGGTGAAAGCCTTTGAACCAGGACTACTGGCAAAGGCAAATCGGGGCATCTTGTATGTGGATGAAGTCAACTTGCTGGACGACCACTTAGTCGATGTACTGCTTGATTCCGCCGCTTCGGGTTGGAATACGGTTGAGCGAGAAGGCATCTCGGTACGGCATCCGGCGCGGTTTGTGCTCGTTGGCTCTGGCAACCCCGAAGAAGGCGAGTTGCGTCCGCAGTTACTCGATCGCTTTGGGATGCACGCCGAAATTCGCACGGTCAAAGAGCCAGCGCTGCGAGTCGAAATTGTGGAGCAACGAACCGAGTTTGACCAGGATCCGCAGGTCTTTTTAGAAGCCAGCCAAGCGCAGCAAGATGAATTGCAACATCGGCTAGTGCTGGCTCAAGAGCGGCTGAAGACGGTGGCGATCGACCACGATTTGCGGGTCAAGATTTCTCAGGTTTGTTCCGAACTGGATGTAGACGGTCTTCGAGGCGACATTGTGACGAACCGTGCCGCCAAAGCGCTGACTGCCTTTGAAGGTCGGGATGAAGTAACCGTGCAGGACATTCGTCGCGTTGTCACCCTTTGTTTGCGCCACCGCTTGCGTAAAGATCCGCTGGAATCGATCGACTCTGGCTACAAGGTTGAAAAGGTCTTCAATCAAGTGTTTGGGCTGGAGGTTGGGGAATAGTTTTGGGTTTTGAGTTTTGAGTTTTGAGTTCATTCTTAACTTAAAATTCTTAACTCAAAACTTTTATAGCGATCGCCACAGGGCTTAGGACATTGGGAGCAAAGGGGGGGTGTGGGCTTCGCCCCCAGCCAGAGGTTCTACCCCTGCACCCCGTCCTAACCAATATGGCTACGGCTATAACTTTATGCAGAAGCGGATTCTTGGGTTAGATCCAGGGCTGGCAACCTTAGGCTTTGGTGCGATCGCTTGTTCGGGTTTAGCAGCAGGCAGCACCGAAGCGCAGGTGTCTGTGCTGGACTATGGTGTGGTGCAAACTCCAGCAGGCAAGGAGATTGGGCAGCGCCTCATCATTATCCACGACGATTTGCATACGCTGATGAAGCAGTGGCAGCCCGATCTGGTGGCGATCGAGAAACTCTTTTTCTACCGGATGGGCAACACGATCGCCGTCGCACAGGCGCGGGGTGTGGTTATGCTAGTGCTGGCACAATACAGCGTGCCCTACGTGGAGTTCACCCCCGCGCAGATCAAGCAAGCGCTCACAGGCTACGGCAATGCCGACAAGCTTCAAGTGCAAACAGCCGTCACGCGCGAACTGCGTCTCGATCAAATTCCCAAGCCTGACGACGCAGCCGATGGGTTAGCCGTCGCGCTCACTGCCTGGTATCAAAACTAAGCTAACTGTTGGCAGGCTCGGTCAAGCGTTCTCACAAAGGCTTTCTCTTTCGTAAGAAAAAATCAAGAAAGCCTTTTCGATACATAATTAACACAGAGCATAATCAGGCTAGCCGTCGTTCTCAGATAGAGTTAAGATGGAACGCATGAACTAATCTAGAGGTTGGTCGTCATGAATATCTTTCGGCGCGTGTGGGATTCGTTTGGCTTCGAGGATCGCTACGACGAGAATGAGTACGAATACGAGTACGAAGAAGAAGGCGCTCCCGCGACCTACTATAGTTCAGAGACAATGGATGCTATGCAGCAACCCATGCCGCCTAGCAATGCCAGTAATGTAGTAGGTATGCCAAACCGAAAAACTGTGCATACAGAAATGTTTCTGATGGAGCCGCGATCGTTCGAGGAAATGCCTCAGGCGGTCACTGCCCTGCGTGAGCGGCGATCGATTATCTTGAACCTGAGCCTGATGAATGCTGATACAGCCCAGCGTTGCGTTGATTTTGTCGCTGGTGCTGCGTTTGCCATTGACGGGCACCAGGAGCGCCTCGGTGAACATATTTTCTTATTTACGCCCAGCTTTGTACAGATCAGCAGCTATCCACCTGCGGCACAACCGACACCACAGCGAGGAGCTATGCCATTGACACAGATCACACCCCCTGCACCTGCCTGGGGCAATATGTCTCAGATGCGCTAGTGCCAAGAGTCGAATTACTAAAACCGAAGATATATACAATCCCAAGCGTATCGCTGAGTGATCGTGCGATCGTCTCTGTAAAAGCAGCCAAGGCGATCGTGACTATTAAGTAGCTAAGCGTAATTATTGATAAGCTGCATTGAGCGAAGGCTCAACGCTCACAGTCCTGTGTGTCGGTGGGTTGAGCGCAGTCGAAACAGGGTAGATTCTCAAACCAGATGCCAATGCAGGGAAAAGCTTCTGTTTAGTTCTCCCATGTTTCTACACGCCTGGAACATTACTACTCCAGTTCTGTTGCAAGCCGTACCAGCGAACTTTGAACGTATGGTCGCGGTTTTAACTACTAGATACGTGTCAAACGTCGTCTAAGGTCTACGCCTCAAGCAGCGCGCTACAGCAGACCAGAAAAGGGGAATGGAAAGGCATGGAGCCATAACTAAATCCAAATGATTCAGCCGCCTGATAGATACTAGCAACTGTCGCTTTTGTTACATTTATACGTGATTTAATACCCATTCAAAAAATACTGGCTACAGATTCCCGCGCTTGATCCCCCCTGAGAAGAGCCGTAAGCAGGGCGATCGTCATCTGTAGCGTGTCAAAAGAAAATTGGTTTAAGACAGTGCTGAGTGAGCCGATCGCGGCTTCAGACTCGGATGAGATTAACTTTTAGCAACGTTTAACCAGGAGCATGACCTTGTGATTGTTCATCAGACTCAGAACGGCTGGCAAATTATTTATCATCGCGCTCATGCTTTGCTGGCTGCTCAAATAGCAGGACATTGGCGACGTAAAGACTCACCCCCTCGACTCTATGAAACCGTAGCAGCCATATCCCATCATGACGATTTAGCGAAAGAGTGGGAGAGCGACAACCTGACAGAAGTACGCACACCCAAAGACTTTTTGATGGATGAGGGCGGCTCTTTTAAGCCATTACGGGAGCATATAGAGCGTTCTTTGTATCGAGGGCAGTGGGTGGCATTGCTAAACTCCATGCATCAAGCGCACCTAAACGCTAGTAAACGTGGCACGTCTGCTGAAGCCGATGCTTTTTTAGATGAACAATTAGAAAATCAAGCACGGTGGCGTGAGGCACTGTCCATATCACAGGAAGAAGCCGATAGTGCCTATGCGTTTATGCAGTGGTGCGATCGCCTGTCACTCATTCTTTGCCAGCAAGAGCTACCAATGGATGAGCGCGCGTTAGAAATTAGCAAAGGTCCAGATGGGCAGCGGTATGACGTGATCCAGCACGATAACGGCTTGGTGACGGTTACTCCCTGGTGTTTTGAAGACGATCGCTTTACGGTCAATGTGGAAGCAGCAGCACTCTCGCAAGTCACCTTTAAAGACAATGATCACTTAGTAGAAGCCTTAAAAAGTGCGCCCCGCAAACTGTTGGAATGGACGTTTGTGAAGGAAGCTCCTGAAGTGATGCAAGAGAATCCATTGAGTTAGCACGTACTAGCCCTTGCTGTTTGCATGAGCCACCTTGCCATCATCTTTTATGAGCCAGATACCGTGGCTGCCGAAACATACTGTTAGAGGATAAGCCATTGCTTAAGCCCATGTTTGATCGCCTGCCTGCGTCCCTTGCTCACGTTCTGACAGCAGCCTCAACGCCCGAAGCGCTATTCAACGCTTTAATGCCTGCACTGGGGGATTATCTGGCGTGCGATCGCTGCTTTCTTTATCTGCGAGAGCCAAACACGCGACTAGGCAGAGTGCCTTTTTGCTGGGTACGCCATGCTGATATTCCAACAGTGTTTGACAACGATTGGAAACTCGATCCACCATCCTTACCCGATCGCGACCCCATGTTTGCGGCGGCTTTACGCACAGAGCCTTCTATTGTGGTTGACGATGTAGAAACTGCCAGTGCCGACACTTTAAATAAACAGTTTGAGCAGGAAAGTTTTGGACATCGTGCCCTCATTCATGCCCACCTTTGTTACGAGGGGCAACTTTGGGGTGTCTTGCAGCCCAGTGTTTTTGGTCAGCCACGGCACTGGACGCAGGCAGAACAGGCGACGATCGAGCAATTAGTACAAGCCATTACCCCGATCGCGGTTGCTTACGTCAAAGCGGCAGTAAAGCCAACAGCGGAGCCGTGAGGTATAGCAAAAGGATGAAGGATGAAGGATGAGGGATGAAGGATGAATCGAAGCCTTTACTCCAAGGACGTTTCAAGGTTGATGTCTGTCCTAACGTTCTTCTCGACTGCTACATATCCGATCGAACTCGATCGGATTCTAAATTTAGGCTACATGAGAAATAATACTTCCTGGGTTAAGGCAGGCAGCAGGGTTTCAAGAGCATCTGTCCAAGCCAGTAGAATCAGACACGCTTGTGGCGACGATCGTGCGCTTAAGGCAAGGCAAGCAACAGCCTTAAAGCCGTCAGTACAACCGCAATGTCTCTCCGTACTTCTTAGGACGTGAAGCCGCTGGGTGTCAGTTAGAATCAGGGCAACATAATGGCTCGATCGCATGACGTTTTATCAGGCAGTGCAGCGCCTTCTTTGGCAAAAGCGGACTCTCTTTAGACCGACTCCTGCATGGCACCAACCCAACCCACGCCTGACCAAACGCTACTGGCTGGTAGGGGGTAGCGCCGTGGCAGTCACGCTGCTGTTGTTAGCAAGCCGCACGGGTTATAATGCTTATGTTGAGCGGGGCGTGGCTCTAGAAGAACAGGGCAAATTTGGCGAGGCGATCGCGGTCTATCAAACGGCTCTGCGCTTTCACCCTGGGGATGCTTACGCCTACTACAATCTGGGGTCGGCGCTAGAGAAACAGGGAACGCTAGCGGGCGCGATCGAGGCGTATCAGGCTGCTATTCAGCATGATGCTCGTTATACCTTTGCCTACAGCAACATCGGGTTCGCGCTGGAGCAGCAAGGGCAACCGAATGACGCGATCGCGGCGTACCAAAAAGCGGTTGCCTTTAATCCAACCTATGCGTTTATACACACCAACATTGGTGATCTCTATAGCCAACAGCAGCAGTTTAGTCAGGCGATCGCTGCGTATCGGCAAGCCATTCAGACCAATCCCAAACACATACTGGCTTACAACCATTTGGGTGTAGCGTTGAGAAAGCAAGGCAACTTGCAAGAGGCGATCGCGGTTCATCAATACGTCATCCGGCTTGATCACCGCTACATAGCGGCATACAGCGACCTGGGCAGCATTTTTGCGATGCAGGGCAAACTAAAGCCAGCGATCGCCGCCTATCGCAAAGCCTTACAGCTCAACCCTAAAAACGCCGCTTTCCACTACAGTCTGGGCGTGCTTCTAGAGCGGCAGGGAGAGTTAAAGACAGCGCAGGCAGCGTATCAGCAGGCGATCGTGATCGATCGGACAACTGTGGTTTACCAAAGTGCGCTCAGCAAGCTACAGAGCTTGCCAAATAAGCCTGCCGACTAAACAGGGTGACACATAAAAGGGATTTCTTACTTGAGTCGTAGGTTGGGTTGAAGCATGAAACCCAGCGTCTGTATGGGTGACACTATCGCTTTTCTAGGATGCCGGAACGGCTTTACCCATCCTACAAAATCCGATCTTAAATTCTCATTCCTCAATAATCAGTCATAACCTGACTGCCACTTGGAAGCTGAGACCAGTTGCGTTCCATAGCAGATGCTACCTGCCCGTAAGCGTGACAGACTGTTCATCCCTTATCCTTCATCCTTTTGTTATGGGCAAGGAGTCACGATCGGCGTTGAACCAGTACGTTGATTCTACCGTTGGCTTCAGTGGACATGACCCTGGCAACAGTACTGGCGATCACTCTCACCATCCTTTAATTTCGGCTTCCGTTAGGGGTCGTTCTAGCTTGATATATTCACTTTGAGCA
>JBGTJW010000163.1:0-26894 GCA_041744955.1 Stenomitos sp. | reverse complement strand
TGTCATAAGCAAGTACATTCATTAAAATCCAAGTTGAAACGGGCTGGAAGTAAGGCTTGAGCGCAGTGAGTGGGAAACCCTCATGCTGCGTTCTTAGGGGAGGGGAGAGCGGTGACGCTCAAACCTTACCCGACCCAGCGGGGTGGGTGACTGCTCCGCTGAGTTTAACCCCGGAGAGCGCCTGTCTTGCACACAGGAGGCTGTGGGTTCAAATCCCACCGGATCCACTCATAGTGCTTAAAGTCGAAGTGGTCGAGACACCAGCCTGTGAAGCTGGTTATTAACGGGTTCGAGCCCCGTTAGACACCCTCAAACTAAATATAGAAACTTTTGCTAAAGTATAAAGCTCAAGCAATCTCGGGACTTTTTGGTCTACTGACAATGCTGCAGAATTCCCAGGTTAAAACGCACGAAACTATAGCTTTAGCCCTTGTGCTAACAGGAGCTGCCATTCTCTCTCCTGGTTTTCGTGATGCAATCCTCAGTTTTATCAACAAATCCTTCAACCTAGGGCTATCACTTGATGCTCCTTGGTGGATTGGGCTTCCAGTTATTGCATCTGGTATTGCTATCTATGTTTTCGGCGAAAGTCAAATTCAACCTTCAACAGGAACATTTGTTGCAATCCGGCACCAATCTTTCGATTCTTTGGTAGGTAGGTTAGCTGAGGACTCGCTGTCCGGTCGCTTGAAACACTATAAGATACAACATATTGAATGTGATCAGTCATCGTTCTTGACTAATGGAAACTGCGATCCTGTTAGTGCAATTCGATATCAACAAAATCAACTTATAAATGATCTTTTAACTTTGCTTCGTACCAACTCAGAAGTAGCGATTGGATACTATGGCATTGTGCATATTCCGCTTCAGTTTTGTGCTGGGTATGCTGTTTCAACCTGGCCTAAAGTTTTGTTGTTTGAACTAGACCGCAACAAAAACTTTTGGTATGAACTAGTGACTAAAAATGCCCCAGAAATTAATCTAAGTGTTAGAACCATCTCCCGTCCATCTAATGCAACTGCTATTGTCATTAAAATTGCTATCTCATTTGATATTTCTAAGGAAGATGTAGACGACGTAGTGCCTCAGCCTTACGAAGCTATTCAGATTGAGATTGGAAATCGTCGTATCGATGCTGTAATTCATTATGACCAGATAAATGAAATCTGCAATGCTTTTCGGCAAGTTCTAGATGAGTTGCATAATCGTGTGAATAAGTCACAGATCGTACATGTCTTTTACGCTGGTCCAGTCAGTCTTGGCTTTAGCCTTGGACGCCGAATTAGCAAAACAATTCATCATCAAGTTATCGTTTACAACTACACAGCTCATACAAAACCTCGTTATGCATGGGGAATTTTGATTAATAGCGATAACCCACCTGAGTCTAGAGTTGTTTGGACAAAACCGCTTTTTCAAGGATTGTGAGAGTAATTTGATATGTTCATGTACGATGTTTCTGCTGACCTAAAAACCTTCTATGACAAACATGTTCGCCTTGGTTTTGAACGACGCAAGCAGCTTGCGGATTATCGAGATTTAAACATCAGCCGCCTTAAGAATGGATTGGACGACCTTGCTAAAGAGACTAATCGTCCTCATCCGCACCCTTACGATTGGAAAAACCAAGGTGGGTATGCAATGCATACTCTAAATCAGGATCCAGGAGGGGACAACGATTACGATATCGATATCTCGCTAATTTTCAATAAGCATGATCTTCCAGAAGATCCACTCAAAGCACGCCAACATGTACGTGATGCTCTATGTAAACGTTGCACCAATTTTACGAAGGAACCGGAAGCACGTGCGAATGCTGTCACTGTATGGTACTCGGAAGGATACCATATTGACTTTGCAGTCTACCGTACCTATGTAGACAGCCTTGATAGGCAGTACATTGAACACGCCAGCACTACATGGAAGCGCCGTGATCCAATGGAAGTCAATAACTGGTTTACTATACAAGTTTCAACACTTAGCCCCCAAGCTAATTCCAGTTTAGGATACGTTCCGAGAGTCTCAGCAGGACAATTACGCCGCATTGTTCGATTCTTGAAATGGTTTTGTCGTTCACGCACCTCCTGGAGCTTACCTGGTGGTATGGTTATATCAGCATTAGTAGCCAATTCAGGAGTTTATAGGGCTGATGGAGATCGTGATGATATTGCCTTATACAACACCATGGTGGCATTGCGAGATCAACTAAAAATTTCCTGCCAGGTGTACAACCCAGTTGACAGTACACAAGAACTTACAGGTAAAACTGAAGTATTGAACCAGGTTATTCGACTTCGGGATAACCTTGATACTGCCATCAATAAATTAAATATATTATTTGACGAATCTGGTTGCACAAGGGAAAAAGCAAGATTTGCTTGGGATTGGGTTTTCAATCATAGTTTTTGGGCAGAAAAAGAAAGCTCTACAGTTTCAGACTTTGCAGCAGCAAGCGTAGCAGGATACAGTGTCACCATTCGATGTGACCTTGCTAATGGTGAGAATGGTCCAACCTATAAACAGTATCTGAGCGGAGCTTCTGCTTTACCAAAAGGAGTTGCGCTCAAGTTTTCAGTTGTATCAACAGATGTTCTACTTCCTTACAACGTGCGATGGATTATTGATAACGAGGGCGATGAAGCGAGTGAAGTACAGCAGCTTCACTGGGAAAATATTGATAGTGGCACCATCATGTGGACAAGTACAGCATTTAAAGGAACCCACCGGATGACCTGTCAAATCGAGAAGGAAGGAAGCATTATTGTGAAAACAGCCCATATCGTAAAAGTCAAATCCAGCGGCACTTCTAGAAGTTGGGGCAAATCAAATCGTGGTTTTGGTTAAACTAATGATGTAACATCAGAAATAGGGATAAAGATAGCGAAGATACTCCTATGAAAATAGGGTTTAAGCGGTTGACGTGCTGAGTCCAGTAAGGACTGAGAGTGGCGATGGCATCGGCTTCCAGTGGGTAGTCTTCGATCGTGAGTTCTTGCAGAATGCGACTGATCTCAACCACGTTATAGAAAATCAAGCAGGTGGTGATCAGGTGGTTATAGCGAATCAGCTTGCGCTGTTCTTCCCGATTATTGGTGCTGATTACACCCTCACCGACAAACGAGAAACCTGTGCCCAGTTCCAGTAAGAAGTGACGAATATGGTCAACCAAGCCCCGTTCTAAATCGCGTTCCTGTGCCTCTTTCCCTAACGTGAGGAAGTCAAAATGATAGGGGTCTTTCAGGAGTTGGCGTGCCAGGTCGGATTGTGACTTGGGTAGCGTTTGTTCAAAATTGGTAATCGCACCACCCTGGCGTTGGTACAAGGCGCTTTCAATTTGCATGACCAGAATGTCGCGGCTCCAGCCATGTTCTAGGGCTTGTTGAGCATACCAAAGCCGTTGCTGCGGGTCATTGAGCTTCTCTAGCAGGGCAATGTTATGTCGCCACGGTAATTGGGCAACGCTGCGTTGCCCAATTACCTCATCAGGGTAGGCTTCAGCGAATGCCTTCATATACTTCAGGTTGCGGGTCGAGAAGCCAGCCATGTCAGGAAACTCATGCTTGAGATCCTTGGCTAGACGCTCGATCACTTTGCTACCCCAGGCTTCCTGCTGCTGACGGGTCAGGATTTCCTTGCCAATCTTCCAGTAGAGCAGCATGAGTTCATTGTTCACCGCTAACGCTGCTCTCACTTGCGCGTTACGGATATGTGACTTGAGCGTTGTGAGAAACGCCTCATAGCGTTCAAGGTCAGGAAAGAGGGGGGATGACACGGGCAATGTTCCTGCTAACGGTTGGCAGACTGTTGCTATTGTCTACGCTTTTCAGCCTTTTACCAACTTTCGATAGTTGGCTTCCAGGTTGTAGTACGGCTAAAAATCTTAGCCCAGCGTAAGCTATCACTGCCTTTTTACCAACTTTGAGCCAAAAGTTGGTATTGCATGGGGTCGGTAACGATGGCGATAACTTCAATGCCATGCAGATGGCACCGTAGGATCACTCAGTCTACTACGATGCAAGCGCGGTAAAGCGAATAACACTCGCACCGTAGCAGCAGCCAAAACGATTAACAGGATGGCATAGCGCCGACTGAGGAGACTCACTTCAGCAGTATCAGCATTAATACATAGTGATTGAAGCGGCTTTATGTGCCAGCAATGAAGTGTTTTTGTTTGCACAGAGAAAGGCGTTAAAACATGGGCTTACAAGCTGCATTAGACATACAACAGCAAAACTTTATCAAGGCTCTCCGTAAGCGCTCTTGGGTCGTTTGAGTATAAATCAACACGTAATTTTACGATGAAAAGCTAGGCTCGCTCTAGGCAAATTTGAGTCTAAATACTTAAGCTCGACGGGTGCCATTACGCCAAGCTTGTTATGTCAGACCCAGGCAACACCCTCGCTACTGCCCAAGTCATCGCCATCGGTGCTACCAGTCAACCCTTCGAGAATACCGTCAGCACGGCGAACCCGGAGGACTACTACCGCTTCACCTTAAGTGGACGCAGCAGTGTGAACCTGTCATTAACGGGCTTGAACGGTAATGCTGACCTGCAATTGCTCAATGATGCTGGTACGGTGCTGCAAGCATCGACTAACACGGGCACGACAGCGGAGATTGTGAATCTGACAGATCTGAGTGCCGGGGTTTACTACGTGCGGGTCTTTGCTGCCAGCGGCACGACCAGCGCTCAGTATACGTTCGCGCCCCAAGCCAGCAGTAATGTGCAGACGGACATTCTGTGGCGCAACTACAGCACGGGGCAAAACACTGCTTGGACGATGAACGGCACGACGCGGGTGTCCAGCACTGACATCAGGACCATCGCAGACCTGAACTGGCGACTGGAAGAGTCAGCCGATTTCTCTGGGGATGGGCAGACCGATTTGCTGTGGCGCAACTACAGTACGGGTCAGAATGTAATCTGGCTGATGAACGGCACCACCTCCCTCTCCGAGGTATTTCTGCAACCTGTAGGCGATGTCAACTGGCATCTCAGTGGGACGGGGGATTTTAATAGCGATGGGCAGACCGATTTGCTATGGCGCAATTACAGCACGGGTCAGAATGTGGTTTGGCTGATGAACGGCACCACCTTCAGTACAGACATTGATCTACTGCGCCCCGTGAGCGATCCGAACTGGCAAATTAATGGTACTGGGGATTTCAACCACGATGGTCAGACCGACATTCTGTGGCGGCGTTACGATGGCACGGGTGAAAATGTGGTTTGGCTGATGAACGGCACTACCTTCAGTACCGCTGTGGCTTTGCAAACTGTGGGCGATCCGAACTGGCGCATCAGTGGGACGGGAGATTTTAATAGCGATGGGCAGACCGACATTCTGTGGCGGCGTTACAGCACAGGTGAAAATGTGGTCTGGTTAATGAACGGCACCACGCTGCTGTCAGGCGCCGGTGTGAACTTTGCGCCGATCAGTGACTTGAACTGGCAAATTGCTGCCTCGTTTGTCCACTATAGTGCCCCTGGTGTTGCTGATACGGCAGGGAATACCACTGCTACTGCATTTGACATCGGCACGTTCACCGGACAGGCGACTTACAGGGGCGCTGTGAACGGCAGCGATACGAATGATTATTATCGGTTCACGTTACCCGTAGCGGCACCCAACTTTGTGCTTGCACTCAAAGGGCTTACTGGCGATGCCGATCTGCAACTCCTGGATAGCAATGGCAATAGTCTACAGGCATCCAGCAATAGTGGTACGACTGCCGAACTTATCCAACTCGCTTTAACGGCAGGTAATTACTACCTGCGCGTCTTGCCTGCTACTAGCAGTGCGAGTGCCAATTACACGCTTGGTCTTAGCTTCGATGCGGCTCCACCCACGGTTACAGTCGGTCTTGCTAACGATACCGCGAGCAGTGGTACGAATACAGATGGGCGCACTGCGGACCCCACAATCACGGCTCAGATTGGCACGGAGCGGACTCTAGGACATCTCCGAGCGGGCTTCAACAACACACTCGTCGCCAACTACACGGACGTTGCCGTGCCACTTCAGGCGGGCAGTGTGACACTCTCGCCGACACAACTCCAGGCAATTAATGGCGGTCTACCGCTTACCGATGGGGTGTATGTGCTGCATCTTCGCGCTACAGGGACAGATGATGTCCTTGTCACGACAACAGATCTGACCTTCACGCTGGATACCACGACGAGTGCTCCGAGTGACCTGTACTTGACTACAGGCACGGGCAATACGACGAATGTCACGACTCCCACGGTCACGGGACAGGCGGAAGTGGGGGCGGTGGTGAAAGTCTACGGGGCAGGCAATGTCTTGCTGGGGCAAGGAGTGACTGACAGCAACGGCTCCTGGCAGGCGACGTTGAGTCCGCTCACAGATGGTACTTATCAGGTGACGGCGATCGCTACGGATGTCGCTGGTAATGTGAGTGCGGCTTCGACTGTGCTGAGTCTGGTGGTGGATACCCAGGCACCGACGGCACCGAGCAATCTGAGTTTGGTTCCTGCTGGTATGTATGCGGTGGCGATCACGGGCACTGCCGAGGCAGGTGCTCAAGTCCAACTGTTTGCAGGCACCACGTTGATTGGGGAAGCGGTGGCGAATGCGACGGGGAGTTGGCGGGTGACGACGAGCCAACTCCGCAACGGCACCCATAGTCTGACTGCGACGGCGAGTGATGCGGCAGGCAATACCAGTCCGGCGACGACTGCTACTGACGTAACGATCACGACGCTGGTACCCTCGACACCGCAAGGGCTGAGGCTTACGGCGTTGACGGACAGTGGACAGAGCGCTAGCGATAACATTACCAATAATGCCACCCCGACGGTCGTGGGTACAACGGAAGCAGGGGCAACGGTGCGCCTGTTCCGAGCGCAGCAATTATTGGGCGAAACTACGGCGGATGCCACTACAGGTGCTTGGAGCATCGCTCTGACGACAGCGCTGCAAGAGGGTGAGCAAAGTCTGAGTGTGGTGGCGCACAATGCGATCGGCGACAGTCAAACAGCCACCCTGCTGACCACGATCGACACGGTGGCACCGACGACAACACAGTTGAACGTCCTGGCGACTGGCAGCACGACAGCCACTGCCTTAGCCAATGGTATGACGCTGACAACGGGCACACGGCTCCTGGGACAGGTGAATGGCACCACGTCTGCCGTGGTGTCGCTGCAATACCAATTGGGCACAAGTCCAGCAGTGACGGTGCCCGTAGCAACCAATGGCTTGTTTAACTACCGTCTGGATCTCACGGGTAGCAGCAGCGGTGACGATCAAATGTTGACCGTGACGATGACCGATGTGGCGGGAAACACGACGACGCTGGCACCGTTCCTGGTGAATGTCTCTGCTACCAATGATGGTGGGGGTGAAGCACCTGTGTTGCTGGCGCAACTGATGCAGGACACAGGAAGTGGTGCGTCTGATGGCTGGACGTATATACCTGGTATTGCGGGTGTCGCGTCCGCGCCTGGTGTCATCACGGCATTGCTGGCAACCTTTGACACGGCTACGGATGCAGTCTTCCAGGATCTCTCGGACTTGCTGCAACCCGATGGGACGTTTGTGCTGGATGAGGAGATACTGGTGGCACTAGCGGGCGGTGACTTGGCGGATGGGGCGTATACGTTGCGCCTCCGAGTGCAGGCTGATACCAACCAGATCGCAGAGCAAGTGGTGAGTTTAACACTCGACCGGACAGCTCCGGTGACGACTCTACCCAACTTAATGGATGGGATTGCCTGGGAGCGGAACACCCCTCTGCAAGGAACAGTGGTGGAAGCCTCAGCAGGTGTGGAGGTTGCTTATCAGCTTGAGACGATAAATGGTGTTTCAGTGGGGTCAACCCACGCGCTGGCAGTGACTGACCAGGCGTTTAACCAGGTGCTGGATGCCGCGACGCTCACTGAAGAGATACCTTATCACCTGGTGTTGACCAGCACTGATCGCGCGGGTAACAGCCAACGGAGTCGGTTCCAGTTCTTCATTCCCAGTGCCCGACAGGTGTTGGATGACGACATGTTGCCCAGCATGAATCAAAGTGATCCCACACTGGGGGGTGTGCCGAGTGTCACCAATATCTCGACATGGGGCTATGTGGGCAGCGGTGGTTGGGGTTCCTGGAATGGGAGCAGCTTTGCCACAAATGAGGGAGTAGGCTTTGATTCGCCAAACTCACCAGCAAACACCGGTTACACAGGCAGTGGCTATGAGTATACCTACACTGAGAGCATCACACGCCTGGTTGATCAGGCAGTAAACTTGATCAGTAATGACCGTTCTACTGCGACTAAGAAAGCAGCACTCAGCCATCGGGAAGACATTCTCCGCACGCTCGGTCAGCGGTTGGATATGCTTATCCAGGTGGATCAGGATTTTACAAATGATCAGGGGTTGATCGACCGTATGCGTCCGGCAATCGAGGGACTGTTTGCATCTGCCTATGATCCGGAGGGGTTGACAGCAGGGATCAGACCAGGGTTTGTGCTGTCGGGGGGAGCGTGGCTGGCACAGTCATTGGTGAGTGATCCGCTGTCGGTGCGGGTGCAGGTGTTTCAGGCGACGCTGCTGGAAGTGGTGACGGAGGCAACGCTAGGGGTAACGGATATAGCGAAACAAGAGGCGTTGACGGCGGCAGTCATGGCGTTGGCGAAGACCTATGCGTGGTTGAACCCCAACCCAGAGGCAACAGTGCCAGCCGGAGAGCAGGATTTTGACTTTCTGGACGCGTTGTGGCGGTTGCAGATTCCCAATGCTATCACTGGGGCGTTTAAAGGCAGTGGTGACATTGCCCAAACGCTAGAAGAGAGTGTGGCGGCGTTGGGACGACTGCTGGAGGGGGTGGAAGATCCAGTCAGGGCGATTCAGTTTCTCAACAACCTTGTGCAGGCGGCGAGTAATATCACGAGCTTGAAGGCAGATGTGCAGGGTGCGACGTTCTTACGGGAGTTGATGGAGTTTGGGGTAGAGTTTGTGCAGACGAACCCAAGGGTGAATCCCACTGCGACAGATGCCGCTGTGCAGGGCTTTTTGGATCGGCTGTGGCGAGGCGATACGCAGCAGGTGAAGCAGTCGCAGAGAGGACTAAATGCGTTCTTTGTTGGGATGGAGACGGCGGCAGAACGAATCAAGGGACTGGAGTTTGCTGATAATTTACTTGATGCGGCAGCACTGTTACAAGGGGCAGGGTTGGAGACTCAGAAGCATGATCCAACATTCTTGGACGCACTGGTTGGAATAGGAGGAGCTTATGCGGCTCTCGATCCGCAAACATCTGCGGCGGGCGCTGAAGAGCCACAACTATTTCTTAATACGCTGTGGCAAACTCAAAACTTTCAGAAAGGAGTCGAGGAATTAGAAGACTTTCTAATAGATTTTGATACATCTGATGAGCGCTTGAGTCTGTTGAGATTTCAACAAAGAACTCTTCATACGCTTAGACAGATATCAAGTCTTCAAGAGGATTTAAGTGATGTGTGGTTCACTAATGCCATGCTTACTTCAGGTAGCACCTATGCCTACACTCAACTTAATCAGAATGCGGAAGTAGTTTTTAATGATCAACTTGGATTCTTTGAAAATATTTGGTTCACTCAGAATAACCAGATTGCCAATAGCACGGCTGTAGGTATTTTGAGTAACGTGATTGCTCAGATTCCAGATAACAATTATGACTCAACATGGGAAGTTGCTTCGGGTTCCACTACTATTGCAAGTAATCCATTTGTCTTCCAAGTAACAAAGCCTCGTTTTGATACTTTTGTTCAAGCTGAAGAGCTAGATTTAGATAGTGCAGGTAACCCCTTAAATGTAAGCGCTTACAATAAGCGGGCTGGCGAAGTTTTTGAGACTTTTGCAGCATCCAACTTGGGTTTAATATTAAACAAAACCCCTGCAACACGTTTAACGGCAACTAGAGAAGGAATTAACTTTGTTCCAGATATAATAGGTGCTATTGAGGATAAGCAACTAATTAATGGAGTTTTAAAAACCATAACATACAACGCAAGTGAACTTTTTGAGATAAAAGCTCAAAAAAGTTCAATTGATATTAGCGACAAACAAATTCTTGGATACATTAGCTATTTAGGACACAATTCTTCGGTTGCCAGAGCGCAGCAAGGCGTTTCTCGTTCAGAACGACTGCTTCCTATTTTAAATTTTATAACTACTACTGATCTTACACCAGGAACTCCAATTATTAGCCGCAGGTTAGTTTTGCTAGCAACAGTTAACGGAGTTATTGTGAAGCATAGTGTTCTTCTTACCGATGAAAAGACAGGTGTACCACTTAATCCACGAACCGCTAACTACTTGAAGTTAAGTAATTTCAGACTCCTTAATCCAGTTCTGGCTCTGAATGGACGTTATCCTGAAGCAAAACTTTCTACTGGTAGAACAGGCTCTCTATTTAGACCGAGGGGCGGCTTTGTTGCATAAATAATTTGAGAAGGCTCCTTTCTTCTCCCGTCAGGCATTAGTTTTCTACTTTGTAAGTAGCGGGCTTACCCAATTGGTTCATACGATTGAGTGCCGCACATGAGTAATAATTCAACCGCTTGATTATCAAAGCGACGATGACGCAATGTGCCGCCAAAGATGGTCTTGAACGAAACATCGTCAGCTTTGAGTGAGAGACTATGAATGCTTGTCGGAAACATCGGAGACGTTAATCTACCTTGCTATAATTCGGATTATGGTTAGGCGCTTGGCATAAAATTTGACCCCGCAAAACCTTTAAAACATCCTCTAAGCTCTGTGGCTACAGCTATAAGATGAAAATGGAATGACAAATTATAGTGGGTATGGAATGAAAACAGATATCCGGAGAACAATTATAGTGTTCCTCCTTTGTATAGGGTGTACTATTTTCCCATCACAACTAGTCACATCACAAGTAGAAGGAAGTAGCGTGGATCAACAGCAACAGTCTGATGCGGCAAAGCAGTTTACACGCCCGTGGTCTGAAAGAAGGGGAATCGAGACAATTTACCGCAATGATAGGGTCGTGTTGGTTAAGACTTCACTAAAGATGCTCACAAATGTACTTGCAAACAGGGCACTCGAAGTACGACGTGATGTACTTGGTTCCGAAATTAAAGTGTCAGGTTATTTTAGATTTGCGTTTCAGCTTGTTGGACATCCCTGGTCAATAATGGTTCATGACGAAATCATAGAACCCGATCGTGTAGCAATATCGCCAGCACCTACTGAAGCTCAACTTTCTAAAGCATTAGGGCAGCCTGTAATTGACCTGAGCATAAGCGATACTACTGGCTCGATTGGGTATACCTTGTTTGAAGATGGAGAAGTTACTGAGTTTTTCTGGGGGCTGGAGGGTGACGTTACCGAAGAAATTAGTGAGTATGGTTTACCAATTCAGCGCTATCTCTTGTCTCCCTCCCCTCAACTTTACCCAGAAGCGCGGCAAACAGTCTTTTTTGGATCACGTCGTCGGCAAGTCAGTGCTAAGGCAATGGGTGACATTTGGGAGTTTGCAGAACGTTTCCTGATTGAGAATGATGCTTTTGATCCTGCTATTAACGCTAGTTATTTATTAGGTGCCTTTCCCTTAAAGCGTGGCAATCGCTATCGCGTTCAAAATCCTGGATTCGTTTTAATTACGGGTTATGATGCTGATGGAAATGATCAAAAAGTTGTGTCTGTACCTGCTTTAGTTCAGGTAGATTATTTCAGGTTTGGCAATTGATATTTGGCAATTGATATACTAAGCGCGATCTCCCACGCCCTGCCAGCGCCAACCTGTCCCCTCTGCCCCTCAATCAATGGGATAAAGGTCCTCCCGCACAAACCGATGAAAACTGGGTAGTGCCATTTAGGAAAGGACAGAGGAAATACGCTGACAAGATGCTATCCGTGTCTGCTTCTGTTCGTTGTAGTGATGGATAAAGTTCCAAATTGCCCTAACATGATTGTCCAACTTCTTGGAGAACGATAAGGTCTTTCGCACTAATCGAGATACTCTTTGTCGCAATGTATTGTTGAATCGTTCAATGTAGCTAGTCAATCCACTCTCTTTGCCAACTGCCAGATGTCGTTTGCTCGGCAATGCTACCGAATAGGATACCCAGAAATCGGTGTAGCACACTGCACACTGCCGATAGACTGCTGGCAATGACTGCCAAAGCTTGTGGGCAGATTCACCTGAGCGATCACCAATGTAACAACCGACAATTTCTCTGGTTTGGGTATCAATGGCTAACCAAACCCACTGTTGATTGCCTTTGCCCTTTACAAAGGACCACAACTCATCCATCTGTACACTCAATCGCTGCTGGGGTTTGGCCAACACTTCGACCTGCTGTGGCACTGTGGCATAGTAGTCGTTAACGTATTGTTGTAGCCAACTTTCGCTCAGTTGCAGACTACGAGCGATGCCAGCTAGGGGAATCTTTTCGAGTAGCATTCGCTTGATGGTGGCTTTGGTCTCATCCGAGATCCGCTTCCACTTCGGATTTTCGACAAACTGCCGTCCACAGTCACGGCATTTGTAATTCTGGTTGCCGTGACGAGTTGTACCATTTTTGTTGATATCGTTCGAGCCACAGCTTGGGCATTGCAACAGAGGTTTTATCATGAGGCAATAGGATTAGCGTTCACACTTCTCCATTGTCTCTGACTCTTTTTTCTACGTCCTTTCCTAAATAGGACTACCGAAAACTGGACGCAACCCAATCCTTCGGCGCACTACCAAGCCATGCCTGAATGGGTTGTAGTGAATGTACCGCAGGTGACGCACAAAATCCGCCTCGTCGCACAATTGATGTTCTCAAAACCGCCGCTGCCAAACTGCTTGAGCCCGTTTTTGTTGTCGAGTGGCTGACTGTTGCTGCCGAAGACGGTTCGGGCAATGGCGCGTAAATTCACTTTTAAGCAATCGCTAGCGCTGGAGAACGCGGCATTGGCTGATGGCAAAGTCTAAAGACAGGGCAGGTGGTCAGGTAAACCACGATCGTCTCTCGATCGCACACCTTACTTACTGGGCATCCTAAATGCAGACCAGCACTCCACTTCTCTTCCTGTGCCCACTCCTATCTCCCTCATCACCACCACCTACAACCGCGCCCACTATCTCCCGTTCACTCTTGACAGCATTCTCGCACAAACTCATCCCCACTTCGAGCTACTCATCTGGGACGACGGCTCCACCGATCTCACCCTCGCCATCGCCCACCAGTACGCCCAACGCGACTCTCGTATTCGCGTCATTGCAGCGACTCATCAAGGGCTTGCCGCTTCCTTAAAAGGGGCGATCGCCGCGACCACAGGCACCTACCTGGGTTGGATCGACAGCGACGACCTGTTAGCCCCGACCGCGATCGCTGCCACCGCTGCCATCCTCGATACTCACCCTAACGTGGGACTGGTCTACACTAACCACATTCTCATTGACGAACACGGTCAAGACCAAGGCTTAGGCAGGCTCTGTCGGATTCCCTACAATAAAGACCATTTGCTTGTCGATTTCATGACCCTCCATTTCCGCCTGCTGCGGCGCACTGCCTACGAGCAAGTGGGTGGCATCGATCCCACCTTCACCACGTCCGAAGACTACGACCTGTGCCTCAAGCTCTCTGAAGTCACCGACGTTTACCATCTGCCCCAACCGCTCTATTTCTACCGCCGCCACGCCGCTAACATCACCAACGACAAACTCGAAGTCATTCACTCTGCCCACCGCGCCATCAGCAACGCTCTGCAACGACGCGGACTCGACCAACACTACCACCTGAAAGTCAGCCCCACCTTTACCCTCCGCCCCAAACTCAGCGTTCAGGCACTCCCCTCACCGCCCCTGCAACCGCTGGCACCTGCTGCACTCGAACCCCTCGTTTCCATCATCATTCCTGCCTACAATGCTGCCCCCAGGCTCCGCTTCTGCCTGCAAAGCGTCCTTAACCAAACCTATCCCAACCTCGAAATCATCCTGGTGGATAACGGTTCCACTGACGACACGGTCGCGATCGCCCAAGCCCTTGCCGACGCTACAACCCGTCCCCTCCAACTCCTGCACTGTCCCCAACACGGAGCTAACCACGCCCGTAACCTCGGTTTCACCCATGCGCAAGGCGACTACATCCAGTGGCTCGATGCCGATGACGACCTTGCCCCCGACAAAATCACCCGGCAAGTGATCGCCCTCGTCCAACAACCTGAAACCGACATTGCCTATGGCGACTGGGACTGGTGCTTCTGGCAAGACCGCCAACTGATCGCCCAACTGCGCTTTGCTGATCGCGCCTACGACGACTTCAGCCTGCAAACCTTACTCGACAACTGGCGACCACCCCACGCTTACTTGCTCCGGCGCAGAGCTGCCCTCCGGCTGCACCAGCTACAGGCATGGCACCCTGACACCACCGTTTACATGGAGCGGGAATACTTCACCCTAGCGGCACTCCTGGGACTCCACTTCCTGCACGTTCCCGACAGCTTCGTGTGCTACCACCGCTGGTCTACCACGCAAATCAGCCGTGGCGCCACCTACCCCGAGCGTGTTCACAATCGCCGCCAAATCTTCCGCCGCCTGCAAGACATCGCCCAGGTGTGTCAGGGAGCCAAACTCACGCGATCGCACTTGTTTCTGTTGCAACAGAACTGGGAACTTTGGCAACCCGCCTTTACCCTCATTCAGCAAGCCGATGCGACCTTCACCCTTCAGCACCACCAGCGTCAAGAGACCCTTTCTATTACCTGGCAAGAAGCAAATATGGCGCGAGCCTTGCTCATGGTCGCCACGCCACGTACCCTGGAAGACCACGCTCGAAAAGTCATTCAACTGCTGTGGCTGGAGCTTTTGACCGAGCAGCAACAGACAGATGCCACCTTGGACTACGACTTGATCGCTGATCAACTGGCGTGGCGGATCGGTTGTAGCATTACACCCAGTACGCTGCCAGAGTCTGACATTCTAGAAAAAGTGCCCCCTTGTGTAGAGAAGCCGTTGGCTTCCAAGACACTACACCCCCTCCTGCAAGAGGTGCCGCTCTTCACACCCCTTTTAGGCGAAGAACGGTTCCTTGTTCACCAGTTTCTTGATCGGCTACAGCAAGCAAATTGGCTCCACAAGGTTGAACCGATAGCATCATTTAAGCCTCCGGAGGCGCTTGAGGGTCCAGCGTTTCCCAAGGCTGTGCCCTTCTCCTTCTCTGTTGACAGTTTGTCTGCTCCCAACCCAGTTATCACGGCAAAAAGACAGCCGACTAGAGGTGTGCTTTATTGCGCCGTGAGCGATCGGCGCTACCTTGAGGCGGCTTTGATTAGCGCCATTGCCCTGCGGCAGTTAGAACCCGATCTGCCGATCACTCTACTCACTGACTTCAACGATCTACATAAACTGAAGCTAGAACCATTTAACCTGACCGTCAAACTGCTTGAGATTCCGCATGAGTGGCGACGACCCGACGGGTTAGAGTCACGGCTAGTCAAAACCAGCTTGCCCGCCTTTACCCACTACGAACAAACCCTCTATCTCGACGCTGACATCTTACCCTTGCAATCGATTGCTCCAATATGGGACTACCTGACGCAAGCAAAAGTGGGACTTGTGGTGGATCGAACACCCACAATCGGACAATGTAATCACGTTGCTCAGGCAGAGAAAGATTACACCTTGCAGTTTTTCGCTGGCACCTTGCCGCAGTACAATGGCGGCATGATGCTTTGGGAGACCTCTGCCGCTGCTCTCAAGCTGTTTTCGACTTGGAAGCAGGAGTGGTTACGGTTTAAGCAGCAGGATCAGTTAGCACTCATCCGAGCCATTCAGATTACGCAAACGGAAGTAATCGAGTTGCCTTACCATTACAACTTCCCTCTATCGCAATTGAATCCTGAAGTTGTGCAATCGGAGCGCGTGCGATTATTGCATTGCCTTGGTGGGTTAATTCCGCGAAAACAGTATCGGAATGTTGCCCAAACGTTACTGCCCAATGTGGTGGCAACCGTCCAAGCAATCCTGCAAGCTTCCAGTTAAATGACGCTGACGCAACCTAGTGCGATCGCACTGGTGCCTTGTTGCTGCTAACCACCCTACCCTTGACGAACTTGAAACTCCACGACAGCCTGTTTGATCAGCACATTATCATGCTTGAGAACGGGTCGGAGACCCATTCGTGTAATTTGGTATCACGATAGGCGTTAAACGCTTGCGGAATCAAGCTCTTAGCGATCAAGCATGAAATAGCGTGAACCGTTTTGTCGCATGGATGAACAAGGGCGGCGGCAAGCGCGTTGGGGCAGAGCGTGATTGATCACTTCTACTCATCATCTTGTAAGGCTTGCTTAGTTGCGGGGTCGGCAGAAGTGCCACGGCGAGACCGGGCTTTTGCGGTCTTGAATCCTGCAAGCTTATGCCTGTAGTACGAGCTTTTGAAGCGGGTGCAGTCCAAAATACTACAGTTGTAGATCCTCAGCTCAGAAGAAGTCTCATTTCGAGATTTACTGTCTCAAAAGCCAGCAGGACTAAAATTGGACTAAACCACCCCTTCACAGTCGGCTACAACGCCCTAAACTCGTGAGACTGTCGCCTCGGTTAGCCTGCATTATTCATGAGCCGTGATACAGGCAGGCAGACTAACCCTATTTGGTAGGGCAACAGCGAAAGCTGAGGAACCACACTCAAGGGGTACAAAGGCACGCCAGAAGAGGTCAAACTGGGTTCCTTGAAGGCAAAAAGACACACGTCTCCTATGACAGCTCAAAAATCAGCTCGCAGCCAGTCCGGCGGAGGTGCACAATTGTTGAGCAATCTGCTGCAGTTCCTTGGCAAAGGGACAGTAAGCCGCTAACTCCACCAGCACCCGACGTGTGGAGACCCGCACTCGAGCGGCTCCTTTGATCAGCAGGGCACGGAGGCGTTCGACCTGGGCGGTGGCAAACTGGGTACCGCTTGCGGCTTGTCGCATGGTGAGCATCAGGATGTAAGCCGCTTGTGCCAACAACAGCCGAAACTGGTTGGCGATGAAGGTATGACAACTCAGGCGGTCGGCTTGCAGCCCCAGTTTCAGTTCCTTGATGCGATGCTCGCTGTCACTGCCACGTTGGACATAGAAGGTGTCGTAGAGGGCTTGCGGCGGCAACTCCAGGTTCGTCAACACCAAGCGAGGATTCGGTCCTTTGGGCAACCATTCTGCCTTCATCACTAGGCGACGCGGCGCATCCCAACTGGCAGCCGCATAGTACACATCATCAAACAACCGCGCCTTCTGTTGCGTTTGGACAAACTGCAACCGGGCACGCTCCAACAAGTCAGCCATCTTGCGTGCGGTCACGGCATTGCGGGTAAACCCAATGGCATAGCCGACCGTGGAACGTTCACACACTTGCAAGATTTCCGGCAAGGAAAACCCGGCATCGGCACGCAGGATGAGCCTCACACCTGGGAAAGCGCGCTTCAGTCGCCAAAAGAGCCAACGTAATAGGGGTTTTTTGCATGACCCCTCGAAAAGGTATATTCCACGACGAGACAGACGAGTCTTATCTTAAGAAGTTCCTCAGTACTTGTCTCTGCCTCAAGCAAACGCTGCATCGTCGAGAACCGTTATATCAGGTATTCCAGCGTTTCATAAGGTCTAAGGCTTTGTGAGAAAGGCAATTTGAGACATCAATTGAGACACGCTGATCGCTATGTCTCGAAAGGTATGCTTTCTGAGACTATCCTGGGTGGAAAGAACACTGACGCAGTGAGCACCGTGCAGACAGGTGAGGGGGTAGCAAATTGCCGGAAGTCTCGACATAAGGGCGTTTTGACGGCTATTAGCTTGCTGAGAATCACAATAAGACTTAGCCGTCTCAAAGTGGAATATACCTTTTCGGGGGGTTATGCAAACAACCCCGTATTGCTTTACCTCTGGTTGGATTGAGGGCTGCGGTTTGTGTAAGGGACAGGGAGCGATCGGGCATTGACTGGGGTGTAATTCCACCTGGGCAGCAAACTTATCCAACGGGCGCTCGCACTCCTCACTCAATCGCTGCAATACCGCTTGCAAATGCGTAGTGATTTGCCCAGGCGTTAGCCCTAAGCAATGCATCGCCACGATTTCCTGCGTGCGTTTCTGCCCAACCCACAGTTCGGCTCCAACCGCGTGCAGTGGTGCGTCTACCCGTTCGCGATAGAGATGGAGGATTGCAGCCGGAGCGGTGGGAGGCAAGAGTTCGATCGGATCGTTGGCTGCACCCTTACGGCGCTTTTTGTTGAGCAAATCGCGGTTGCGATAGTAGTAGCGTCGTTTGGGGCAGATGGCTTGCACCCAGCAGCCAGTGCCCTCCGACCCATGCAGCGCGATCGCCTCATTGGCTGAGAGTTTGGCACACGACCGACACTTCTGAACCATTCCTTTGGGCATGGCCAGTTACCCGTTTCGCGACTGTGACTGTACGCTCACTTCAAGTGCCGCTTCCGGGAAGAGGTGATCGCTATCAACGCCTGCAAGCTGATAAAGCCAGAGTGACTCGTCTAAATCAAGCCAACGCTTCACGACCTTGCCTTTCAGGGTTTGGTCATTCCAGGAGAGCGTGACGAACTCGTAGCGGTCAAATTTGGGCGCACGGACTGAAAGTAGTTGAGACATCGCAGCAGCGGTTAAGAGCAGTCGATTGCTCTGATTTTACCCCTACTTGGCTAGATTTTCGCTAGATTCTATCTCACTGGTTTGAGCCGTAAAAAGGCACCGGCGGCAATGACAGGTAGCTTTGAGTGGCTTGCCTCACCCATTAACTCACTAACTTCTGTCGAGAAGTTAATGAGTCGGAAGAAGGGCTGGAAGGTTTGCTGAGAGAGAGTTTGCGTGGGGCAAGGTGAGCGGGTAGTCTTGACGGGTGACTTTCAGCTCATTAAGTCTTTTGGTTAAAAGACTGGAAAGTTAATGAGGCGGAAACGCGATCGCTTTGCCGTTGCCGAAGGGGCAAAATCCCAACCATCCCGCCGCTGGATCGACCATTAAAGTGGAACCGATTCGCGATAAGAAGGCGATCTGCCGCACCAAGAAAATGGCGGCATCAGCGCCTTTGTTTAGCAATGGAGAAAAAATGGTCGCTAAGGCTGAAACTCTTACAGAGTAAAGCTTTTGGTGATTGCCTTGATTAGACACTTAAAGGGTCGAACTGTCCCACTATTGACTGTATCTGGGACAGTTAGTGCTGAGAAACCTTGATTCTACGTTGATTTGGCTTGCTTACTGTCGCCTTTCCAGTCACCCAAAATGGGACAGTTGTCCTTAGCGACCAAAATTTCTCATCTGCTATACAAAGGCGAGCCTAGCAAACGTTTCCACAAGGTTTTAAAACAGTCCCTAGAACATGACCTTTGAATTCACGCTTAATTTGATCGCTCCCATAAGCGCTGAATTTCTTCAATCACTGGTGCATCAGGTAAGGGAATGATTTGAGTTGTAGGCTTCGCTTCGCTGCCAGGGATATTTTGTCGCCAAGGGCTGTTAGGCACGGATTGAAGATCGACGGCTGCATTGACGGGTCGAAAGCCATGCTGTACAAAAATAGCTTGCTGCTCTGGCTGGGTGAGGAAGTCGAGAAATTGCTTGGCGGCATTGGCTTTGCCGCTATCCACGTCGCGCTGAACGATCGCAGCGGTAGAAGTGGTTTCCATTGTGGGATTCGAGTAGTAAATCTGATAGGGCTTGCCCTGAGTGGTTGCCGATTGCTGCCAGCGGTAGAGGGCGATGCTTTCATAAACGGTTGCGACATCGGCATCGTTAGGTCCACGGGTAATGAATTCTTGCAGCAACACATCCGTAGAGCGAGGCGGTTGATACACCGATCGCTTGACTAGACTCACTAAGGATTGAGCATTCGCGGAATTTAATCCGTTCGGCGTAAGAGTTCCACCCAGGTTAGATTGCAGCCATAGGCTAAGGGTGAGTTGTCCGCTGTTGGAGCGGGTGGGGTCGGTCATGACGAAATCAAAGCTACCCCAGTCTTTTTGTCCGCCGATTTTGTCCCAAGAGCCGCTTTGCATCGCCTGCTCCAGTCGATCCCAACGGAAGCGTCCATCGGGAAACAAGGCTTTGCCACGTTCTGCCCAGGCGATCGCTACGAGCATCGTTTTTGCAACGGGACGAGGTGCTTCATGAAACGGGTCGCTGTTGTTTTGGGTTTTCCAGCGGGTTTCTAATTCCTTCAGCAGTTGTCCGTTGGCAGGAATCAGCACCGTCGGCTTAAAGTCATTCTGGTCGTTCAGATATTTGTTAACCAGTTCTTGCGATCCTTGAAACTTAAGCGTCAGGTCAATATTGGGATAGCTCTGCTTAAATTTTGCTTCCATCGCTTGCAGCGGTTCTTGAAGCTCCGTGCCGCTGACCACGACGATCGCTTGTCTCAAACCTGGAATGGGCGCATAAGCTAACGCTAGGGCTGTAAGAATGATGGCACCGGAGAGCAACGATCGCCGAGTCAGTTGATCCTTCTTTTTCATGACTAAAAATCCTTAAATCTGGTTGCCCTACTTGCTCACCATTAGCCCGATGTGTTCTTGAAAGAGACTGAATTCGTTGCTGAGCGATCGCAGTTCTTCAGCCTGCCTCGCATCGGTCAAGTTAGCGGTACGGATTTGGTTTTGCATTCCTTGCAGCACTCCAGCCGAATCAAGAATTAGGGTGGAGAGGCTCAGCACTTGGGCTTGGCGGGCATCTTCGCCTTGGCGTGCCAGTTGAATGTTGTGGCACAAGCTATCGGCAAGGCGGTTGAGTTGGTCACGGGCAACGCCAGAGCTAGCAGGAATGCGAGTGGTGACCTCACTTAGCTGCTGCTGTAAGTCTTCAACGGCTAATAGAGAATCTGCTCCGTGCATTCGCCGGGTTAACTGATCAATTTTGGCAGGAAGCTCCACAGCGCGATCGCAGGCAGACTGCACCATCACCAACAGATCCATCTGAGTTGCCTCAGTCAACAATCGGCTTGCTTCCTGCCGCAAACTGTTTGCTTTAGCTGCCAGATTGGTCGCTTGCAACCGTGCCGATGTTAACTCTTGATCCAACGCTGGATTTTCTAAAATGGGCACTGGCTCGGAGTTTTTTTGCGCCATGGCACCGCCCGTTGCCACTGCCGCCGCCATTGGCAGCACCACCCAAGACGGCAGATTTGCCAGCCGCACCCCGGCTACCAACACCACGGCACCCGCCAACACAGACACAGGATAAAACAAAGGATTTGCCAGTTTCATATCAAAACTTCGCACCTCGTATTTCGCACTTTTAAAACTCCACCTGTAGATCTGCCATCAGCTTCGCGATCGTTTCCGGTTCGCCTTTAGAGTAATAGCCACCGTTTAAATCGGCAATCTTTTTCAAAGCGTTGGGGTCAAACTCCCCTTCTTTGCCATAGCCAACTGTGAATAAGGCGATGCGTTGATCGCTGTTGAAGCCGCTTTTTTGCAGTTCGGCGCTGAGTCCATTCAGGCTGATGGAAGAGCCGGTATCTTCGCCATCGGTCAACACCAACACGGCGTTGATCGCATCTTTGCGAAGATTTTGCTGGAGCCAATTGCGACCCGCAAGCGCTGCATCATAAAGTCGGGTGCCACCATCGGCATTGAGGCTACTGATAAACTGAATGCCGCGATCGCGTCCTTCTGGGGTGCCATCAGCCATCACAGGCGGGCGAACTTCCGAATCAAAATCAATCAGCGCAATTTTGTCTTTCGGTCCCAGGCTGTTGACGTAGGTTTGCAAGGTGCTTTGGACGGCGGGAAGTTTATTACCGCCCATAGAACCGGAGGAATCGACCACTACCACCACCAGCGACGGTTTCTTGGCAGTAAGCTGCCAAGATTTCAGCATGGCGTTTACTACTTCCGGCTTAGGCGGACGGTAGGAGTCATACCGCGCTTGCGAATTCACGCCAAACTCGGCGGTAAATTTAGGGCTGAGAGCGACTCCGGGTTTTCCGGGTCGCAACCCTAAACTGGTGACAATTTCCTGAGCTTCTGGCGTTTGCAGATAGCTAATCACCTTTTCTGCGGCGGCTTTTTCATCACCGCTAACCCAAGGAGCCTTGGGCAAAATTACCCGCATATTAGACGTAAAAGTGGATTTGGGATAAACCGCCTGATAGCGCTGTTGACCCGGTTGCAGTGTGGAGTTGGCTTCAATCACGGAAGATTCATAGACCGAACCGACTGATGCCCAAAACGAGCCATTTTTTACCATTGCCTTTGCAAGGGAACCTGTAGAGACACCGTAGCGGGTGACTTTACTTTGAATCTGTTGCACTTGCGGCTGGTAGCGGATGACATCCTCGACTGTCAACTGCTCTGGGCGCTTACCCGAAACGGAAGCAAACTGCGCCACCAGGGTTTGTAACCCAGAGTTAGAGCGGGTAGGAGCCGTTTGAACGTAATGAATTGTGATCGCCGGACTCGCAGGATCAATATCTTTGTGAGTTTTAGCAGTTCCCAGCACTTTAAACGGATCATCTACTTTTTGCAGCCCTTTGGCGATATCCGCTTGCGCCATCAATACCATGGGACTATTAGCAACCAGCGGCGAATCGGTAATGTCGGGAATGTAGTTTTGCCCCGGAAACAGTTGATTCATTTGATAAATCAACTGACTTTGGTAAATTTCGCCATCCACGGAAACTAAGGTCGGAAAATCTGGCGCATCTGCTGGAAGCGTACCTGACTTAAATTGCTGTGCCTTAGCAAGCACATCAGCAACAACATCGCCGCTGCCTTCTGCCTTGCAAGACAAGAAAAACTCCTTGCCATCATCCAGTTTGGGGCGCTGCTGGTTGAATTTTTCGGCAGTCTGCTGACACACATCGGATAGGGCGCTACCCACCAAAAACTTAACTTCAAATCCAGGATATTGAGCCTGAGGAGAGGGCTTATCAGTTTGTGTTGTGCAGCTAATCAGCAGCAACAGCCCAACGAAGGGAATGATGCATCGATTGTACGATCGCCTTAAGTTCATAGGTGCCACGCAGGTTAGAGGACGATGCGGAATTGCCATCAACCTTCTTAGTATCATAATTATCAGCAACTCCTGATAATTGTGCGATCGCAGTTGATAAAGCTAACTTCATGGGCGCGATCGTCCATTGCGGAGAAACTACTCTGTAGCCTCGTCGCTTCTCTTCCAGCCCCGACGAACCTGAAAGCCCTATTTTGAAGCAGCGGATCCAACTGTCAAACAAACGACCGGATACCGTTGGCGAACTCCGATTGAGATCACATGCCTCCGCTTTAGCTGTAAATTTCCGCATGCTTCTGCACTAATGCTTCTGCACTGATTCTTTTCAACGCTATTTGCACTTTGAGTCAATTTCCCGCTGCTCACCCTGACAAATAGGGTTCATGCCAATGCGTCGGTTGCATGACCAGTCATTTCAAGGGTTGACTGAGAGGAAAAATACCGCCAAAAAGGGTGTACTCTATTTGTCATCTTCTTCCCGCCGCACCATGGCCCCCTTGATCGCGTGTTATCTTCGGGTTTCTTCTCGCACCCAGAAAACTGATAGCCAGAAAGCCGAAATTGAGCAATGGCTAATGCGCCACGGGCACGATCTAGCATCCGTGCAGTGGTTTGAGGATAAGGAATCTGGTAAAACGTTGAAGCGACCGGCATTTGACCAGTTGCAGACGGCTATTTTTGAAGGCTCCATCAAGACGGTTGTGGTGTGGAAGCTAGACCGCCTCTCTCGCCGCTTGAAGGATGGCATCAATACCCTGGCAAACTGGTGTGAGCGGGATGTTCGAGTCGTATCGGTGACGCAACAAATTGACCTCAATGGAGCGATCGGTAGCATGCTTGCCAGTGTGATGTTTGGACTGGCGGAGATTGAACTTGAATACCGTCGAGAGCGGCAAGCAGCCGGCATCAAGGTTGCCCGAGCACGTGGGGTGTACCCGGGACGACAGCGAGGGTCAACCAAAGCGAAACCTCAAAGAGCCACAGAACTGCGCGATCTCGGGTTGACAGTTCCAGAAATTGCCAAGTCATTAGGCACCAGCGAGCGGACCGTGTTTCGGTACCTCACAGCCGCAGCCGCAGCGGGTGCAAAAGAACGCGAAAAATCCAGTGCAAAATAATGCGGAAATTGACAGCTTCAGTCTGCGGCTAGAGCCGCGAAGCGCGTTACTCGAGTCTTTGCTCTCGGCACTTCATGGAGCCAATTGACCAAGCGTTCGAGATTGATCGCCGCTGCAATGGCGATATTTTGCAAATGCGTCTTCGCTAATCCTCGATACCGACTATGGCGGAGACCAAACGCTCGCACTCCTTGGGACAACGTGCCTTCAATCCCTGCCCGTCGCTTGTATCGTTGCTGACCCTGGGGACTAGCATGAATCGCTCGTGCCTGATTGAGTGCCTCATACTGTGGCTGTGGCATGAGCAGCAAACTTCGTGCCGCAGGAAGTTTAGCGCGGGTACACCGAGACCGAACCGGACAATCTGTACAGTCTGACCTGGAAAAATTGACTTTGAAAACAGGACGGTTATTGCGATCCATCAACGGAGACCAGGAAATCGACTGTTTGCCCTGGGGACAAACCACCCTTTGGTGCTCCCAATCGACGGTGAACTGAGTGAAGTCGAAGGCTGCTTCTGTTTGAGTTTGCCAGGTCACATTGGGGCGGGTGGGTCCAACCAGGGTGATACCTTGTGCTTGTGCTGCCACCAGTAGATGGGCATCGACATAAGCCGAATCGACAAAATGCTCACTCGGTATCAAGCCCTTGTCGAGCAATGCTTGGTGAATTTTTTGAGTACTATGCACTTCATGGACGGTTGCAGGCGTAGTCATCACCTGAGTAATCACATGGCAAGCGTCATCATCACACGTTTCACTTAAATGCACCATGTACCCGGTCCAACTCACTTCATAGCGGCTGCGATAGCGTGCTTCGATGTCATAGGGAGATTCAATGCCCTCGGCTGCCTTGGCTAATGCTCGCTTTGGCTTAAAGCGCACCTGCTTCAATCCAGTAGCAGCTTCGGTAATGACTTCATAGTGTCTCTGCCAGACTAATTGCAAGGCAATGATGCTAGAGAGCCGTTGCCATTGGATGGGAAGCTTGGACTCCTGCAGGCACTCCAAAAGATAATAAAGATCGTCTCCTACTGTTTGAGCATAAGCGTCTCTCTCGACGGTGCTTTCAGGTAAGCGAGTATCTTCGATACGACGACCATAGCGTTTGTACCAAGAGTCTAGAGCCACCTCCTTTGTCCATTCAGGTACGAGTGTTGCCAGTTCATTCAGAACGGCTCGAAATGTTTCTGCAACAAGCTCTAAGCGGTTCAACACTCGAATGGAGGCCAATACCCGGGTGGCATCAGTACGCTGTTTCCCTCGGGCTTTGACGATGCCGACCACACGGCAATGTTCCACTAACCGATCCAGTAATAAGTGCTCTGACTGCCCCGCAAGCAAGCGTTGGCGAAACTCACTCAAAACACTAAAATCGAACCCCGCATCCGTTAATTCCAAGCCTAATAAATATTTCCAGTCAAGCCGAGAACGCACAGCATCAGCGGCTTGTCGGTCAGACAGGTTTTCGCGGAATTGCATGAGGGTGATCAGTGCCAATCGCCAAGGTGGAACAGCGGGTTGCCCTGTCCTGGAAAACAGGGTGGCAAAATCTGCATCGGCAAAAATCGGTCCTAGTTCATCTCTCAACGTTAAGTAAGGATTGCCTTTTGGGAAAGCGGCTTTCGCGACTCGCACTGTTTCTCGAGGCACTAGCGGAATGGGTTCAAACGCCAGAGACATGGCAACTCACCTCGCAAGACTAAGGGAATTGCTCTTCAGAATAGCCGATGTGATCCTAGTCAGGGTTCGCCAACGGTATCCCACCGTTTGTTTTACAATCCCAACTGGCACACCTTTTGCACTATCAACAGGAGTTCCGGACTGTTTACTGCATCTGAAGGCGTAACTATTGTGCTTGTTTGTCCCCAAAGGTTACTCGGAGCCACATCTGAAGTATTACGTGTCTTTGCCTGAAACACTTAGCAGACGGAGTGTCTTGTTGTCACGCTCTCCTTGGAAGAACTTGTCGAGTAACCGATCGAATACCGAGCCTCCAGGTGATACGTACGCGAACAGAGTTGCGCAGGATTTCAACTTCACATCGTCTGGGATACCGAAAATCTCGTGCGCGGATCGCCCCTCCACACTGAGAGTCGCCTCGACGCACTCAATTAACCGTGGTCCGAGCACAGGATGACTCAAGTAGGCATTAGCTTCCGCGACGCTCTTGATTGCATATCGCTTGGAGGTCTGGCTGAACCCTAGACCATCGAACTGAGGAAAGATGTACCACATCCAGTGAGAGCGTTTCCGTCCCTGCCTGACCTCGGAGAGTGCCTGTTCGTAATCGTTTTCCTGTGCTTGTACGAAGCGATTCAGGTCATGCAAGTCGCCCACGTTACTGGCTTGTTTTATGTCTGCCATAAGGGTCTCCTGAACCTGATGATACAGCGCACATTTTAGAAGCAGGTGTAATGGGTACTCGGCTGACGTCTTCCGATCTCCTTCACACTCAACCAGTCTACGAACTTTATCCCACCACCTTAGCCCTACGAGCAAGAAGCGCCAATCACTTAAGTGAAAGGGAGAGAAAGATTAGTTCTCCACAAGCCGAAGCAATATAGAATCACGATGGCATGTGAAAGCTAAAAGTCACTACATGATCGTTACAGTTGCAAGTTTTAAGGGTGGTGTGGGGAAGAGTACCACAGCAATTCATATTGCTGCATTTCTGGCAACCAAGCGCGGTCAGCAATTCTAAATTCAAATTTTGACAGCAGGAACGAGTAAGGAGAGGATGGAGGTGTGTGCACGAGAGCAGCTAAATGGAAACCCTCCCCCTCAGTTTTGCAGTGTTGCTGGGCTATCTTTATCAAGCAATTGAACCGA
>JBGTJW010000162.1:0-4895 GCA_041744955.1 Stenomitos sp. | reverse complement strand
CAAACGTGCCATCTCACGCCGCGACACGACCTCACCCAGCATCTTCACCAGCGAATCAACATCTTGTTTGAGGGCGGTGGCATCAAACGGGGTTGGCAAATTGTTCAAACGACGATTGATATGGTTAATTTGATCCTGCATGACGCGAGGATTGGTGTTGCGCTGCTCTTCGCCCAGCGTTTGCAGGTTGCCCCGCAGTTGAGACAGTTCAGCTTTCACCTGGGTCAGCGCTGAGTCTAAATCATCGGCGCGATCGATCGTGCATAAACGACCTAAGTATGCCGTTACCTGGTTCACAGAGTCGGCTAGATTAGTATAGTCAGCCTGTAACTGCTGCACCTCTTGAGCAAGCAAGCGCCATTCTGGTTTTGCTAGTTCGCGTTTAATTTGAGTCAGATCCTGAGCTAATCCAGCGGTTCCTGCTGCCGTTTCGTGTAGGACGGATTTTCTCAAGCTAGCCAGATCCAAGAAGTTGGGCAAGACTTGAATCTGTTGCCGCAGCGCATTCAGATCCTCAGAAAGTTTCTGATCTAGCTGCCTTATAGAGGTGTCTGTATGGTTCAGCGTCGCTTCTTCTAGCCGCCGACGGTTCACTAAATTAACCAGCAACAACGCCGATACAGGCGCTGCTGTAAACAAAAGCTGCTGCGAGGCAACAGAGGCGAGTGAGCCAATGCCTGCACCAACTAGCAAAGCGTACTCCGAAAGATTGAGCCAATTACGGTTCTTCACAGCTTCCTCAAACCGTTTTATGTAGGGTTGATCGATTGTTTGTAAGGGCTGCTGTGGCTGTAGATGCACCAGCAGGTTGTCAGAATGTAGCGGAGGCTTAAGCGTCTCTAACTTTCTTCACGACTTACCTGTGTGATCAGGAAATCCTTATGCAAGGAATTTCGCTTACTAGAGAAAGTGGTTTTAGCGTCACCCCTACTTGCAGCAGACAAGAAGCCACAAAAATTAAGATGCTGAGATTAATGGGGTCAGGCTTCGCCCCCACACCCCCTTTGCTCCCAACGTCCTAAGCTCTGCGGCGATCGCTATAAAACAACGTTCAAAATCATTTGTTCGCACACAAGAGCATCCAGAAGCGCCTCCGTGCTGCCCGATCAAGGCAGGCAGAATTCTGTCCTCCTATGGACTAGGCATCGTGCAGGCTCAGGCTATAATGCTCAACAAGCTGGGTTGGGTAGTTTTTAGACGGGTAGGCTTTGCCACCCAAGTTCAATAAGAAGGATCGCTTGTAGTGACAAAAACGGAAAGAGGCACGCATATTCAACAGTCGGATCAAGCCAGTCAGCCTCATAGTCACTTAGGCGCTACTGTTCCTACACAGCCAGCGATCGCCAGCTCACCAGCTCAAAGCAAGCCGCCTGCAAGATGGCTGTTGAAACGGTTAGCCCTGGTTGCGGCAGCGGCAGTCTCCACTGCGATCGGTATGACAGTGGCAATGATGGTGCCCTTGCCAACGGGTGTCGCGTCCAGTACAGAAGGGGAGCAACCCAACGGTAAGCTTTGGCAGTCTGGCTTTCAGTATCAGGTTGGTCGCCCAGTTAACATCCTGGTCATGGGGGTCGATCGTGTCCCTGAGGCAAAGGAAGGCTCAAAAGAACTTTTTAATGGACGCAGTGATACGATGCTGCTGCTACGAGTTGACCCTAGTGATGACTCAGTTAAGCTGCTGTCGATTCCACGTGATACTCAAGTCAGCATCCCTACCGTTGGGGTCACTAAAGTCAATGATGCCAATGTGAGAGGAGGCTCTGAGTTAGCCGCCCGAACAGTCAGTGGCATTTTGAATGGCATACCCATCGATCGGTATGTACGAGTCGATACAGCGGCATTTCGAGAACTCGTTGATTTGCTGGGCGGCGTTGAGGTCTATGTGCCGGAGCAAATGTCCTACGTTGACCAAACCCAGAAGCTGAAGATCGATCTCGCTCCTGGCTTACAAACGCTCAACGGCGATCAAGCTGAGCAGTTTGCTCGTTTTCGGCAGGATGCCTACGGTGATATTGGGCGTGTTCAGCGTCAGCAAACTCTGCTCAAAGCGTTGCTTAAACGCCTGACCAACCCCCTGGTGCTGCCCCGGTTGCCTGGGTTGGTTTCGGCAATGCAAACGTACATTGATACCAATCTGAGCCTGGAGGAGATGATTGCGCTTACCAGTGCGGGACGCAAGCTGAGTCAAAGCAACTTTAAAATGGTGATGTTGCCGGGGCGATTCAGCAATCCTGACGAGTTTGTTGCCAGCTATTGGCTTATGAACCCTGAGGCGCGCGATCGGGTCTTGCGGCAGTATTTTGACGTAGAGGCAATGGATGTAGCGACAAATCAACTACGCACCCAAGACCTCAAAATTGCCATCCAAAATGCCTCTAGTCAGCCAGATGCTGCTAATGAACTGCGCGCTTATCTGTCGAGTCAGGGCTTTTCTAACGTCTATATCACCTCTGACTGGTCTGACAAACAGAAGCAAACCCAAATCATTGCCCAACAAGGCGACTTGAGCAGTGCAGACATGGTGCAAAAACTGCTGAATGCGGGTCGAGTTGCTGCTGATTCAACGGGTGATTTAGACTCCGATTTGACTATTCGCCTTGGCGATGATTGGGCTTTCCCAGCAAAGTAACGTGATGTCCGGGTCTCTCTGTGGTTAGAGAAAGTGGTTAGAGAACCTTGAGGGCACTGATCGCCACTGCATCTTGTTGTTAGATAGGAGTAGTGGTCTTCTAATCTGCCAGGTTTCTCTATGCAAGAGCGTTCGATCAAGTTTATGAGACGATTTTTTGTTGTCTTGCTGGCGATCGTGCTGGCGTGGTTGTGGGTGCTATTGGGCGCTATGCCTGCCTTTGCTCAGGCAAAAACGATTAACTACAGTAACACTAACTTGGAAAATCGTGACTTTGCTAACACTGATCTAGTGGGAGGCGTTTTTGTAGCCGCAGAGATGCGTAATGCCAACTTTGCAGGCGCAAATATGAAAGGTGCAATTTTGACGAAAGGCAATCTTTTGGGCGCTGACCTAACCGGCGTAAATTTAGAAAATGCGTTGGGCGATCGCGTCACCTTCTACAAAGCAAAGCTCACGAATGCCATTTTGGTGGGCGCAACGCTGAGCCGCAGCATCTTTAATGAAGCAGAGGTGACTGGAGCCGATTTTACTGATGCCATCATCGATCGCTACGATATTCTGCAACTCTGCCAGCGTGCTGAAGGTGTCAATCCGTCAACGGGCGTTGCCACACGCGACAGCCTGGGATGCGGCTGAAGTGTTCTGGGCGCGCTTTGGGTTGGTTGCTGAAACACTAAGCACAATCCAGTGATGCAAACGATATTAGCGGCGTTTGCGCTGGCGTGGTTGCTGCGCCGATCGACGCACAGCCCCAATGAGCATCACAGCAGAGCCAGCCCACGCTGCAAGATGGTTACGGCGTTTCCGCGATGTTGCAGTGGATTGTTTCGGTTGCGTACGTTCAGCTTCAGTTTCCATCGCTGCTGTACCTTCAGCCCTGGGTGCAATCCATACCGCATGGTCGCTGGGTGTGATCTCTGAGCCATGATGCTTGGCGAAAACCTGAGTAAATTCAGCACCAAACAAAATAATCTGTGCTGAATAGAAGACCCACAACAAAAGGATAACGAGTGAACCAGCGGCTCCATAGGCTGAGGTTGCACCACTATTGCCTAAATACAGCCCAATCAAAAACTTACCAATGTTAAACAAGAGAGACGTAGTGGCAGCGCCGATCCAGAGATCTTTCCAGGCAACATTGACATCAGGCAAAAACTTGTAAATGGCAGCAAACAGGAGCGTGATGAAGCCAAACGAAACCACGAAGTTTAGAAGCTGACCCAACACAACAAAGGCTGGTAGAAAATGGCTAAAAAAGGTGGTGATCGCCGCTAAAGCTGCCGATAAGACTAACGACACCAGTAGCAAAAAGCCAATCACCAAAACCATCGCAAAGGACAGAAAGCGAGTCTGAATAAAAGTTGCAATGCCTTGACCCGGCTTTGGTTTGACACCCCAAATCGTATTCAGTGCATCCTGCAACTGACCGAAGACACCAGAGGCTCCAAACAGTAGCGTTACCACCCCAACGATCGTCGCAAGGGTGCCACCCGAACCAGGGCGATTCACGTTTTGGATCATCCCTTGAATCGCTTCTGCCCCGTCCTGCCCCACCAGACCTCGAATCTGTCCAACAATTTCGCCTCTAGCAGCCTCTTCACCAAAGACCACACCAGCGATCGCGATCGCAATCAGCAACAGTGGAGCGAGCGAAAAGATCGTGTAGTACGCCAATGCGGCTGCCCAGAGTGGCACTTTATCTTCGCTCCATTCTGCCACCGTCTCTTTGAGCAGCGTAACAACATCTTTCGCCTTCATCCCATTGCCCTTGCTAATTATTTTTGACCATCTTTGCAGGATAAACAGACTGCAAGCATCAGTCTGAGGAAGGGCATTGCTGATGGGAACCAATTAATTCCTTTGAAGTCATTCTCTCTAATACTTGACTGCAGCAATCGACTCCGTGGAATTGATGGGTGAATGCTACTGATTTAAGGCGTTTCCAGATTCCTAAAGGCTGGAAAAACTTGGAAATCTGCATAGTTATAGCTATCGCCACAGAGTTAGGACATTGGGATCAAAGGGGGTTTGGGGGCTTCGCCCCAGCTAGGGGTTCTACCCCTGCACCCCGTCCTAACCAACATGGCTACGGCTATATTTCTGCTTCTTTCAGTGCTAGCTCTCGGTAGACAGGTGGATAGATGACTCACCCGATCGATCCAGGCTATAACTGAGCAGCTATTGTCGTTGTTCTGAACTCGTCTCTTGCGTTTCTATCTGTAATGCTGCAATTTTCAAAGAACTTAGCGGGTGTACTGTTGGC
>JBGTJW010000161.1:0-6254 GCA_041744955.1 Stenomitos sp. | reverse complement strand
AAGAACTTATCGCTTTCTTACCCGATCGCCCAGGTCGCTTTCTCAGCGACAGGATTCTCGGTAACAGGATCGGAAACATGGCTGCAAGCTGCGATCGCGTCGATCTTTTCGCAATATTCCCTTGCCGGAGTCGCCATTGTGGTCATAATGGTGTCTTGTTTGACTAACTCTGCTGGTTTGAGGGCATGGCGCTTCGCTTTTCGCAACCAATTAAAAAGCTGACAACAACGCTAGAGCGGCTGCACCAACCTCTTTTGGGTCTGTTGTGTCTGCTTTTTTTAGCTGGGATCATCATCGTTGCGTCGCCTGCGATCGCTCAAGATCCCTCCGTTAAGGACTTACAGCAACAGCAGCAGCAGCTTGACAAACAGCGATCGCAGCTAGCTAAAGAGCAAGAACGCCTCAAAAACTTAGAAAAGGCGGCTCAGGGAAACCTTCAAGGCTTGCGTCAGGGCATTAAAGCGACAGCCAGCCAGGTTAAAGCTAGTGAAACGCAACTACAAACATCTACCAAACAATTGCGATCGCTCGAAGTCTCCCTGGTAAAGGCAGAACAGCTTTATCACCAAAAGCAGTTTTCGACGGTCGCCCGACTGCGGTTTCTCCAGCGCCAGCAAACCGATCGCGGGTGGGCTGTACTCCTCCAAAGTCAAAATTTGAACGATTTTCTCGATCGTCGCCATCAACTGAAACGTCTTTACAAAGCGGATCAGCAGCTATTGAGTCGCTTCAAGCAAGACACCGATCGCATCAATCAGCAGCGCAACCGGGTAGAACAACAAAAAAACCAGATTGCCATACTTAACCAGCAACTGCTTGCCCAAAAAGCGTCGTTTGAGGCGCAGGCAGGTTCACAGCAAACGATGATTGAACGCTTACGGAACGATCGTCGTGCCCTGGAAGCTGCCGAAACTCAATTAGTCCAGGATTCTCGCAACATTGGACAACTCATTCAACAGCGAGTTAACGCAGGTGGCATTGCCTTTCGCGGTACAGGACGAATGGTGATACCGTGCCTCGGCGAAATAACCAGCGGCTTCGGCTGGCGAGTGCATCCGATTCTTGGCTATCAGCGCTTTCATGCTGGCATTGACTTTGGTGCAGACTATGGCACAGTCATCAATGCGGCAGACATCGGCACTGTTATCTTTGCGGGCTGGTACGGTGGCTATGGCAACACGGTCATCATCGATCACGGTGGTAGCATCACAACCCTATATGCACATAGCAGCGAACTCTATGTTGCAGAAGGGCAAACCGTGCAACGCGGACAGGCGATCGCTGCCGTCGGCTCTACGGGACTTTCAACTGGTCCCCACCTTCACTTTGAAGTGCGCCAAAATGGTGATCCCGTTGACCCAGCCGTATATCTTTAGAAGGCGCTAAAGGATGAAGATGAAGCCTTTAGTTCGCAGTCTTGACAACAGTGCTATACTCACGAAATAACGAGGGTATGTAGCTCAGTGGATAGAGCATCAGGTTCCGGTCCTGAGGGTCGGGGGTTCGAATCCCTCCATGCTCGTAGCAATCAAAGCCTTGAAACCTAAGCAGTTTCAGGGCTTTTGCGTTTTCGGATGGGTATCGTTTTCCGACTGGCAGGTGCGGACGATCGCTAAATTTTGACCTTTTTTGAGTTGTTTGTCCCTTTTATTGGGGTAAACTTGGGGTAAACTATAGAGCATAAGAGTTTACCCCAATCGATGTCGTCATGATGCAAGCCCAAGACGCAAAACATAAGGCTCGTAAAGGCTCGGCTCAGATTAAGGTCTCCAATGAGCGCTTACAACTCGTTTTCAGCGTTGGTGGGAAACGACACTATCTTTCTACTGGCTTTTCGGATACCCCTGCGAACCGCAAACTGGCAGAGATGAAGGCGCGGCAGATTGAACTGGATATTCTCTCTAACAATTTTGATCCGACGCTGGCTAAATACAAACCCCAGCCAATCCCTACCCCAATTACCCCAATTACCCCAATCCCAGTCGCACAACCAGCACTGGATGAACTGTGGGAGCAATATACCGAGTTCAAGCGTCCTAGCCTGTCGCCGAATACGCTGATAAAAGAATTTGCCACGACGAGACGGTGTATTGAGCAGCATCTGCCGACGAAAGCGTTGGCTGACTCGATCGCTATTCGCGATTGGGTCGTGGCAAACCGTAGCCCTGATGCTGCCAAACGTTTTTTGACTCAGGTCTCTGCCTGCTGCTATTGGGCCATGAAGTCTGGCATCATCCCCCACAACCCCTTTGATGGCATGGCGTTAGAAGTGAAACTACCGAAGAACCGTGCAAACAATCGAGAAAAAGAAATTGACCCTTTTACCGCAGAGGAACGGGATGCCATTATTCAGGCATTTGAGCAGAACCGCTATTACCAACATTACGCGCCGTTTATCAGTTTTTTATTCAAGACGGGTTGCAGACCGAGTGAGGCGATCGCGCTCCAGTGGAAGCACATCAGTCACGATTTTTGCTTGCTTACGTTTGAGCAATCTGTCATCGTTTCTGGGCGTGGTTTAATTTGCAGACAGGGCTTAAAAACTCAGGAGTTGCGTAAGTTTCCAGCCAATCGATCGCTCCAGGCTCTACTCAAAGCGATTCAAACTGAACGGCATGATCCGGAGGCGTTAGTCTTTCCCAGTCCCGAAGGCAAGTACATCGACTTCCACAACTTCCGCAACCGAGCCTGGTCGAGCATCTTGCAAACACTACCCACAGTTCGATATCGGAAGCCCTACCAAACTCGCCACACCTTCATTACGCTGGCGCTGGAAAATGGTTTAGAAGCAAAAGATGTCGCCCGACTCGCTGGGAATAGTGCAGAGATGATCTACAAGCACTACGCAGGCAATAAACGAGAATTGTCTGTTCCAGAGTTTTGAGATGTTGGACCTTCAACCGGACAAAGGTGGGAAGCAGCAAGGGATGCAAGGCTCTGTCGTTTTATCTTGACACTACTACCGTTTCCCAACGCTGCTTAGATTGCACTCTTACCACTCCTGGCTGCGCTCAGTGTTTTTGCTTTTGACCAAAGTCTGGAGCTGGAACTCGAATGCTTTGAGCACCCATACGTGTGAAGGAAGAAGGCTATCTCGTGAAATCTATACTCCTCAAGTATTTCAAGCTTATCTAGTTCCATTGCTAGTCAACTGCTAGTCAAATATCCTTCGTATTTCTTAAGATTGCTTTGGGTACAGAAAAGGCTATGCAGAAGCCTACCAAGGCATTTTAGTGAAGAGCCATTTGATTTAAGGGGGTACTTCAATGCCGATATAGATCGGTGGACTTTTATTGTTATCGAAGTATTTTGCTCATATAGGCACGTAGACCATCAAGCCATTCTTTCTTCTCTATCAGTACGGGGAGCTGCTTGTATCGTTTTATGCGATCAAATTTAGCAATACTTAGATTTTGTGCTTCAAAGTCGAGAAAACGGATGGGATTCTCAAATTTGGGAGGGCTATCGGCGGTCTCCTCTTTGTCAATTGCAGACTGGTCAACAGGAATACTATTAACGTAATGCGTTGGTGCCTAAAAAAGAGAATTGGGTAAGAGGTCTGCGACGTTAGGATGGTTTGAGCAATAAGCGCATTTTTCTTTTTCTAATCCAGTCGAAGGAGGATGGATATGGAAGCTTCTGATATGCCCTTCTATTAGTCGTCTACGAATGATGGGCAAGGATTAGGTAAGGGAAATACTAAACTCGAACGGGGGTAAAAGTTTTAGTCTTCGCAAGACTCCAATTTAGAAGGTGGCTTAGAAGAGCCATGCCTTTCTACCGTAAATAGGTTAAAAAGAATTTACTCATAGACTTCCAATTTTGCCAGCAATGCCTTCCACTGTTCAATTTGTTGTTGCAGGACAAGCTTACGATCGGCTATAGCTTTGTGACCGAAAAATAAACCTTGCCCAGCTAATTCGTCATAAGCATAGGCAATAACCTGCTGAAGTACTTTTTTACGGTTTCTTTTTCCACACTTGTTAAGGGGTCCGGTTCCAAAGGAATTTCACCTCTAGCAACTTGTTCGATGAGTTCTGATTTTGAAAGTTGCCTTTGGGCTGCCAGATCTCCCAATCGGGCAATACCAGTAGGGGTAAGGGTAAAATTCACGCGTTCTTTCATTTCGTCGTATTTTTCTGGCTTTCCCTTCTGATTCTTCTTTCCTTTCGTAGGCATTGGCTAATTCCCGGCTTACAGGTCCATTCGAGTCAATCCTACCGCCGTTTTCCAGCAATCTCCATTGAGACATTTGTACTTCTGCTCAGCTAATACGTATTAGCGGTAGATTCGGGTTAAAATGATTCTTAGCTAATACGTATTAGCTAAAGCTTCCTTAATGAGACGGTCTTGTTAAGTCTTTAGAGCGTTAAAAATAAATTGTCACTTCGATGTTCGAGTCTTAAATAAACTATCTCGCGCAGGAGAAAATCGCTTATGGAACTCCTTCTCCAAGCAGTGCCAGTGCATCGGGGATTACTGAGTGATCATCAGAGTTACGTTGCCAGTTTGCTATTTGGTGATGTCGCCCGACTACTAGACGTTGGCTGTCTCTACGTACCGAATGACCCAGAACTGCCTGATTTTGCTCAACGCAAGCCCAACCCAGTGAGGGTAAAGGCGATCGCTCAATATATTGTGGAGACATATGAGGATGGCAGCACCTTTTTCCCAGCCATCTGTGTCAATGTTCAACCAAGACCAATATATAAGGATGGCAGCATCGTTCTTCCCTACCACTCTGTTAGCTTGCGTCTGACCGATGGACAGCACAGGTGCTTCGGAATTCGTCAGGCGCTCAAAAATATGGAAGCTGACCCGATCAGAGTCGCTGCTTTGTCTCAGTTGGAGTTGGGAGCTTTAATCTATGCAGGACTGCCTTTAGAGCAGGAACGGCAAGCATTTCGGGATCAGAACTTACTGGTACAGCGCCCTAGCGTGTCCCTGGCTCACACCTTCGATCAACGTTCACCACTGGTACTGATTGCCAAAAATCTTCTAGAGCGTGTCCCACAGTTTCGGAACAACGTGGAAATGGTTGAGAACGGGTTAGGTAAACATAATCCTAAACTGATGACGTTTTCAACTTTGGTGACTGCTACTCAGCACATGTTTCCTAACTTGCGATCAAAGAAGGACTTGGAAACTCAAAGTGATTGGGCTACGACTTTTTGGGCTGCTGCCGCCTGCATTCTACCAGATGATCCTTGGAGGGTGGTCAACAAAAAGGAGCGCGATCGCCAAAGACAGGAGACTCTGACAGTAACAGCCGTAGTAATTCAGGCTTTGGGTTTGGTGGCGCGGGATCTGTACGCGGAAGGTGTACCGGACGAGGATCTGCTGAAGCGGTTGTCCAGGTTGCGGGAAATTAACTGGCAGCGGGAAGATTCATTTTGGCGGGAGCGAGGGGTAACACAGATGGGGGCTAAAGGTGCTCCAATCATTCAAAATACTCGAACCACAGTCGATGCCTGCCATCGAGTTTTACGCGAGTTCGTAGGGATAGTCCCCAGTGTCTGTGCTGTTTGATGTTGTAAACACTTCTTGTAAAGCATCCCGTTCGCCAAATCTTTGCCAGTCGTAGCGGGCATCCCACCAAAGCCAGTTGGTTGAGTCTGCCCATACCCGATGCTTCCTGAGAACCTCTAACCGCGTTAACGCGAGTCCACCTAGAACAAAGTCGGGTCTGCTCCAAGCTAAAAGTTCGTCTAGCTGTTTATTGGATAAGCCAAACTTTAATCCCATCGGCATTGTTGTTTCGGCTTTGAGCAGACCTCCCAAAGCAATCTTTTGAAAACCAATGTTGCGATATTCGCTAATCAACGCCGTTAAAAAACTTTTAGGCAAACAATAGTGAGGTGGAACGGTATTAAGCTGAGGGGGCGGGAAGTTTTGCCAGTTATACAGAGCATCACCTATCTGGACAACGCCAATCAGACAGTAGGTTCTGGGTTTAGATGAGTATTCTTCCCAAGCAATGCGTGCGAGGTGCAAAGAAATTAAAGGTTCACCAAATACATCCGGTGCAAAGACATAGTCTGGGCTGAATTTATCACAGCGATCGAAATAGGTTTTGAGCCGCTCCTGGAATTGTTGTCGATTCACTAGCTTGAGTTCGCGAACCCATTGATCGTTGACATACGTACAGGCAAGCTGCTGGTACCAAGGTTTTCCCTTACCTTCAAACACGCCACTGTCGATGAAGTATGGCTTACTCTGTGAACGGAGTAGAGTAAGAAAATTATCTGACTCGA
>JBGTJW010000160.1:0-6442 GCA_041744955.1 Stenomitos sp. | reverse complement strand
CCAGTGATCATGTTGCTCCAGAGATGTTCTGGAACACCCATTGCCGTCAGTTGTGCCTGGTAGCTGGAGAGCTGTTCTTGCGTAGAGGGCGTTTTTAACGCTGCCAACAGAGCAAGCCGTTCGCCTAGCAGTGCAATTAATGTCTGGTCAAGCTGTTGAAGTTTTTCAGGTATGGGCATGATTACTACCAATCAAAGGGGTATCGTCCTTGAATGCACCAGCAATGGACACTCTTAAATTCGAGCGTTATTGCGTTAGAGATTGCCTCGGAGTGCCTGTTCGTGCTCCAGCGCCACAAACAGAGATTTAAAGTTTCCGGCTCCAAAGCCTCGTGAACCGTGGCGCTCAATAATTTCAAAAAACAGCGTGGGTCGATCGCCCAGTGGCTTTGTAAACAGTTGCAGAAGATAACCGTCTTCATCGCGATCGACGAGAATCCCTAGCGCTGCCAACTGCTCAACGGGAATCTCAAGCTCCCTCACCCAAGCTTCTAAACCGTCATAATACGTCTTGGGAATCGGCAGAAATTCGACACCAGCCTGTTTCAAATAGATGACGGTTTGGACAATATCATCGGTTGCCAAACCAAGATGTTGAATGCCCGGTCCATAGTGGAAATCTAAATATTCTTGAATCTGCGATTTACGCCGACCGGGTGCTGGCTCGTTGATATTAATAATAGTTTTGCTACCGTTTTCTAGCACTTTTGACATCAAGGCTGAATATTCAGTAGAGATTGCCTGATCATCAAAATGCATTCGCACATCGAAGCCCATTGTCTTCACAAAAAAGTTAACCCATTGATCCATTGCGCCGTATTCCACATTGCCAACAATATGATCAATGCGTTTTAACCCAGCGGCATTGACAGGTGTAACAGCGCGTGCAGCAAAGCCAGGTGCAAAGTGACCGCTGTAATGGCTGCGATCGACAAACTTAACTAGCACATCACCAAACGAACGAATAGCGGCATAGCGTAAGACACCATGCTCGTCTTCATGCTCTGTTGGTGGAATCGCGCCGATCGCACCGCAAACAACAGCTTGCCGATAGGCAGTAGCCACGTCTGAAACTTGCAAAGCAATGATCGCGATGGTGTCTCCATGCTGCAAAACGCTTTGTGCTATGGGATACTCTGGGCTTAACGCTGAACTCAAAACAAAGCGAATCTCTCCCTGCTCCAAAACATAAGAGGTTACTTTGCGATCGCCAGTTTCTAACCCTCGGTAGGCAGTCGTTGTAAAGCCAAAGCACTGAGCGTAAACGATCGCCGACTGCTTGGCATTACCGACATAAAATTCTAGATGGTCAACGCCTTTGACTGAATAAGTACTACTCACCCTATTGCCTCTAGTACCAATAATGGAACGAATAAATAAATCAAGCCTTAAAGCGCACAATGAGTTCTTAGCGAGATTAAGTTCACTCTATTTTAGGCAAGGATAGAAAGACTAGTGAAACCACTTAGACTTCATCAAAAAGCAGGACTTTGTGAAGATTTCTCTGGTCATCGCTGGCAACCTTCAGGAACTAATCTCAGGGTTTATTTAAGGTCAAGGAAGAAAATTTGAAAGCCTGATTGTTTCATTCGCCATGTAGAAAAGTTCTGTCGAAAAAGAATGAGGATACGAGTTAATATCTTTTCTCTAACGACAATAAAAGAACCCTGAAGCTAATCCCGATACATCTACAGGACAAGATTTCCTTAATGTAGGACGACTTGATCCGAAAATTCACAGAAAGTTTAAATTCAATCTTCTCCTTGTTCTTACTGGTAAACCTGTGAAGACATTGCAAAATCAATCGTCGTCACTGTTTTTCATGCTGTAAGCCCTGCCATGTCGGCAGTGGTGTGTGTTTTCTCAATAAATTTTTTGGAAAGATGCTGGTTACAGCAGATAGAGCCGTGTTACGTTTCAGATGAATTGTGCTTGGTCTTCCTTAAGGATATTGACACAGATAAGGATCGTGGATTAAGCAACCCGTCATTATGCGTAGGGTATGCCGTGTAACCTTCGGCATACCCTACGGGAAGCAAGCTACAAGAAAAGCCTAGCGTCACGCCTCAAAGCCTGGAATTGATGCGTGACGAGCGCCTCACACGTTCTACAAAATTCGGTGTGATTGAATTCTCATTCCTAAGCAAGTAAGCTGTTAAGCATCTAAATTGCACAAGGATCGCTCTGAAGCCCTTGCCGTAGGGGAATCAGCTTGGAAATTCAAATGCCGATTAGCTTAACGGCAGGTTTTCTTTAATTACACAAGCGTCAACACAGAACGTTAGTCACTGCAAAGCCTTAAATGCTAACTGCTCTTTCTGAAGGCGATCGAACTCATTTAATTTCCTAACTAACTTATTTCCTAGCTAACTTATTTCTTAACCAACTTATTTCCTAATTTAGAGGCTTAAACGGCTACAGACTTTTTCAGCTTTGAACCTGTATGGATAAAAGCCCTATAAACTCTTGATTCGTTTTGAGCGCTTGCTCCTAGCAATACCAACTATTTTTCTTTTCACGATCGTTAGCAACTTGCTATTGCTCTTGACTATGCAGGCACGTTGCTCATGACAGCAAACTTAAATCAATCTGCTCTCTAAACGTAGGAGTTTCACTGTGGTTGCCATTAATCAAGACGCGCTTTCCTCTACTAAAGATGTAATTAGCAGCGCTAAAGCAACGGCAGTAAGAGCAGATTCAACGACAGAAAATCGACTAGCACCATTGCTAGAGAAGGCAGGCTTAGAATCAATGGCTAATTTAGAACGATCCACCTTCGCCTTGCCAAGTGATTTTCTAAAGACACCTGCTACTACCTACCAGCCCAAACATTGTGCGTTTGCCCTGTCAGATTGCCTGGTAGAGTCATTACAGGCGCAAGCACAGCAAGACGGCATTGATGAACGATCGCTTTTGTTGGCAGCTTTTAACGCCCTGTTATATCGCTACACGCAGCAGGAAGCCATTGACCTGGCGCTAACCATTGCAACCGATGCAACCAGTGGCACTTGCAAGACAGAAACCTGCACTCAGATTCACAGTGAATTAAAGTTTCATGCCTTAATTAAACAAATTTCAACCGCACTGAGTGCTGTTCAAGCGGTAGCACTGCCAGCAGCTCCAGTCCAATTAAAGAAGCCGTCCCACGATCGCTCCTCCTTGCCAATCGCTGTTACGTTTACAGAAGATTTTTTGTGCCTTGGCAGTAAAGAACAATGGCTGGCAGACTTTCCCTTGCAAGCATCTGTAGCTTCTGATGGTCCTGATTTACATCTGATCTTGCTCCAGCGAAAAGGCAGCCTCGCAGGCGTTTGGCAGTATAACGCCAGCCTCTTTCATGCAGAGACAATTCAGCGGTTATCGGGTCATTTACAAGTGCTGCTTCAAGGCATCGTCCACGATCGGAATTGCACGATCGCGGCACTGCCGTTGTTGACACAGGCAGAAACACAACAACTGTTAGTGGAATGGCAAAGCCCTACCATTTCGTATCCTCAAACCCTAATCCATCAGTTGATTGAGGCTCATGCTGTTCAGCGACCAGAGGCGATCGCGCTCACATTCAATAACCAGCAGCTCACCTACGCAGAGCTAAACCAACGCGCTAACCAGGTCGCTCATTACCTGGCTCAAAAGGGTGTCAGTGCCGACGTACGAGTGGCAGTTTGTGTGGAGCCATCGTTGGAGATTGTAGTGACGTTGCTGGGTATTTTCAAAGCCGGTGGTGTTTATCTACCGCTTGATCCAACCCATCCCATCGATCGTCTGACCGCGATTCTGGAAGAGACTCAACCCAAAGTCTTGCTAACGCAGTCCCATCTTTTGCCGCGCTTACCAGCGATCGCAGACCACGTTCTTTGCCTTGACCTAGAACAGACGTTGCTACACCCCTTTCCTACGCACAATCCCAGAATTGAGGTGCGCCTTGAGCAAACGTCTCATTTGGTTTACACCTCTGGTACAACAGGAAAGCCAAAGGGTGTCATGACAAGCCACGGCAACCTGGTGCAGTACATTTTGGCGGCACAGGAGCGCTTTGGTTTTGACTGCCACGATGTCATGCCTGCGATCGCGCGCTTCACCTTTAGTATCACCATGTTTGAGCTATTGTCACCCTTAGTGGCAGGTGGCAAGCTCATGATCCTGGAGCGAGAGCATATTTTAGATTTTCAGCGCATGGTGCAAACGCTGCAACAAGCAACTGTCATTCACACATCGCCCAGTTTGTTGCAAAAGCTTCTGACCTACATCCAGGACAACAACCTGGATCTTCAATCATTCCAGCAGCTCAAACACGTTTCTACAGGCGGTGACATGGTGCCGACCGCGCTACTGGAAACGATGAAGCGTAGCTTTCAGGCTGCAGAAGTCTATGTTATCTATGGCTGTAGTGAAGTGAGCTGTATGGGGTGCAGCTACCCTGTGGTCAACGATCGACCGATCAAAAGTCGAGTTGGCAAACCCTTTACAAATGTTTCTATCCGCCTCTATGATTCACACCAAAACCTGGTGCCGATCGGTATTCCCGGTGAAATTTATCTTGGTGGGGCTGGCGTTACGCAAGGATACTGGCAGCGGGAAGCGCTCACACAGGAAAAATTTGTCACGATCGATGGCGATCGCTTTTACCGCACCGGCGACATCGGACGCTTCGACACGGATGGCAATCTAGAAATGCTGGGGCGTGCTGATTTTCAGATTAAACTGCGCGGCATTCGGATTGAGCTAGGCGAGATCGAAGCAACATTGCGTCAGGCACCCGGTGTACGTGAAGGCGTTGTTGTGGCGCGGGAGTTGGGAGCGCGTGCAGTGGAGCAGAGCGAAAAAAGCCTGGTCGCTTACGTGGTGCTTGATCAGGCTCAGAAACCGCCGATCGAGAATATCCGTAGCCTACTGCAAGAGAAATTACCAGATTACATGGTGCCATCTGCCTTTGTGGTGCTGGATGCGATGCCAGTCAACATCAATCAGAAAGTCGATCGACGCGCTTTACCACTGCCGACTCCGGAAAACATTGCAGGGTACAAAGCGTTCGTTGCTCCACGAGACGAGTGGGAGCAGCAATTGACGACAATTTGGGAAACGGTGCTGGGCATTAAACCGATCGGCATCCACAATAATTTCTTTGAGTTGGGTGGTGATTCCCTTAAAGCAGTACAAATACTCGCCCAGATTGAGACTCAGTTTGGTAGAGGTCTTCCCATCACGGCTCCACTCGAAGCACCGACGATTGAAACTTTAGCCAAACTTCTTCGTAGCGATGAGGCTGAAGACGGTGGCAGTGATTTAGTCGCTCTTCGGCGGGGCGGTACTAAATCACCCTTATTCTGCTTGTACGGCGTACTGCTCTATCGAGAATTAGTTAACCATCTTGACGCTGACCAACCTGTTTACGGCGTGTATTTGCAGGAAGAAGTCGAGTTGCTCAAAACTGGCACGATCGATTCACAAAAGGCAGACTTTTTAAGCGTTCCTGGCATTGCTAGGCGTTACTTGCAGGCAATTCGGACGCTTCAACCCCACGGTCCCTATTACTTGGCAGGTGAGTCCTTTGGTGGCGTTATTGCCTTTGAGATGGCAAAACAGTTACAAGCCGCCGGGGAGACAGTCGCCTTGGTCGCGATGTTTGACTCTTTGGCACCGCAGACCAAGACTCAAAAACCGTTGGCTCAAAAGTTAAAGATACACTGTCAGTTGCTATTCCAGAAAGGACCTTCGTATGCGCTGGAAATTATGCAGCCACAGATGCAGGCGTTAGTTACTAAACTGCACAGACTGTATCAACGGTTAGTGCCTGATGCTAAACAGACGTTGCAACCATTTGATGAGATAGCACACGACGACATTCGCAGTGAGATGCGGCAGCAAGCAAGTGACTCGTATTTTCCCAGTCCCTATACTGGTGAGCTAATGCTGTTTCGGGCGATGGAGCGCGATCTTTTTGAAGCCGGCGATCGAGACATGGGCTGGACATCGCTAGCGACTGGCGGCTTGCAGATTTTTGACGTACCAGGCGACCATCTCGGTATTCTTAAGGCTCCTAACGTCCGTATTATGGCAGAGCAATTACAATCGCAGCTCCAGGCTGCTGGTAATTAACCGTCTGTAGGGACGGGATTGTATGTAACCGTTTTACAGCATCCGGCGCTGCTCAAGTAGTGACAAAGGTTGTTTTGACTGTACACAGTTGCAGAAAGAATGGCTCTAACGCAGCATTCAGAACCGTTTTTTGGTTTTCAGTCGCCGACTATTACATTCTTTGAAGTTTTGCAGTCTTTTGCCAGAGAGGCTTCCAGCGGTGATGTAAACTGGGCGTTGACTCTGAAAGCCTTCAGCGGATGAATCTACCGCCAGTTTGGCTGACCGATACTGCAAAGTGTCAAGCATTCATTTGGAGCGATTCATAATATGTCTCATACGGTCAAAATCTATGACACTTGCAT
>JBGTJW010000159.1:0-19128 GCA_041744955.1 Stenomitos sp. | reverse complement strand
TCGGTTCAATTGCTTGATAAAGATAGCCCAGCAACACTGCAAAACTGAGGGGGAGGGTTTCCATTTAGCTGCTCTCGTGCACACACCTCCATCCTCTCCTTACTCGTTCCTGCTGTCAAAATTTGAATTTAGAATTGCTGATGAACAATGGCAAAGTCAGAATCTATGAGCTTTCCAGGGAATTGAATTTGGACAATAAGGATTTATTAGCCGTTTGCGACCAGTTGAGCATTTCAGTAAGAAGCCACAGCAGCATCATTACTGATTCTGAAGCTGAGTTGATTCGTACGGCTGCCGAGAAATACACTGCCAATCGCCTCACTCCTGCTAAGTCTACCCCATCTCGTAATGGGGCTAACTCTCAGACGGCAGAGGCAAAGGCGAAAGCAGCCGCTCCAGTGCAGAAGAAGCTGCAAATTCTCGAGATTCGCAAACCAATTATTCGCCAGCGTCCTACATCGATCTCAGATCAACCCCTATCTGTCCGCCGTATCCCTCGGACTAGACAGGGCTACATCGAACCTCTATTGAATGTGGGCACAGCTATTCCTCTTCACATGGTGCTTATCCCTGGCGGTACATTTACCATGGGTTCCCCAGAGGACGAACTTGAACGGAATGACAACGAATCTCCTCAGCATGATGTTACCGTTGCCCAATTCTTTCTGGGTCGTTATCCTATCACCCAGGCACAGTGGCGTGCTGTAGCAGGTCTACCACAAGCAAAGCAAACGCTAGACCCGGAGCCTTCTCACTTCAAAGGTAAGGACAGTCATCCGGTAGAGCAAGTTTCCTGGTACGATGCTGTGGAATTCTGTGCCCGTCTTGCAAAGCACACCAACCGCCCCTATCGCCTCCCCCGTGAGGCGGAATGGGAGTATGCCTGTCGAGCCGGTACCACTACACCCTTTTACTTTGGCAAAACCCTCACTGACGAGCTTGCTAATTACAGAGCGTTAGAAACCTATGCCAATGGCCCCACAGGTGAATATCGTCAGCAAACGACAGCTGTAGACTACTTTGGCATTGCCAACGCTTTTGGTCTCTCAGACATGCACGGGAATGTCTTGGAGTGGTGCGAGGATCACTGGCATGAGAACTATGAAGGCGCACCGATGGATGGCAGTGCCTGGTTAACCGATGATATTACAGCGTGGCGTGTGTATCGCGGCGGCTCCTGGAGCCTCAATCCGAAGACTTGCCGTTCCGCTTCTCGCTACTCCGACTTCTTTCCCGACTTCCGTGATTCCTATATCGGTTTTCGTGTTTGTTGTTCCGACCCCAGGACTCTCTAGCCCTCTGCTTTTTTGCCCTCTTGTTCTCTTTGTCGCGAAGCACGTAGCGCTTCGCACACGCTACGTGAACGGATTTTGTAGTTGCAATTGGAACCCTATTTCTACTCAGTGATGAGGGAACTTAACTCCACCAATAATTTCTCCAGCCTTCGTTTCTTTTTCGGATCATCCCAGACTTTTGCCTTTTTAAGCTGCTGAGTGACCAGCGTTAATTGCAGTGGCAGTGGCAACTCTCCTTCTTCGCCACTATCCGATACCGCTTTCGCCTGGCGTAGCACCTTAACCTCTGCCTGTACATCATTTACCGATAGCTCCTGGGCAATCGCCTTTTGTAGCAACTGCTGCTGTTGCTCTGGGTCTTTAACCTTCAGGATCTCATTGACCTTTGTATAGTGCAGTTTTCCCTGCTGTAAAACGGCTTGAATGTGTTCGGGCAGCTTAATGAGCGGCACCCGGTGTTTGCGAAAGCTCTCTGGCGTCAGACGACCTACAACAGTGAAGACATCTTCAAGCGTTGCCCAATCCTCATTACGGACAACGTTGTCCGTAAGCCCCCGTTTTTGATTGGCTGCCTGATTCAGGAGGCTAATCACTTCAGACTGAGTCTTCCCCAGATTGCGGCACAGCATGCCCATAATAGCGTTGGTTTCTTCCCATTTATTCAGGTCGCTGCGCTGGAGGTTGCTAATGGCCTTGATGTCTTCTGCAACCTGGTCATCGACCTCAAACACTCTCACTGGGACTTTTTCTAGACCTGCAATTCCTGCTGAGCGATGGCGCTTCTCTCCTGCCAGCAAATCGTACTCGTCTGATGTCCCCGGACGGAGACGTACTGAAAGTGGGTCAATCACTCCAACAGCTTTCATCGAAGCTGCCATGTTGTTCAACTCATCGGGGTCAAAGTAGCGACGTGATTGTTCTTGATCGCGATGAATCTTGCCGTGAGGTACCCAAATAACCTCAGGCTGTTCCTGGAAAGCTTTTGCTGTAGAGTGGTCCTGCTGAATGGCTGGCGACACTGGTTCGTTGTCCTGAACACTTGGTTCAGCGCTCTCTTGCCGAATGACTTGCATCAACCCCTTAAAGCGGTTCTGCTTCGCATTACTCACCAAACACCTCCTTGCCGATCGCACAATATTCATTCCAGGCAATACGCGCACGGCGATCGCTGACCTGATGCACTAATACGCCCTCATTGGCCGCCTTCTGGAACGCTACCGCTTCTCTAATTTTGCCTTTGAACAAAGGGAAGCCCGCTTCGGTTAAAAACTCTCTGGCTTCTTCTCCTTCTCGTCGTGGTGGCGGCGGTACCCTGGTTAGCAAGACCCGATATTTATCAATACCTAGCCCTCTCAGTAGTTCGATCGTTTGAATCAGCGCATCGAGAGACATCGTGTCAGGGGTTGTCGGCAGAACCAGCAGATCACACCCATCGACAATTTCTCTCAATTCTTCTTCATCAGCACTAGCTTCTGTATCAATGACAAAATGCTCACAGCCCTTGCTGTATTTAGCCGATTGATTAACGCCAACAACTTTGAACGGTAATCCCCCTCGCTCTAAACTTCGTTCTGCCCAACGGGTTGCGGAACGGTTATTGTCGCCATCAATCAAAAGCGTTTGACCTTTTACCTGCAAATAAGCCGCTAAGTGAATTGCTGTAGTGGTCTTCGCAACACCCCCTTTGAAGGAGGCAGTCGTAATAATCATGATGTCCGTAGGAGCGACACTATTAGTGTATACGGACAGGTCGTAAGCAGTACCATGATGAGACGATGTACATTCACTCCGTCCGTTGGAACCTTAGGCGTGCCCAAACAATCCTCTCTTTTCCCAGACGACTACAACAGCTTTCTGAGTAACCTGAAGAACCGCATCCGAAGGGCTCAGGTTAAAGCAGCCATTGCGGTCAACGAAGAGATGATCACGCTGTATTGGGAAATTGGTCAAGAAATTCTCGATCGGCAAAAGCAGCAGGGATACGGCACCAAGGTTGTTGACCAGCTTGCCAAAGACCTTAAAAAGGAGTTCCCGGGACTGACTGGCTTCTCAGCCCGAAACCTCAAATACATGAGAACCTTTGCTGAAGCATATCCAGATAAGACGGTTGTGCAACGCTACGTTGCACAACTACCGTGGCGACACAACATCGCCCTATTGGAAAAACTTAAGTCAGATGAGGAACGGCTCTGGTACGCACAACAGACATTGGAGAATGGGTGGAGCCGAGACATTCTCGTGATGCAAATTGAAACTCGACTACTTGAACGACAGGGCAGCGCTATTACCAATTTTGAGCGCACTCTTCCCAAAACTGACTCTGACCTGGCTACCCAGCTGCTCAAAGACCCCTACAACTTCGATTTTTTATCACTTACTAAAGGTAGTCAGGAGCGAGAGCTAGAAAAGGCGCTCATCGGACATATTCGGGATTTTTTGATGGAATTAGGCGTTGGCTTTGCCTTTCTCGGCAGCCAGTATTCATTGGTGGTAGATAACAAAGAGTACTTCATAGACATGCTCTTCTACCATGTGAAATTGCACTGTTATGTGGTGATTGAGTTAAAGGTTGGAGAGTTCCTTCCGTTCTATAGCGGGCAGCTCAATTTCTACGTGTCAGCCGTTGACAACCTCCTGCGCTCTCCAGAAGACCGACGCACGATCGGTCTCATTCTCTGCCGCTCCAAAAGTGACATCACCGTAGAGTATGCCTTGCAAGACATTCACAAGCCGATCGGAGTCGCAACTTATCAGCTAAAAGAGGATTTGCCAGAACCGTTAAAAGATAGCCTTCCATCCACTAAGCAACTCGAAATGGAACTACAAATCGCTGCTGCCGAAATTGAAGAGCAGGATTCCGAGTCTGAGGATAAAAAGCTTTGAGAACGTCAATTAAGAAGCAATCATCCTTTGCAGGGCATTCCTGCAAGCTTGTGCCAGTTGGGAGTGTCAAACAAAGGGTCCCAAAAGATACATTGAGCAGGGCGATCGCACCTTGACGGCAGCATCGGCTTTCTGCTGTCTCGAAACCCATCTCAAAATCAAACTCTCACAACAGCCTGGCACGGATGAGTTTTGAGACACTGGTGCAAAACTGCTGAAAATGACCGCTTTCGGTCATTTCCATGACCTCCTGCTGCGGTGACCGCAGCAGGGCAACGCAAGAATCAGTCTTTCAGCTTTCACACAGGTACTAGCAGAAGCGAGAGCATCGAGGTTTCTATAACCAATGAGCTATTTATGCCAAATCTAGTCCAGGGTTGTGAGTTTCTTCCACTTCTCACCTCAAACGTGTCACCTTATATCGCACTGCCGAAAGCTTCTGCTTCTCTACCCAGGTTAGAGTATCTTGCGGAAAGATTCTGCCTAAACACCTGTAGAGGGATGTTATGCAGAAACTCTCTGTCTATTAATCGTTCGACCGCTAAACTATTTGTAGAGAATATAGCGAGATTCCGTTAAACAGCAACACATTATGGAGAAGTTTAGTAGTCAGTACAGTGAGTTAGATTTAGAGCAACTAATGACTGATTATGCAGAAGCTCTAAAAAGTTTGCATTCTGAATCGAAGTTATCCTCTCTCCAGGTTCTCAAGATCTTGCGATCGCGCGATCGGATTCAAACTGCTGTAGCAAATAGCCCTCAGTTAGAGGATGACTATCTGGCAAAACTGGTTGACCTGGATTTAAAACTGAAACAACACTCTAATTTCATTTGCGAGGCTGACCATTTTGAACAACTACGCCAGAGTTTAGAGCCTGCCAAATCAGCTTGGTGGTGGTATTTTGAACCCGCTACAGAAACGCCAAAACCATCTCGTTCCAAACCGCTTTCAGCGAGATTTGACTGGCTCTGGAATGTCGGCACAGTAACGTGTCTGGTCATTGCCACTTCTTTTATTACCCAAACTGCCAAAGCCTTCTCAACAGAAGGCTTCGATTTTTTAGGAACCCTAACGACGATCGGTCAGGGGGCAGGTTTGGCGTTTATTGCAGGCGGGGCGCTCACAGATAAGGGCAAACAAGCTGTGTCACAAGTCTTAAGCAGTGTCAAAGTTCCGCCATCTCTTCATGCTGAAGCAACGTTTGGGGCTTCACTGATGTTGTTGGGAGCAGCTTATGGGTTTAATCAGAACTTACAGCTGGTTGGAAATTGGTATTTTGATCAGGCACAGCAGCATGAGAAACAGGGCGAGTGGTCACAGGCATTCAAGAGTTATCAACGTGCCTTAAACTTTGCTCCAGATGACTACAAGACTCAAATTGCTGTTGGTTTTCTTTACGAAAGATTAGGCAACTTTGATCAGGCGATTGAGGCTTATAAAAAAGGAACTGCATTTGGCATTCCAGAATTTTTGAATGCTCAAGCACGGACGATGCTGATGGCAGGATTACAGAAGAATGACTGGCAAGGAGGCATTGAGCAAAAGATTATTCGTGATGCGGAAGGTTTACTCGATCGTGCGGATAGCAACACATCTGATTGGAGTCGTGTTCTGAGTGAAGTAAAGCAGAATCGAAGGTTAAATGCAGATATTCAAATTAATCGAGCGATTGCAAAAATGGCAGGCATCAAGTTTGCGGAAAAACTGACCGAAAAGACTCGAACTGCCTTAAATGAGGTTGTGGATGGGCTTCGAAGTATCAAGTATATCAAGGAACAAGGAGAGAAGGAGCGCCCTGAAAGCCCAACTGCCTTGACAACAATATCCACTTTGGGAAGAGAACGAGCAGGCTGTTTCTACCAAAAAGCCTTTTCTGTTGGTAGGCTAGTAGACTCGCCAGTTATGTATGGAATTGACAGTTCTGTGCAGGAGCAAGATGAATTAAATGCTTGTTTCCGATTCCGTCTCGATGCCAAACTTTCTACAACCTCAGACGCTTTCTTGTTGAGAAATTACAAGTTCGCAGGCTCCACAGTAGATCAAGCACTTAGAGACAACTTAAAAATTGAAGATTCTTCATCTTTGATTTATTTCATTTACAGTGTCCCTTTGGCAGATGACTTTGGGCTTAAACTACCTGAATATGCAGATAGAGTGACGTTGATTCGAGAACCTAGAGTTTGGTTAAATTTATCTAAACACCTTTCTCAAGTCATTCAAAAGAATTTTGTCAAATCGAATAACAAAGATAAGAAAAAGATTGTTTGGAGATTGTTACTAAGCAAAGATGGGCAGATTCTTGCACACCTCGCATATAATGACCTCTCGCGCGATGTTGCCAATAACCAACCTTTTATTCAGGCAAATCTCCAGAAAAAAACTATCAAAAAATTAGTTTCAGAACTGAGAGCAGGGGGAAAGCTTGAATTTGCTGATTTCAAAGTTGTTTTATCTCCAGATGGTAAAGTTCTTCATCTTTTACCCTGGCAAACGGCATATACAACTGTTGGTGCCATCGAGTGTGAGAAAAAGTGTAAAAATTTGTTCTTAAACCCTCGCGTTCGTTCAGTTTTCCAGACATATACACCCGATCTTAGCGATCCAGCAGAGTTAGGTGCTCTTAGAGCCGTAGTCATGGCAAATTCGTACATTTGGGAGATTGATACCAGCAAAGGTGTTTATTACAAAGAATCTGCGATCTTTAAATTGAAAGTTTCTTCGGATGGACAGGTCATAGATTACCAGGCAAACAATCAAGTTGCAATTGGAAGGCTTGGGAAAAAACTTCCAGTCAGTAATTTAAAACTGCCTCAATTTCCTAAGTTACAAAAAGCTCCTTACGCTGACTTTAAATTTGAAACTAGGGGACTTATCTATGACCTTGCACCCTGGACGGAGGAGCAATAATCTGCAAAAGAGTTGGCGATCACCACAGTCGAACAACACCCCTGCACCTGACCGCTGAAAAAGGATCGCTTATGGTACAAAGAATGCCTGAGGCGGTTGATGGGCAACGTTATTTAACTGATCGAGCAAAAATACCTTAGATGGGTAGATCTCGAATACTGGGGGAACGCAAAGCCTGTATAGATGTGCTTTCTAAGGAACCAATCTGAAAATCCTCGTGTCACCAGTACAGGGTCAGCTTCAAGGACACCAACAACCTTCACAGTTCCAATTCGTAGATGGCCGCAATCTCATTCGACTGAATCCCCAAATAAGCCAATGTCTGCTGCTGCGTCGCATGCCCAAAGGCCTCCATCAGCAGCGGAATGGCTGTACCGCGCTCCAGGCGTTGCCAGTAGCCCCAGGTCTTCCGCAGGGTATGGCTGCCATAGTTACCCTTCAAGCCCACATCCTGGCACCAGGTCTTCACCCGCGTACTCAGCGTCTCTACGGTCAAGCAGCCGCGTTGTCCCGTGAAGAGATAGTCTTCCGGTTGCAAGTCACCGCTCACCAACCAAGCTTGAATCGCTATGACAGCCGTCGCATTCAGCGTCACTGGGCGGTACTTATGCGTCTTACGCTGCTTCAGATCCAGCACATCTCCGGCTTGCAGAGTCTTCACCTGCCCGACCTGCAGCGAGAGCAACTCATTGGCGCGATACGCCGTGTTAATGCCCAGTGTGAACAGGCACAAATTGCGGGGACGATCCGTCAGAATTTTCTTGATACGGGCAATCGCCTTTTTGTCTCGAATCGGCTCCACCTTAATCGTCGAACCGGCAGTGGGATGGTTGGGATTCTGACCCTTGGGAAACGGCATCGCGATCGCCCTTCAGCTTGATTAACTTTCCCGCATTTTAGCCTAAATACTTAGTCAGCAAGCCATCGCCCAATTTTAGCCCGTCTCAACCGCACCACACTCAAAGCCCTTCGCAGCAGACTTTCCAGCCCACCCTCCCACTCATTAACTTCTTCGCAATAGTTAATGAGCTAGAGGGGTAGCAGATGGTGCTCACACAGCGAATGAAACGGGATGTTCTTGATGAGGACAAAGGCGTTAGGCTTGCAGAGGAATGTCTTCTGTAATGGTGCCGCAGGGTCTTGGTGCCAGCTGTGGGTGATCGGCATCCAGTGCTTCGCCACACGGGCAGACGTAGCTGCCCTGCCTTCAGCGTCGAGGCGATCACAGCTTTAATTGGGGCACTCTAGTTGAGGTCCTTCAGGAAAAATGGGTAGGAGTCGCTGAGCGGCTGAAATACTCTTTTGTCTTGACTGGGCTGTATAGAAGTTTAAGGAGAGTTGTGATGGCAGTGGCATGGTACTACAGAGCGATGGATAAGGAAGTGGGACCCCTGTCACCAATAGCACTGGTACAAGCGGTAACGCAGGGATTGATTTCGCCCCAGACCGACGTGCGTCAGGAGGCTGGAGACTGGATGCCGGCGGCAAAAGTCACTGGTTTGTTCGAACGCGCTACGAGAGCAAACCCTGCTCCCACGTCACCGCCACTCTCTCTCGTCCCTACGCCTGAGACTCATCCAGCACAGGCGGTGCATGGCTCATCGCCAGAAACCGATGAGGGGCTGCAAGTGCTCGATTCTGCTTCTCATGGTGCGTTCAAGGTCGAAGTTTTGGCTTATAAGACTTTAGCTGGTTCGCGCGATCCGTCCACAGCTCAAACTGTTTTCTTTGCCAATCAGACTGGACTCAAATTGAAGCAGGTCAAAATTACGCTCCAGAACGGCGAGGCACAGGTGGAAGCAGGCGCGCTTCACTTTATGCAGGGTCGCATCGAGATTGAAAATAAAGCGGGCGGTATGGGCGGACTGGGTAAAGCCGTACTGAATAAGATGCTGACCCAGGAATCCGCGTTCAAACCACGCTATCGAGGGACCGGTGAGATTTACCTGGTACCGTCCTTAGGACACTTTCTGCTTTATCACCTTAATCATGAGGAGATTATTGCTGACAAAGGGTTATTTTACTGTTCTGAAGCAGCCCTAGAGGTCGGGGTGGCCATGCAGCAGAACCTGTCATCGGCCTTCCTAGGGGGCGAGGGCTTTTTCCAAACCAAGATCAAGGGCAGTGGCATCTGTGTCTTCGAGTTACCCGTGCATGCCAGCGAAATTCGTTGTATTCAGCTCAATAATGAGACCTTGAGGGTGGATGGTAATTTCGCGCTGATGCGCACAGGCAATATTGAGTTTACGGTCGAGAAATCGACGAAGAGTCTGTTTGGCACGTTGACCAGTGGTGAGGCTTTGCTCCAGACGTTCCGGGGTACGGGAAAGGTTTGGTTGGCTCCAACGCAAGGGGTTTATCAACGGATGCAGTCTGGCGGCATCAGTAGCTTGAGTACGGCTCAGAAAACGTCTCATACTTCAACATAGAACGATGCTGACCCAGACCCAGACCAGAAAAACTAGGGAAGTAGTGATACATCCCGACCTAGTAGCAGTGCTGCGTGACGCGACCCTGCCTCATGAAGGTGATCTCTTCCCTTCACCACGTACAGCAGGGCACATGACCAGACAAGCTGTAGCCAAGGGACTGAGGCCGGTCTATGAGGCCTTGTCGCTGAGGGGCGTGGGGACAAATAGTTTCTGGCGCTCGCTAGCAACCAACTTGCATAGCAAGAGCATCCCCCTGAAGACGATCGCAGCCTTACCGGACATGAATTGCTCCACGCACTGAGCGTTTACCTAAATGTCACGCCCGCCCAGCAACACGCCGCCATCTTGGCACGGTAGGGCTCACCCCCATAGGTAGCAAGATACTTAAGCAGATTCTCTTAAGCTGTTTAGTCCAAAGCTAGTCTAGTGGTCTTGGTATAAAATTTGCAAAGCTATAGTTGGCAGTCGTTCCGTTCGCGTTTTTTGGTGTTGGCTAGTTGCACAGACCGCAGACGGGCAAGAAGGGATAAAGGGGAAAGAGCGGCTGTGTAGGGGTTTGAGGGCTTGTGCCAGTTGAAGACGAGTCTAGAGCAGGCGGAGCGATCGCAGGGTCAGTCGCGCTTATGCATCGGCTGCCTCAAAGGCTGAGTTGGTTGAGGAGGGCGGGCAAAGTTAACGTTGAGCCTTGCTTGGTGTGCTTCGCGATCGCTGTCGCCTCCATAGCATCACTGCACTTTAGCCAACCCTGTTGCCGGAGTTGATCGAGCCACTGCTGCACCGCCAAGCGTTCTTCACCCAGCAGTGGAGTGAAGAGGGGCACTTCTTGCAGCAAGGGATGGAGTGTGTTTGCGTCTAGTGTCTGCTTCGGTTCACTGGGCAATTTTACCCAGCCTGGATCGTGGTCACTGACACCGCAACCGATCCGCCACGCCAGTTGATCAGCAATCAAGTCGTAGTCCAGGGTGGCGTCTGTCTGTTGCTGCTCGGTCAAAAGCTCCAGCCACAGCAGTTGAATGACTTGTCGAGCGTGGTCTTCCAGGGTACGGGGCGTGGCGACCATGAGCAAGGCTCGCGCCATATTTGCTTCTTGCCAGGTAATAGGAAGGGTCTCTTGACGCTGGTGATGCTGAAGGGCAAAGGTCGCATCGGCTTGCTGAATGAGGGTAAAGGCGGGTTGCCACAGTTCCCAGTTCTGTTGCAGCAGAAACAGGTGCGATCGCGTGAGTTTATCTCCCTGACACACGTGCGCGATGTCTTGCAAGCGGCGAAAGATCTGGCGACGATTGTGGACGCGATCCGGGTAGGTAGCGCGACGGCTGACCTGGGTGGTAGACCAGCGGTGGTAGCACACGTAGCTGTCGGGAACGTGCAGGAAAGAGAGTCCCAGCAGAGCGGCAAGGGTGAAGTATTCCCGATCCATGTACACGGTGGTGTCGGGATGCCATGCCTGTAACTGGTGCAGCCGGAGGGCGGCTCTGCGCCGGAGCAAGTAAGCGTGGGGTGGTCGCCAGTTGTCGAGTAAGGTTTGCAGGCTGAAGTCGTCGTAGGCACGATCAGCGAAGCGCAGTTGGGCGATCAGTTGGCGGTCTTGCCAGAAGCACCAGTCCCAGTCGCCATAAGCGATGTCGGCTTCGGGTTGTTGGACGAGGGCAATGACTTGCCGGGTGATTTTGTCAGGGGCAAGGTCATCATCGGCATCGAGCCACTGGATGTAGTCGCCTTGCGCGTGGGTGAAGCCGAAATTACGGGCGTGATTGGCTCCGCGTTGCGGACAATGCAGGAGTTGGATGGAACAGGTTGTAGAGTCGGCAAGGGTTTGGGCGATCGCTACGGTATCATCGGTGGAACCGTTATCGACGAGGATGATTTCGAGGTTGGGGTAGGTTTGGTTGAAGACGCTTTGCAGGCAGAAACGGAGCCTGGGGGCAGCGTTGTAGGCAGGAATGATGATAGAAACGAGGGGTTCGAGTGCAGCAGGTGCCAGCGGTTGCAGGGGCGGTGTAGGGAGTGCTTGGACGCTGGGTTTAGGGCGGAGGGCAAAGGTGGGAGTAACTTTCAGGTGGTAGTGCTGGTCGAGTCCGCGTCGTTGCAGAGCGTTGCTGATGGCGCGGTGGGCAGAGTGAATGACTTCGAGTTGGTTGTTGGTGATGTTAGCGGCGTGGCGGCGGTAGAAATAGAGCGGTTGGGGCAAATGGTGAATGTCAGTGACTTCGGAGAGTTTCAAGCATAAATCGTAGTCTTCGGCGGTGGTAAATGTGGGATCGATGCCCCCCACTTGCTCGTAGACGGTGCGCCGCAGCAAGCGGAAATGGAAGGTCATGAAATCGACGAGCAAACGGTCTTGGCTGTAGGGAAGGCGACAGAGCCGCCCTAAGCCCTGGTCTTGACCATGCTCATCAATGAGAATGTGGTTGGTGTAGACCAGTCCCACATTGGGGTGAGTGTTGAGGATAGCGGCGGTGGCAGCGATCGCGGTCGGCGCTAACAGGTCGTCGCTGTCGATCCAACCCAGGTAAGTACCTGTAGTGGCGGCGATCGCCCCTTGCAAGGCAGCGGCTAGCCCTTGATGCGGGGCGGCAATAACGCGGATACGGGGGTCGCGTTGGGCGTATTGGTGGGCGATGGCGAGGGTGAGATCGGTGGAGCCGTCGTCCCAGATCAGTAGCTCGAAGTGGGGGTGGGTTTGCGCCAGGATGCTGTCGAGGGTGGAGGGAAGGTAGTGGGCGCGGTTGTAGGTGGTCGTGATCAGGGAGATAGGGGTGGGCACGGAAAGGGAGGCAGCGTGTAGGTTCTGCGCTTAGGGTGCCCCGGTTAGGAGGGTGTGCGATCGAGAGGGCGATCGTGGGTTTACCCAACTACCTGCACTGTATCTGGACGTTACCACCAGCAGATGTGGTTTTTCCCATCGCTGGCGGTTGATTAAAAGTGAGTCATGCGGCATTGTCCAAGTCGTTTGCGGTGGCAATGGTCAACTGCACGGCAGCACAAGGGGAATAAGCGGTTTTGGCAACTGCGGTTTTGGGAGCATCAACTGCGTGATGCGGCTGCTTTTGCGCGTCATGTGGCGTATATTCACTACAACCCGGTCAGTCACGGGTTAATAAGTGCGCCGAGGGATTGGATTGCGTTCAGTTTCCATCGCTTTGTGGGAGAGGGCGTTTATCCAATCGATTGGGGTACGGAGGGGACGGTTTGCTGCTGGCATGGGGTGGGGCGGGAGTGAGAGGTGTTGGGTTTTATGCTTCAACCCAGCCTACGAGGCGAGCGATCTCTAGAGAAGTGAGTTAGTAGCACTATCGTTCAACCACTTGACTCTCAACTCATCTGGCAATTCATCTAGTTTGAAGAGTTTTCCTTCTCCATTATACGCGAATGAGTAGTACACTTCGTAATCTGAACCTAGCTCTTGTTGTAACTGTAGCCAAATTTCTACACCTTCTCGATACCATTCCTCTCTAACTTCTTCGTTTGGAAAGCTAGAATCAGGTGGATAGTCATGGTTGAAGTTAGCATCAAAAGCCAATTGCCAACTATGTAAACGCTTAAGAGTTTCTTGGCTTATTGGAAGCTCAACAGGGTCAAAATCTCCCACACTATTGAGATCCCATGTAGGCCAACCAAACCAATCCACAGCCAACTTAATCCTTTTCCTTGAAATCATATTTCTCTTCTCAGTTTGCACCGTCATTGAGTCGTTGAAGCAGTCTATTATAAACAACGGGATCAGTGGGGAAAGCAGTTACAATGTACCCGTTATCTCCCACAACAATTGATAGGTACTCAGTCTTGCCATCTAGATCAAATTGATAGACATATCGCCCTCCTCTTGTTCCATCCACACCGATATTTCTACCTTGTGTTAAAGCTTTCATAATGGCATCTGCAATCTCCTCTTCAGGAATGCCTCGATCTCGAAATTGAGATGCATGTCTAGCAAGGATATGCACAAGACCAGCTCCACTGTCTTCTCCTGCAGCCGTTCTAACATTACTCCCTATTTCTAAGAAAATAGGCGTTTTTACTTGTACTTCCTGACCAGTTCGAGTCACTGCAAGGATTCCTTCTGGAGGAGCTTCGGTCAGTCTAATAATATTTTCACGGGTAAAGCGAGTACCATTTTGATTCAGCTTATTAATTAGCGCAGTATTCACCGCATCTGCTGGATTGAAGTCAAAAAGGCTCCTCAGTGCAGCGGGTTTTTCAGACAACCACCTGATCGCGTTTTCTACATTCAATTTAGCAAGTGTGTCAGCTACCTCAGACACTCTCTGAAATCGAGTAGCAAAATCTTTCAGTCCTTCGATCGTTGGTAAATCACCCAAAAACTTAGAAAATCCTCCTTTAAGAAACTCAGATACCCCATCAGTACCATACTGAAGCAATGTACCAAGCGCTGTTCCTTCGCTCTTAAATAGTGAGAGCGGAATCGAAACAGCATCAGCTAATGTTAAAGCGCGACCGTTTTTAATATCGTTAGCCACTCGCAATAGGCGCTTACCTGCATCTAAAAGACGAGTCGTATTCACTAGCCCCTGAGAAGGATCGAGCTTTAGTAAACCACCAAAGGGTGCGGCGGTAAGCAAGTTCTCAAGAGCATACACAGCCTCCTGTGATGCAGCTAACAACTCAGCTTGGGACTTAGCAGTTGCTGCTTTGTAGAAAAAGGACGCTAGTGATAACCCAAATTCCACACCACCCAGCAAAATAAGTCCAACATTTAGAATCACACCAAGTGGTTGGACAAATTGTGCGGCGGCAATGCCACCAACCGTTACCCCTGCTACGCCTGCTACCAATGGGTTTCCTGTAATCAGTCTGACAAAATCTTCAATTTGCCCCTTAATAGTTGGACCAGCAGTGTAAGGTGCTAATCTCAGTGCATCAAAGACCTTATCTAGCGGACTGTAGTTTTCTTGAGCGAGATTTCGCAATCGCTCTTCACCAAATGGATCAGCTATATCTGAGGGATAGAGTAGTGTATCACCTGCATACAAAATGCGTGGGTCAGTAGAGCTTTTTCCCTCCAAGTATCTCTCTGAATAAAAGGTGAATAATGTATCTCCTGGTACAGCAGATGTTATTGGTCCATCCGCTCCTCGACGGACTCGGTAAGCAATTGGATAGCGATCATTGGAGGGATCAGAGTCATTAAGGTCCCACAAAACAGGTTTTGTACTACCTGATTCAAGTACAACCCCTCCTACGCTTATTCGTCCGTCACTAGTTGATGTCACCGGAACTTCTAGTAATTTATTTGGATCGGCTGTAATTCCCCCCAACACTTCTTTAAGTCGATTTGTCAAGTCGCTTGCCGCATTTTGCAAATTGCCCTGAGCAGTAAGTGTGAGAAAAGAATTATCAGATTCAACATTGCTAGCATCTGGGTTTAATGCAGCATAGGAACTGCCTAGGTCCAGTACATAACTCAAATGGGCTGAACTGTGGGCTAGTAGCTTCACTTCTGGGTCATCAATGAGTTGGACTGCTTTAACTAACTGGGTTGAATAATTAAGTCGATCTAGTCGGTCTTGTGAGTTACCGGGTCGATCAAGAAATTTAGCTACTCCCCCCGTTGCTAATTGCTTACTCCCATTCCCTTCCCACAAGATTTCCAACCATTCTTCAATCCCAGTCTGATCACCAATAGTCACTGTTGGATTAGCCTTCGCCACCTCGACCCCAAACTCGACCAATTCCCGTAAGAATGTCGCCTCCTTCATATCCGCCTTGAGGCTGGTAACATTACTCGCCGCCTGCACAAGATTGTTGAGAAACTGAATCGCCCTGACGGGATCTTGTACCCCCGTCAGCAGTCGTCTCAACGCCCCCACGCTCTCTTCTAGCGTTTGGGCAATGTCACCACTGCCCTTAAACGCCCCAGTGATCGCATTGGGAATCTGCAACCGCCAGAGCGCGTCCAGAAAGCCAAAATCCTTGTCTGCGGCGGGCACTGTTGCCTCCGGGTTCGGATTCAACCACGCATAGGTCTTTGCCAACGCCATGACCGCTGCCGTCAACGCCTCTTGTTGATTGACATCCGTTATCCCTAACGTTGCCTCCGTCACCACTTCCAGCAGCGTCGCCTGAAACACCTGCACCCGCACCGAGAGCGCATCACTCACCAGCCCCTGTGCCAACCACGCTGCACCCCACGGCACAAAACTTGCAAACACCCCAGCCGTATTGCCACTCGGATTATAGGCATCTGCAAAGAGCCCTTCTAGCGCTGGACTCAGTCGCTCCAGCAACGCTTGGTCATTCTTGAAATTGCCATCCGCAGTAATCAACTCCTGCACGCGGTTGCCTAGCATCTCCAGCAGCACCGTGCGGTTAAACAACGCACCTTTCGCATTAATCGTTTCAGTGCTGGTACTAATCAAGTGCACCGCGTTCCTGGCGATGGCAGCCAAGCCTCCCGCATACTCATACTCATACTCATAGCCGCTGCCAGTACCACCCTGATAAGCATCTTTCACTTCTGGTGTTAAACTGCCACCATAGCCACCTCCCCAGCCGCCACTCCCACTGTTGTAACCCCAACCGCCCCCTGCACCAACATAGCCCCAGGTCGCCACGTTGTTAGCATTGACTGGCTCTTGGGGAAGTGGATCAAGCTGTGAGTGCCACGCATCATCATCTGTGACTTTGCGCGCGCCTGGAATAAAGAACTGGAAGCGACTCCGCTGGGTATTACCCGCGCGATCGGTGCTGGTCAACACCAGGTTATAGGGTGTCTCTTCAGTGAGCGTCGCGGCATCAAGCACCTGGTTAAACGCCTGCTCCGTCACTGCCAGCGTGTGGGTTGACCCCACTGAGACACCATTTACCGTCTCAAGCTGATAAGCAACCTCTACACCTGCTGAGGCTTCCACTACCGTCCCTTGCAGGTGTGTGTCCCGTGACCAGGCAATGCCATCAATCAGGTTGGGTAGAGTCGTCACCGGAGCCGTCCGGTCAAGCGTCAAGCTCACCACTTGCTCTGCGATCTGGTTGGTATCAGCCTGCACTCGGAGGCGCAACGTATACGCCCCATCCGCTAAGTCACCGCCCGCTAGTGCCGCCAGTTGGTTCTCATCTAATGTAAATGTCCCATCGGGTTGCAGCAAGTCCGAGAGATCCTGGAAGACTGCATCCGTAGCCGTGTCAAAGGTTGCCAGCAACATCGTGATGACACCGGGCGCGGACGCGATACCCGCAATACCCGGTATATACGTCCAGCCATCGGTGGTGTTACTCCCCGTATCCTGCATCAGTTGCGCCAGCAACACAGGTGCTTCACCCCCACCGTCATTAGTGGCAGAAATGTTCACCAGGTAAGGTGCCAGCGTCGTCGTATTCCCCGCCACATCGGTCATCGTCACCGTCAACATTTGATCGTCACCGCTGCTACTACCCGTGAGATCCAGACGGTAGTTAAACAAGCCATTTGCCGCCACGGGCACCGTCACCGCTGGACTTGTGCCCAATTGGTATTGCAGCGATGCCACGGCAGACGTTGTGCCATTCACTTGTCCCAGAAGTCGTGTGCCCGTCGTCAGCGTCATACCATTGGTTAAGGCAGTGTCTGTCGTGCTGCCAGTTGCTAGGACGTTCAACTGTGTTGTCGTCGGTGCCACCGTGTCGATCGTCGTGAGGAGCGTTGCCGTTTGACTGTCGCCGATCGCATTGTGCGCCACCACACTCAGACTTTGCTCACCCTCTGGCAGTGCCGTCGTCAAAGCGAGACTCCAAGCACCTGTAGTGGCATCCGCCGTAGTTTCGCCTAATAATTGCTGTGCTCGGAACAGGCGCACCGTTGCCCCCGCTTCTGCCATGCCCACAATCGTCGGGGTGGCAATGTTCGTAATGTTGTCGCTAGCGCTCTGTCCACTGTCCGTCAACGCCGTGAGCCGCAGTCCTTGTGGGGTCGAAGGCACCAGCGTTGTGATCGTCACGTCAGTCGCAGTCGTCGCCGGACTGGTATTGCCCGCTGCATCACTCGCCGTCGCCGTCAGACTGTGAGTGCCGTTGCGGAGTTGGCTCGTCGTCACCCGCCAACTCCCCGTCGCATTCGTCACCGCTTCGCCAATCAACGTGGTGCCTGCAAACAGTTGGACTTGAGCACCTGCCTCAGCAGTGCCCGTGATCGCCACCGCATACATGCCAACAGGAACCAAACTCAGATTGCTTGGTGCAGTGGGTGCCTGGGTATCCAGGTCAAACGCGATTGCCAATGGCGTGGTCACATTGCCCACTGTATCCACCGCTTGCAGCGATAGGGTGTAGTCAGCGTCCACGAGGGTACCGCCATAAAGCGTTTCCAACTGCGTCCGGTTCAGCGTAAAGCTGCCATCAGGTTGCAGTTGCGTTGTGATGTCCACATAGTTCACACTTGCCCCTGTGCCAAAGCCTGCCCGTAAAACCGACAGTGGTTGCGTCGTCGTCACCTGCCCACTGATCGTGGGATTGCTGGTGATGCCATCCTCATTCGCAAACCCAGCGGGTGCCGTATCCTCCACCAACGCAGCCGTGATGACAGGAGCAGCCCCTAATGCCACAGTGACCGGAGCTTGCAGCGTTTTGACATTCCCAGCCGTGTCTATGGTCGTGAGGGTCAGCGTGTGGGCACCACTCGCAAGGTCAGTGAAGTCGAGTGCCTGGTCAAACGTGCCCATAGCGGGATCAAACGCCAGTGTGATCGCGGGACGCTCATCAAAGTAGTAGCTGATGGTGACGATCGCCGAGCCAGTCCCAGCCACAGTGCCTGTTAAGCGGGTGCTGCTGACCAACGGCGTGGTCAGCGGTGTGGTCACGCTCAGTGTGGGTAAGGCAGTATCCACCACCAGACTCAGCACAGTCGAAGCCGCACTCACATTACCAGCGACATCCGTAGCGATCGCCGTCACCTGATAAGTACCATCTGTGAGCGGACTCAGCATCGCCTGCCAGGAGCCGTTGCTGTCAGTCACTCCTTGTCCCAGCAAGACATTGCCTGCCCCGTAGACCTTTACCACTGCCCCCACTTCCGCCTGTCCCGTGACCGTAGGAGTCGTGACATTCGTCGTATTGCCCGTGCCTGTAGTCAGGTGCAGGTCACTCAGAGCGCTCGTCGTGGTATCCAGCGTGAAGGTCAGATCCGTTGTCGTCACGAGGGCATCCTCTACTCCGGTAGCGCGAAGATGCAGCACGTAGACCCCATCCGTCAGTGGTAGACCGCCATTGATTGCCTGGAGTTGTGTCGGCGAAAGTGTCACACTGCCCGCCTGCAGTGGCACGGCAATGTCCGTGTAGTTGGCGACGAGTGTGTTGTTGAAGCCCGCTCGGAGGTGTCCCAGAGTCCACTCCGTGCCAATCTGAGCCGTGATTGTGGGGTCCGCAGTGCGCCCATCTGTATTCGTACCACTGCTCGCGGTATCGTTAGCAAGACCGACTGTAACCGTGGGTGGAGCCGCATCGAAGCTGGCACTAAGCGTATAGTTGGCACTTGCACTGCTAGGGCGTGTTTTAAAACCTTTTGAGAAGGTTTGCTAGCCTGGGGAAGGTGAGTTTTGCATCTACCCATGATTCTTCCCCCTCAAAGTCGAGGCGATTTGAGCCAGGCTCAATGGCACAAACTAAAACCACTCCTACC
>JBGTJW010000158.1:0-13377 GCA_041744955.1 Stenomitos sp. | reverse complement strand
CGACTAAAAACTCCCTTGATTCCTGACTCCTCTCCCCTCACTCCTCTCCCCTCACTCCTCTCCCCTCACTCCTCTCCCCTCACTCCCTCTAATCGTCATAGCGCATCAGCTTGCGGTAAAACGATTGCGAGAAGTCTGCAAGGTGAACGCGCTTGAAAGTTAAGATCACGTCGATGAGGAAATCAATAAACTCAAAATTCGCCATCATGAGTTCATAGCTGAGTTCTGCGTTGCCGTCAAACTGAATGCGGCAGCGGGTCAGGTCAGCCGGTAAGGTTGAGACATTCCAGGTGGCAATGAAGGGGATGCTCTCGCCGCCCTCAATTTTGCGCTGACCTTCTAACGAGCCTTTTTGGTAGAGGCTGATTGCCAGGGGCAGGTGCGATCGCTTTGCTGCCTGCGGATAGTAGGGTGCATAAACGCCTACGTGCTGGTTGGGGGCGGGTTGAAGTTTGTCGATAGACATAGTCAATCTTCCTAGAGTGCTGTCAGGTGAAAAAGGCGGTTGGGTAAGAGACTCAGCGCGTTTCGAGGAGGCGTTGTTATGCTGTGCGGAAGAGTTTTGGCAGTAGGAATGATCAGACTGCCAGTGATTTTAACTCAAACCGCGATCGCTGCCGACGGGTGTTGCCCCAATTTCGCTGGACGATCGTTGGAACGACGGTACTGTTTGCAGCACGTATCCGCATCGGCAAGCACAGGTAGCAAGCCTCGGCTGTTGACCAGCATCGGGTTAGATGCAGCCAGTTTCTTTCGCCACGATCGATCACACTGATTTTCTGCCTGCTGTAGTGTGCCCAAAAGAAAGAATTGATCTGCATCAAATGAGCCACTACCCGTTCCGGCTGCAACAGTGCCGTCTGCTACGTTAGCCAAACTCCCTGACAGCTTGAAGGCTGTAGGGGATAGGTTTACGACTGCTAACGGACTGCCACACTCAAGGTCTACAGGCAGGAGGCAGGGCACTAATGTTGTCGGCACGTGTTGTCGGCAAGGCGCTTGTTTTCTGTAACTGTTCAACCTATTGTGGTTCTCAGCAGGCTACTGTAGTTCTCAACGGAGACTAAACGTTTATACAAGCTTATGGCACCTCTGGTTGCAAATTATTATCTAACCTACCGTTGTAATGCACGGTGTCATTTTTGTGACATTTGGGCACTAGAGCCAAAAAAAGAGGCGGATTTTGACACCATTCGCCGCAATTTGGCAGATCTGCGGCGGCTGAATGTGAAGTATGTAGACTTTACAGGTGGAGAACCACTGCTGCGGGCCGATGTCGGACAAGTTTTTGCTGAAGCCAAGCAGCAAGGGTTTGTGACGAGCATGACGACTAACACCATCCTCTACCCCAAGCGGGCACATGAAATGAAGGGGTTGGTCGATTTTCTGAACTTCTCGCTGGATGGTGCTGATGCTGAGACGCACGACCAATCGAGAGGCGTAAAGATTTTCGACACGTTGGTTGAGTCAGTGCAGCTTGCTCACTCACTGGGCGAACATCCGGTTTTGAACCACACGGTGACGGCTCAGAACTACCAACGTATTGATGAAGTAGCAGAGCTAGGGCAACAGCTAGAAGCACGAGTCTGGCTTAACCCGGCGTTTACGGCACACAGCAATTACAACTCAAAGAAAAATCCGACCCCGGAACTGGTAACGGCGATCGAAGTGGCTGCCAAGCGATACAGTAATGTGGGCTACAACAAAGCCGCTTTGGCGTTTATTGAAGCAGGCGGTAACGATACCAGCAATCCCCGCTGTAAAGCAGTTGATGCGGTCATTGCTATTTCGCCTAATGACGAACTGCTTTTGCCCTGCTATCACTTTGCTCAAACTGGTTTGCCGATCGAAGGACGACTGTATGACCTGTACAAGCAGTCCGAAGTTGTCGAAGACTATCGGCAATCTCAAGGTAAGCTATCCGTGTGTGAAGGCTGCACGGTTTGGTGTTATCTCATTCCGAGCTTCTTCAAAGGTTTAGACAAATATTGGTGGTTGAATCAAGTAACTTATGCCGGAGAGTTCCTGGCCCGAAAACGATTCTTACAGCGAGCTTGAACCGCTTGACTCGTTGTTTGTTGATCGATCCGATCTCCCTGAAGTGGAGAGTGCATCAAGTCAGCCTGAGCGGGGTGATAACCGACGGCGGAGAGCGGCGATTTCGCTGGTGGTCATTTGGAGCGGCACGATCGCGCTGCACCTTGTTACCTGGGGCTATTGGGTTGTCGTTGGCTTAACGGCTCTCATGGGCATTCAGGCGACACGGATTTTTCTGGCTCGCCCACTAGCCGTACCAATGCCATTGCTAGGCGAGGCAGAGGATGCCTTGCCGCTGGTATCGATTCTGGTGGCAGCCAAAAATGAAGAAGCAGTCATTACCAGACTGGTTAAAACGCTCTGTGAACTAGACTATCCATCCCATTGCTACGAGCTTTGGGTGATTGACGACAATAGCACTGACAAAACGCCTGCCTTGCTACAGCAGCTAGAGCAGCAGTATCAGCAGCTACGGGTGTTTTATCGCCCGGTCAATGCTGGCGGCGGCAAGTCGGGCGCGCTGAATCAAGTCTTGCCATTGACAAAAGGCGAGATTATTGCTGTGTTTGATGCCGATGCCCAGGTGTCACACGATATGCTGCGACGAGTTTTACCACTCTTTAAGCGCAGCGAATTGGGTGCCGTTCAGGTTCGCAAGGCAGTATCTAACGGGTTTGAGAATGGCTGGACGTACGGTCAAGTGGCAGAAATGGCGCTGGATTCGTTCTATCAGCGGCAACGCATTGCGATCGGTGGCATTGGCGAACTGCGTGGTAATGGTCAGTTTGTCCGTCGTGAGGCACTAGAACATTGCGGTGGCTGGAACGAAGCAACGATTACGGATGACCTGGATCTTACATTTCGTCTGCATCTTGACCAATGGGATGTGGATTTTATGGCGCTACCAGCCGTCGAAGAAGAGGGCGTGACGCAGGCAGTCTCACTCTGGCATCAGCGCAGCCGTTGGGCTGAAGGCGGCTACCAACGCTATCTTGATTACTGGCACCCGATCGTGCGAAACAAGATGGGTACGGGAAAAACGATCGATCTACTGATGTTTTGGGTGATTCAGTATTTGTTGCCAACCGCGATCGTGCCGGATCTTTTGATGTCGTTACTCCGCAATCGTCCGCTGTTGGTGACTCCGCTGACAACCTTGACACTGGTGTTGTCTATTTTAGGTACGGTGGCGGGTTTGCGTCAGATTCGATCGCAGTCAAGGCACTTACAGCAAGAGCCACTCGCTCAAAGTGGAAGGTTGCGTGCCAAGCGTGCTGAACTCGGCACAGTGCTTCTTTCCTGGATGCGGCTGTTGTTCCATACTGTTTTTGGCACGATCTATATGTTTCACTGGCTGCCTGTGGTCTCTGTAACCACCATGCGTCTTGCCATTCGCCCTAAACGTTTGAAATGGGTGAAGACGATCCATCAAGGGGAAGGCTAAAGGATTAAGGCTGAAGGCTGAAACGTTTTGGGTTATTCTACTTCCCCCGTTCTTCTGCATCCTGCCCCACATTCAGTTTTGTCTGGCGCGAGCAGGTACTCCAACGGGTGATACGCCAGCGATCGAGCGGAGATTTTGCGATCGCAGGAGTTCGGTGAAATTGAGCGATCGGCCTTCGATTTCAGCGACCGCTTCGATGGCACTCAACAGGTGACGAGCGGCATCTGATTCTTCGTAACCGCGCCGTTGGGCAACTCGAAGGGCAGCTTCATCGGCATCAAGTTCCGTTTGGGTACTCCGGTTAGCGCGCCAGATTTGGGCACCGGCGATCGCAGTCAAGCCGCCTGCTGCAATCATACCAACGGGATCACCCTGCACCAGTTCCACAATGCCTCCGACTACACCCGCCAGCACTACACCCTGGTAAAGACTGGGACGAAACCACTTCACACCCGTCAGCCAGCACACCGTACGGAGAATCAGCAAATCGCGCTGCGGTCGAGAGAGTCGATCCCACAGGTCAAAGTTAATCCAAATCGGGCGATCGCGTCCCCAGGGGTTCGGAAAGGTACTGTCCACCACGACCCGCTGTTCGGGCTTGCTAATGAGTTTCGTTGCCATGCGACCGGAGGCTGGCATAACATCCAGAAGGCGGCGCATCTCAAAATCTAGGTTCATAGCGATTGCTGTATATCTTCACCTGTGTGAATTGTCGCATGAACGCTGATAATGCTGGCACTCACCCAGGCTTTTTAACAACGGGTTGGGCAAACAAATAAACATCATCGCGCTGATAGGCTAGCTGATAGGTTTTACTCTGCTGAAGCTGACCCAGCAACGTCGTCAAACACTCCTTGGAACAACTCATCCCAGGGTGGCGAGTGTCTAACAAAACATAGTCGAAGCTATGATGCAACGCCACAGTTTTAAAGTAGTTCAGCTCGAATCGCACTGTGGGACGATGCGTTAAGTGCGGCACAATTTGAGCGTTGGTCAAAACGCTTGCTGCTGGTTGGATTTGTGCGATCGCGTCTCGTGTTGCCTGCCAGGTATCTAACTTTTTCAGGTAACGCCCACCGAAAAAGTCATACTTTGCTAACGCTAAAAAGGCAATCAGTGACCATATAATCATGCCGCGTCGGTTCCGAATCCAGGTTTTATCGTCTGCTACCGCAGCAATGATCGCCAACAGAAGAAACGGTAAAATTGGTACAGAATATTGATGGACTAAATCTTTTTGCGGTTGGTAGACTGTGAGTAAATTCATTGACAGTTGCGGTACTGCTGCTAGCAATGGTGCAAGATGCTTCAGCGAAAGCCCCCAGAGAACAGGCACGAATAGCAGGCAAAGATATTCTAAATTAGGCAGTGAAAAGAGACGGTTTAAGACTAGGTTTGGCTGAAGAATAATATTTTTGGCAATGTCTAAAACGGAGTTGCCTAAGCCTTCATACCGAGCGACAGCTTCAACTCCAAACGGTCTAAAGTGCGGAATCACAACCTGTGTCGCCAGCAAAAACCATGCCGTTCCAGTGCCAAGCGCGATCGCGCCACACAGCCGTTTTTTCTCTATCAGTAGGAGCCATACGCCCATTGCTGCAACGGTCAGCGAGAGTGCATCCCGACAGCCCAAAATGAAAAGAGTACCTAACGTAAACCAGAGCGGTTGATTTTGTCGTGCCGCTAAAACGACCGCTAAAAGCACGGGCAACGCCAGCACTTCAGGGTGAAAATCAAACAGATTAATGTTAAAAACTAACGGATAGAGCAGATACACTACCGCGATCGCAACTGACTGTCCTGGTTTTACTCCAGCTTGTTTAGCTAACAGCCAGGTTGGTATGACTCCTAAGGCAAGCGCGATCGCCTGTAGCGCCAGGAGCCAAAAAACGCTGGGGTAAATTTTGTAGAGCGGCGCTAGCAGATACAGTATCCAATCGGCGTGTCCACCTAAGAAATGGAAGCCCCAAAAAGAGACGATCGGCGGTTGTCCCTGGCTAAGCAAATAAAGCGCCTGGTCAAAATAACCCAGGTCAAATGCAGCCGAATGAAACAGAAGGTGGCGTGTCGTACTAGCAAGAAAAAGCACGACTGCACTAACACCAACTAACCAAAAAATAGTTTTAGTATCAGAGGCAGAGCGATCATCATGAGAGTCTAATGAAGTAAGCTTCTGATCCATTTATTTAGACATTACGTTAGAGCAATTTGAATGAGAATGTGGCACGTTCTATTCTACTAAGAGTGTTTCTATAATGGTGTGGCATTCTCATTCAAATCAGGTATGTGCGCTCTATACCCTGACTTTGTAAGAATACGACGTGCCAAGCAGCCGTTAAGAAACGCGGATTGAATAAGGTGCAATGCTTTCTGTAGGGACGTGCCATGGAACGTCCCTACAGAAGGGAGAGACTTCATGTTCATTAATCCGATCCTAAGAGACTCACGCTTACTGCCCAGGTTGTCTGATGCCTGTAGGCTTGGGGCTAACAGTCGGCTGTGCCGGCGTTACTCTAACCTGTGGAGTCGTGGTTGGCTTAAGCGAGGGCTGTGGGACTGCCTGTGTCGCGAGGGGGGAGGGCTTGACGGGTACTGCGATCGGCGTTGGTGACACGGTCGTTGTGGGTGATGCAGTCGGTGCGGTTAATGGAGTCGGAGTCGGCGCTGGGCTTACTGAGGGGGGCTGTCGTTCACCGAGAATGCTGGCATTGCCTGTATCAAAAACACCAGCGACGCAACCAATCATAATCGTTGCTAATGTACCAACAAACAACGCTTTCCAGCCAAGGTCCGAAATATCTTTGCGGCGTGAAGGAATAAGTGCAATCAAGCCGCCAACAAAAATTCCCACCGAGGGAAGACTAGCAAAGCCTGACAAGGCATAACTCACAATCAAGACTGCACGATCGCTAATCACTCGTTCTCCTGCTGGTAGCGCCGCTGCTACCGCCAATGCCTGATACGAAGGAACAGCTAATTCAAAAAGCCTGCGCCCAATAAGCACTGATGACTCCCAGAGTTCCCTTTGATCCAACGAAACACCTGTGAGCACAGTCAACGGCAAAAAGATTACTCCAAGAATATTTGCCAGTGTGACAACCCTAAAAACATCGCCAACAGGGCTAGGCAACGTTCCTAGCCAGCCAAACACTTGGTTAATCAATGAGACGAATCCCAAAATCAAGATCAGGACAGCCGCGATCGCCACTGCCATTTTGACCCCATCGAGCGCACCCACGATCGCGGCATCCAGCGGACTCACTCGTTCGATCGGTTCACCGCCAACAGTTTCCTGCGGTACGACTGGTGCCTCATCGTCATCATCCATTTGAATGCGCGTGCGAGGAAAATCGCCTGCGTCGGCAGCGACATCAGCAGGTTGTACAGCCGTATCGCGTACCTTTCTCTGCTTCTCCTCTACCGGAATGCCACCAGCAGTTAGGGGCACTTCCGTCTCTGGCACCAAAATTTTGGACAGCACAAAGCAGGCAGGAATCGCCATGATTGATGCCGACACCAAATGCCCCAGAATATTGGGAAACACAGGCTTCAAAAAGCTGACATAGATCGCCAGTGTCGAGGACGCAGCAGTGCCAAAGCAGCAGGCAAGAATGGCACAGAGTTCGCTACGGGTCATTTTTGGCAAAAACGGCTTCACCACGATCGCCGCCTCAATGCCGACAAAGATATTGGCAGCACCGCTCAGTGCCTCTGCACCACTCAACCGCATCGTGGCATAAAACACTTTGGCAAAGACGTTGGTGATGACCTGAATCACGCCAATGTTGTAGAGCAGCGCCATCAGACCAGAGAAGAAAATCACCGTTGGCAGTGCCCGAAACGCAAAAATATAGCCCAAATTTACATCCGGCGGCGTTCCCGGTACTGGCACAATGTTTCGACCAAAGACGAACCGTGCCCCAGTATCAGCGGCATCAAACACGCTATTCAGCAGATCACTGAAGACCTGAAGCGCATCCCGCGTTCCCGGCAGAATAAACACACACGCGCCCAACACAAGCTGGAGGAGAATGCCCGCAATCACCACGCGCCATGGAAACACTCGCAAACTACGATTTTCCGAGAAGAGCCACGCAATGAAGCACAATCCAAAGATGCCGAGAAACGAAATGATATTGAGAAGCGCCATAGATTGAGTGTTCCTTCTGAACGCGGTTTCAGCAATGCTGTTGGTGTCTGCGGTAGTGTGGCTAAGGCAGAGTTTTTGGTCTAATCCTCTAGCGTCTGAGTCGCACTACAGCCTGAAACGGGATGCAATAAAGTCTATAGCTCTGTGATTAAGGCTTCAGTAAGACCATACCTAAGGTAGACGACTTCAGCGCATCTTGAATCATTAAATTTCACTTGTTTCTCAAAACTTATCGGAGTCGCACGATCGATAAGAAGATAGACAGAGCCACGATCGATCGCCCTCACCGTTGAGGCTCATGCAGCCGTCCCTTGACTCATTGGGCAGGTTAAGGGTTAAAAGGTTGATAATAAAAGTAATATTCCTCCTTATTTGTCTGCATGGAAGCGTTTGAACTGACTCCTCCTGATTGGACTAAAGCGGCTGTTCACGCCTCAGAGTTTTGTTGTCCTGCCTGTCAAACGCCCAGTAAGGCGGCAACGCGGGTCTGGATTAATCGGCGATCGCCCGTTTACACCGAAGATCATCGTCGCAAATGGCAAGAGTTTTACGAATGCCAATGTACGCAAGTGTGGTGGGCATGGAGCAGCGATCGACCGCCCTCTGAGCTTGGCAACAAAGAGCGAGACATTCCGCCGCCCCGTTTTTTCAATCCCTTTGATGATCTGTAAAAGCAGCCCCAGTTGCTATGCTTGCGCTTCGGTCGCGGGTTGAGACACATAGTGCTGCTCATGGCAACGCCCTTGCTTGTGGAGCGTGTTGCGTTCCCAGAAAACGCCATCAGTATAGCCCTGAATGGAGGCATCTGTCTCGGCGATCGCAAGGCGTTTTTCAGCCAAGCAACAGTATAGTTCGTCCAGTTCCACACCGATGTACCGCCTTCCTAACTTCTTAGCGACAACCGATGTGGTACCTGAGCCAAGAAACGGATCAAACACAACATCACCTGGATTAGAACTGGCAAGCATGATTTTTGCCACCAATTTTTCAGGCTTTTGAGTGGGATGATCCGTGTTTTCTGGCATTGACCAGAAGGGGATCGTCAGGTCGGTCCACAGGTTAGAGGGATGAGTCAGGCGGAAGTTGCCTGCATCGGTACGATCCCAATCTTTGGGTTTGCCAGCCATTCGGTAAGGCGCAATCACTTTTCGCTTCAGCTTGACGGCTTCGACGTTGAAGGTGTAGGCATCAGAAACCGTACAAAACCAGATATCTTCTGAGGCGTTCTTCCAATTTCGAGCGGCTCCACGCCCTTTTTCGCGTTCCCATGTAATGCGGTTACGCACCTGAAACCGATGTTTGATGACATCAAAAACGGCGGGTGACGATCGCCAATCGGAACAAAGATAGATGGAGGCAGTTGGTTTCAGTATTGGTTCAAGACCCTGCAAATAGGTGTCTAGCCACTCGGTATAACTAGCTAAATCTCTTCGTTTGAAGCTGCTATCGTTAAACGTTTTGTCTAAGTTGTAGGGTGGATCAAGAAACAGCAAATCAACGCACTGCTCTGGCAACCAGCGTAGAGCCGCCAGCAAATCTTGATGAATCGTACAATTAACAATGGCTTCTAACTCAGTGAACTGGCTGAGTTGAACGAGCTTTTGTTTGTAGAACCTTCGCTCTTCTTCACTTAAATCGATCGTTCGATTACGGGGCGCACGCTCTTTGTCTGGCAACATCTTTACGCTGACTAAACTCTCGGCTGACGGCTGAACGAACAGAGGATCAGCCTCACTGGCATTGCATCTCAGCTACGTTAACCCAACCGCAAGCCTTTGACCGAGAAACTTTGAGCTTTCAGCAGTACATCGACATTCAACCTGTCATAGGGAAGGATGCTAGCTGTGTTCGATCGCCCCAGCCAGGGCTAAAACGTCTCTTGCTCAAGCAAGCTTCAGCAATGCGCCTAGAGCGGCTGTTCTGGCTTGCGAAGCGGCTCTTCCGGGAGGGGGATAAATTCTGCTTCGTCTGGTACGGTCGCAAAGCGTCCTTCCCGCCAATCGCGTTTTGCCTGCTCAATGCGTTCAGGGCGGCTAGAGACAAAATTCCACCACTTGTGACGCGCTCCGATCAGTTCACCGCCAACGACCATACAGCGAGCCGCGCTGTCAGACGCAATTTCTACCGATGTTCCAGGCACGAGCACTGCTAGTCGATGCTGTTCTAAAGCCACCCCGTTCAGCCGCAGTCCTGGTGTCACGCTGTAAACTGCCTGCTCACTGTAAGCACCTGGTAAGGTGAACTGCGTCCCTGGTGCGAGTTGCACATCCAAATAAAGTATGGGTGAGAAGGTTTGCACTGGCGATGTGCGACCATACGCTTCGCCTGCGATGAGCGTAAACGTAGCGCCTGCTTCCTCCCAAATTTGCAAGTCGGCTGCCGGATGATGGCGGAACCAGGGGTCTGTTTCTTCGTGTTCGTCGGGCAGCGCCACCCAGGTTTGAATGCCGTGCAGGGTTGCTTCTTTGTGTCGCTCTTCATCGGGCGATCGCTCAGAGTGGACAATCCCTCGCCCTGCGGTCATCCAGTTCACTGCACCCGGACGGATTTCCTGCACGCTGCCCTCACTATCACGATGCAGCAAAGCGCCCTCAAATAAGTAGGTGACGGTTGCCAAATTGATATGGGGATGCGGTCTGACATCAACACCTTTGCCAGGTGGAAACACTGCCGGACCCAGATGATCAAAAAAGATGAAGGGACCAACCAGCGTGACAGCCTCTGAGGGCAGCAACCGACGCGCTTGAAACCCACCGAGATCTTGAACGTGTGGTGCAATGAGGTGCTGAATGCAAGAAGTCATGATGTGGTTTGCAAAAACAGTTTCATCCAATGGCGCTTAAGGATAGTCTAAGCCACGATCGCCGTGATGGACGGAGCTTCCCCAACAGGTAAATGTATTCCCTTCGCGATCGATCGCTATTACGCTGCCTTACCAGGACAGTCGATACATCCGACTCAAACTGCTGGCATGAATAGCGGCGGCGGTTGAACTGACTCGCAAGGCAAGAGCCACCATTGATCGATTCGTTTCAACAATTCATTTGCTCGTTCGACTCGTTGCTAAAGCAAGTTTAGTCTGCCCTAAAGGATGAACCGAGAGTTTGTGGGTCGGCAGCGATCGCGCACAAACCCCAAAGACCATTCTCTGGAAAGACGCTGCCTGTGTTCATTCTGCGTAACATCACTCTAGATAACGTGCAACGAGGTACAACAGATGGCAGCGGCGACCGATCAAGTGCAAGCAATGCAAAAGTTGCGTGAGTTGATGAAAGACATTTATTTTTGTATGTTGACGACGATCGATGCTGATGACAGCCTCCGCAGTCGTCCAATGTCAACGAATGGAAACATTGAAGCAGATGGAAGTCTCTGGTTCTTTACCTATGGCAGCGATCATAAGGTGGTAGAAATCAAGCGCCAAAATCGCGTTAATGTCAGTTTCGCTGCGCCAGATAAACAGCAGTACGTCTCGTTGTCCGGTACAGCCGCACTGGTGACCGATCGCAACAAAATTCAGGAGTTGTGGCAGCCCGATCTGAAAGCCTGGTTTCCTCAAGGTCTAGATGAGCCTGATATTGCGTTACTGAAGATCAGTGTAGAAAAGGCAGAATATTGGGATGCTCCAGCAGGCTGGATCGCTAAAGCGATCGGGTTTGCAACAGCAGTGACAACTGGTGAAAAAGCAAATCCGGCTGAACATGAGAAAATTGATTTGCGGTAGCGTTGTGACCCTGTAGAAAAATCGGGTTTGATTGATAGCTTGCTCTATCTTTCTGGCATCATTCTGGCGATCGCCGTTAATGTGTCGTTGAAAATTTGCTCTCAAACAAGACACTGGCGATCGTCAGTCAAAGGCTAAGGTTTGTGCTGCGATCGCTTGCACCAGATCTTGCAGTCCCATTGTTTTCCTACGCGCTGGCAATCTTGCAGATATTTCGTTTCAATCATTTCCATATAACTGTTGTATCCATTGATCTAGATCGGGATGTACATTCTTTGCTGAGGTCACGATCGCATCAGCCTCCTCAATGCTTGGTACGGTTAAAGTTAATTCTCTCGATAACCATTGGCGGTAGCTCTCTAAATTTTCATCCACTTCGATCTCATTGCGTTCGCTCCATCCCAATTCAGTAATTACATAACAGAGGGGATCTTCTCCAATTAAAACTATTCTCAAAAAATCTTGAAGTGAGTTAGCAATAACTGTATTGCCGTCCCAGCCAAAGCCAATTACAGCGATCGGAGCCGTGTCAATTGTGTGTTTATCGTACAACCAGTAGCCATATGAAGCACCCGCAGGAGAGTGACCAAAGATGATGAACTTGGAAGCAAATTGTTTGTTTTCGCCACACCACAATAGAACGTCATCACAAGAGAAGTCAATAAGGCTAAAATTACCAAAGTATTCATCTCGAATGTTTTGAAAAGCAAGCAAGCGCACGAGGATTTCAGGTATTTCTACACCTGCTGGAAAATTTTTCTGAAACTCTTCAATATCCATAACAAAATAAGGAACCTATTAGAGATCTAGGATGGCTAAACAATTAATTGTTCTGTAAAGCTTAAAAAAAGAATAGGGATGTGTCGGTGTTGACGGAATCTAACAATCAATAAACCTGTACAAGGTATCGCGCTGGCGATAGGGGCGATCGAGCGAGGCGATCGCGTCTACCAACGTCTCGACTTCCATGCACGTACCGCCCTGTGCGCCTGCCATTGAGGTAATGTGCTCTTCCATCAGGGTGCCGCCGATGTCATTACAGCCCCAGGTGAGTGCTTCCGTTGCGCCCGCGAGTCCCAGTTTGACCCAACTGGGCTGATGGTTGGCAATCCAGTTTCCTAGAAAAATGCGAGCAACTGCCATCAGCAACAGCGCATCGGCAAGGACAGGCTGATCGCGTCCGACTCGACGACGCAAGGGCTTGGGCGCTTCTTGTCCCACAAACGGCAGCAAAATGAACTCTGTGATGCCGGGATAGCCTTCTTTCAAAGACGCTTGCTGGAGCGATCGTAGTAACTCCAGGTGACGTATCTGTTGCTCTGGCGTTTCGATATGTCCCGACAGCATCGTGCTAGTCGTATGCAGCCCCTGCTGATGCGCAATGCCCACGATCTCAATCCAGGTTGCCGTGTCGATTTTTTCGGGGCACAACACACGCCTTACGGAGTCGTCTAAAACTTCTGCGGCGGTTCCAGGTAGTGAATCCACTCCCGCATCCCGCAGCGCTGCGATGACTGCTGCATAGCTCAGACCATCTTCTCTGGCAATAAACTGCACTTCTTGGGGTGAAAAGGCGTGTAGATGCAGCCGGGGAAACGTATCCTTTAACGTTTCGACAATCCGCAGGTAGTAGGACAACGATGATCCCTTGAGCGTTGCCTTCGGATTCAAGCCGCCCTGCATACAGAGTTCAGTCGCCCCCCGCTGCACAGCATCGGTTGCTTTTGCCAACAGTTGTTCTAGATCAAGCCAGTACGCCCCCTCGTCGCCCTCATCCCGTCTAAAAGCACAAAAGCTACAGTGCTGCTCACAGATATTGGTGAAATTAATGTTGCGGTTGATAATGTAGGTAACGGTCTCACCAGACTGTTGCTGTCGCAGTTGGTCAGCCGTCTGACGAATTTGCGCGATCGCACCGGACGATCGTTGCTTCAGCAACATTACCCCTTCTTCCCAGGACAAGTCTTGCCCCTCTAGAGCGCGATCGAGAATCTTTTCAACCGTTATGGTAACCACAGCACA
>JBGTJW010000157.1:0-2044 GCA_041744955.1 Stenomitos sp. | reverse complement strand
CTATCAAACCGGGCGCAAAGTCAGCGCCGAATTTAAGGAAAATATGCAGATTGTATTCGACGAGTTTCTACCCCGTTGGAACTACACCGTCAAACCACAACCTTGACAAGAAGTGAAAGTTATTTAATCCGCGATCCTAAGGGCTTTGCCTCTAAACGGTGGCGCAAAATTCGCAACGCTGAACTTGATCAGTCTCGCAAGCAGGCAAAGCAGCTTGTCGACTTTGCTCTGCGGCATGGAGCTGCTGTGATTGTGTTTGAACAGCTTGGTAGACTACAACCTCAAAAAGGTAAATACTCCAGGCGTTCTAACCAGAAACGTGCTTACTGGCTCAAGTCTGCGGTACAGCAGCAAGTTGCTAGGATTGCGCGGCAGAACCATAACATTCTGACGGCTAAAGTCAATCCTCGCAATACCTCTAACACTGAGGCCATGACCAGAGAGCCTGTAATACGAGTCAGTGCTATGTGGCAGGCCCAGTGGTTAGCGTTTGACGAGGAAAACTGGGACTGCTTTCAGCAAACTGAAGGTTACCACCCTGGTTCACTGGCAATCTCACGGTCTGGGAAAATCATGCATGCGGGCTTGAATGCCTGTCGCAATATTGCGCTCAAGTTCTGTGAGCGCTATTACTCAAAGCCGCTCCTAGTAACAGGACGGTGTGTTGAGCGTTCTATACAAATAGCAAGCGGCTAACTTGCTTGAACGCTAACACAAGGGCAGTGTAACCCCCTATGCCTTTCCTACTTCATTACGTCCTGTCGGTGTGAGCAACGCTCTAAGTGCTGACAGAAGCGACTACAGAGGAGAGGCAGTGAGAGCAGATTCCGGTTTACTCCGTTTTCTCGCTACACACTCAAAGGAGTCAGCAAATCAGCACTTCGTTACTTTTGGTGCGGCTGCAAGGCTGCAAGAATGTCGTCAACTGACAAGCTCAAGTTTGAAAACACCTGCGATCGTACGGGCTCAGTACCACGAAACTGCGTGAACTGATACTCGCCATCAAGCAACCGGTACACCGTGATTAACGGCTGCTTTGGAGAACCGATGTGACGACTGGCTCCGAGCGCAAGATAATCGACAATCCAGTATTCAGCGAGGCCCATTTCTTCGTAATCTGGCAACTTGCGCTCATAGTCGTCACGCCAATTGCTGCTAGTGATCTCGATGACGAGTTGGGCGGAGGTGCCCTTGGAGATGGTTGATTCCTTCTGCCAACGAGGGTCCTCGTCGATCGTGCGCTCGTCTAGCACCACCAAATCTGGCAAGTAACCTGCTTTATCAGATTGTGGCTTGACATAGCAAGTTTGAGGGATGAAGAAAGGCAGGTCTTCTTTCTCCACTTCTACTATGAGTTTACGCAGAACAAAAGCTGAGACATGCCCGTGTGGACCAGTTGGCTTCACTGGAACAACTGCTCCATTCATTAATTCGTATAGGTTTTCGTCGTCAGGATAAGACTCCAAAAACTCGTCGAAGGTTAGCGATCGTTCTAAGGCTTGAACCATGATCTTGCCCTTAACTGGAGATTCTATTGTAGCTGGGTCGTGAACGCTGGCAACTTGATCTGAGACGCTCTTCAAGAGCCTTGCCCCCTTTTGTCCTGGATGTATTGGGGTGTTTTAGTGGAACCTGGCGATCGCACATCAAGCGGATTGTGAAACCAATGATGGGGTTCAAATGGTTCAATACTACCTTTACAAACAGTTTCTTAACCTCACCATTCCCGGTAAAGTTTCTCTGCATGAAACATGATTTCTTCGTTGGGTAAGCGAATCTTAGCAGGCTGACGCGGATAAGCGGTTTCGATCGCTCGCGTATCTTGTGCCACAACTGTTGCCACTGCACTCAACAGCGATCGCCCTAACAGCGGCTTGAACAGCGGATGGTTGAATTTGGCAAAGACTAGGGCGTGTTTTAAAACCTTTTGAGAAGGTTTGCTAGCCTGGGGAAGGTGAGTTTTGCATCTACCCATGATTCTTCCCCCTCAAAGTCGAGGCGATTTGAGCCAGGCTCAATGGCACAAACTAAAACCACTCCTACC
>JBGTJW010000156.1:0-16597 GCA_041744955.1 Stenomitos sp. | reverse complement strand
GGTAGGAGTGGTTTTAGTTTGTGCCATTGAGCCTGGCTCAAATCGCCTCGACTTTGAGGGGGAAGAATCATGGGTAGATGCAAAACTCACCTTCCCCAGGCTAGCAAACCTTCTCAAAAGGTTTTAAAACACGCCCTAGTGGTGGATTGAATAAGCTAGATGTTTACAAAGGATTGGAGATTCCAGAGGTTTTGCTGTGGCAAAACAATCAGCTTTCGCTTTATGACTTGAGAGGGAACAGCTATGCGATTGCTAGCCGCAGTCAGTTTTTCCCAGATTTAGAGATCGCTTTACTGGCTCGATACGTTGACCCTAAACAGCAGCCGCAAGCGATTAAACGTTTTATGGCTATGCTCCGTCAATCTCAGAATGATTAGTCGCAACATTCGCTCTTCTGTTTAAGGAATACTTGCTGTCGGTCAGCCTGGATATGCTCGCTGCTTGATGTCGATCACGGGAGCTTGTTTACTGTGCTGTTGGTGCCGGCTGTTGATTTAACAGTCGCTCAATGAGGCTAGGAGGGGTGGCTTGACGATAGGCTCCACAGTAATGCATGGTGAGGACTGCCTTAAACGCCCAATGGTTGGCAGGCACATCGACAAAGGGATTGGGCAATGTTTCGGCTCGGTTCTGTACACAGGCTTCCAGTACCTGTCTGGCAGTCGGTTCAGCCTGTGCTTGATCGCCTGATGTTTGTGCGATCGATGTTTGTGCGATCGTGTGAGATGCGTGACTGGGCAAAGCCGCGATCGCTGCCAGAGGCATCATGAGAGGGGCGATCGCCAACAACATTACGGTGCTGAAACGGTGGTAGTTCATTGGACAAATCAGGGGAGGTTAAGAGTGCTAGAGCTAACATTTAACTGATAAGACTAGTGTAGTCATGCAATCGCTGAAGTGCATTTAAGGGCAAGTGTTAGTAAGGGCTGCTGGGCTTGAATGGCTATGATGCTCGCTCTACCAGCACCTTTTACTAGAAATGATTCGTGTACAAGTTGTCTTTTTGATGCTGTTATGACTACTACTGTTGCCCGCCTGACAGTTTGCCTGATAAGCCTGCTCACTGTAACGCTGGGAAGTTGCAGCGCTCCGCCTGTGGCTGATGCTCCTCCTGGCGATCGCAGTCCAGTGTCTACGCCTTCACCGATCGCGACACAGCCATCACCCTCTCCTAGTGCTGCCGCTCGCCTAACAGCACCGACGGGTACACCTAGCCCGACGACGACGATCAATATCTATAAAGTCGATACGCAATGCGCGAATTTGGCACCCGAAAAAGTAACGGTGACAGCCTCGCAATCTCTGGAGGCAGCGATCGCGCAAGTGCTAGCCGAAACTGATAGCGGTGACTTCAGCATTGCGGGTTACCGAGTCAGCCGGGAAGGGGCGCGGGCGATCGTCGATCTTCGCCTTCCTGCTAATGCCAAACGCAGTTTTTACTCTCTCTCAAGCTGCGAACAGCTTGCCCTCTTTGGCGGCATCCGCAAAACGCTGCTCAACAACTCTCAGTGGAAGATTCAATCCGTACAGTTTACGGAGAAAGGGCAGGAGATTGTTTTGTGAGAAAGGCTAAAGGATGAAAGCTAAAGGATAAAAGGAACGGTCTTATGCTTTTAGCCCTTATCCTTTAGCCTTTCTAATTTCGATACGGCTGGGCAGTTTGTCAGATACCAGCGCCAGGGCAAATCAGCGCCTTGAGTTAAGCCAATGCGGGTTGTTTGGGTCAATGAATGTGTGCCGTCATCTAGCTGCTGTTGAAATGCGGCATTGCGGTGTTCGAGCCACAGCGGTTGTTCCAGTTGCAGCGGTTGGGCAGTAAAGCTCAGGTCAATTTTGAGGGCACGACAGAGTTTGCCAGGTCCGGCAGCGATACGGTGAGGTTTTGGCTCTTTTTGTCGATCGATCCAGGGTGGAATCGTTTCGAGCTGGAGTGCCCGGATCAACACAGCGCTGGGCACTCCATCCAGGTCGGTGACAACATTCAGGCAGTGATACATGCCATAGATGAGATAAACGTAGGTCATGCCAGCCGGACCAAACATCACGCTGTTGCGATCGGTGCGGCGGCGGTAGGCATGACAGGCAGGATCACCCAGTGTATATGCCTCCGTTTCGACAATCTGTCCACGCCATGTCGTGCTATCCGGTAACAGTCGCACAAGGGTGCAGCCAATCAGGTCAGGTGCAACGGCTGTAGAGGGGCGGGCAAGCCAGGACGGTGAAATGATCAAACTTGTTGCGAGATCCTGTGAATTGGTAGGATTACGGAAAGACCGTTTTACAATCTTCAAACGTTTAAGAGCGTACTGCGATCGTATGTCGCTCTTTTAACTTAAAGTCAAATCTTCATTGAGAGAGACATAAAAAGTATGGATGTCAAATTAGTACTGGTTGTGCTCACGGCTGTGTTCACAGTGGCTTGCTTATTCTTCGGCACGAAAAACGGCTTTTACGATTCTGATGACTATCACGGCAACGGTTCTGCTCATTGATCTAGCTCATCGTCTTGATGCGACCAATCTTGATGTAACGAGGCTCCTGAGTGCACTTAAGCCCTTACTGAAAGGAGCAACACGCTTGTAAGGTAGCATCTTAAGGTCAGGATACGCAGGACTTTGATGCTTTCTAACAGCACATGCTATGGGCTGTATCCAAAGCGGCATGGTCAGTTAGAGTACTTGGCTGGTTGGTGCCACATGTTGATCAGTCAGCAATATTGCTGCATCGACGGGGTTGAATTTAGTGCGGAGCTATTGGTATGCCTGCACCAGGCGGCTGAGTCAACCGCATCTGAACTTGCCAATGGCTGTGCCGTCCTGCGGGATAACCGACACAAACGCCAGAATGGGAAAGCGACGCGATCGTGAGTGAACTGGAATGTGTAGCGTATGGTGTGGGAGCAGATGAGGGCATCTGCCTCCTGCTTAAGCTTGGGCGCTATCGTGTTTTGCTGGACTGTGGGTTGGCGGATCTCTCACCGCTGTTGGCAGTAACGACGGTTCCCCCAGCCGATTTAGTGTTGTGCAGTCACGCTCATGCCGATCATGCGAGGGGCTTGTTGGCACTGCATCAAGCGTTTCCTCAGTTACCCATTTATGCGAGCGAGGTGACGACGCAACTGTTGCCGCTGAACTGGTCTGATGCGAACCCTGATGCCGATCGCAATGTAAGGGCGATCGATCCCTCACCCCTTTGTCATGCCTTGCCTTGGCGCACCCCGATCGAGTTTTGTGATGGTCTTAGCGTTGAGCTGTATCCAGCAGGACATTTGCCGGGTGCAGCAGCGTTCTTGCTCACCTATACACCGTTGCCAGAGGACGATCGCCCTGCTCGTGCCTACACCATTTTTTATACAGGCGACTTTTTTCTTTCCAATACGCGACTGGTCGATGGGCTGCCCCTGGAAGAACTGCGAGGCATTGCGCCGGATGTCTTGATTGTAGAGGGTAGCTACGGCACGGCACGACATCCCCACCGTCGTCAGCAAGAAAATCAACTGGCAGAACGCATTGACCGAGCGATCGTCAACCAGCAATCGATCCTGCTACTAACGCCAGCGCTAGGGCTGGGGCAAGAACTCTTGATGCTGTTGCGGAGCCATCATTATTTCACTGGGCGTGATCTGGATATCTGGGTGGATAGCACGGTTGCCGCAGGCTGTGATGCCTATATGGAAATCTTGCCTCACCTACCGACGGCGGTGCAAAACTTTGCTCGGCATCAATCCCTTTTTTGGGATGAGCGCGTGCGTCCACGGGTACGGGCGCTAACCTCAGACCAGCAGTTTCATCTAGAGACGCATTCGGCGATCGTGCTGGCTGATGAAGCCGCCGATTTGAGTCAATACTATGGCACCAACCCTGATGCCTGGTTAGTCTTGCAGCCACAGCAACCGCACTTTGGGGGAGATGGGAGAGGAGAGAGGGGAGAGGAACGCGATCGCTCGACTGGCGATCGTGCTTCCAACGATGCCCCTTCTGACCCTTCTACCCCCTCACCCCTCACCCCTCTCCCCTTACCTCTCACCGAAACCTACCTGCTGGCACAGCATGGCGATGGTCCGGGTACAGCGCAGCTAATTCATAACTTGCGTCCGCAGCACGTAGTTTTCATTCACGGTTCGCCCGCTTATTTGGCAGATCTAGCAGGCTTAGAAGAACTGCATAACCGCTATCACCTGCACACACCGTCTGCAAATAGTTTGGTGGAACTGCCGATCGGCGAGACGTTTTTGCATACTGCTGCGCCTGAAGCCAGCTATGAAGGTGAATTAACTGAACTCAACACGATCGTCAGTATTACGCTGCCGGATGCGATTACAGCCGATCCGCGCTGGCGACAATTAGCCGATACAGGCTTGGTAGAGGCTCGCTGGCAGGGTGATGAACTGGTGTTGCGGGGCTTACCACAACGGGAACTCCTGCGACCCAGCGATCGCCTGCTGGACTGGGTAGACGGTAATTCGCCGCTGCGTAGCTGCTGCGGCAATTGTCGTCACTATCGTGGGCAACGCTGCTGGAATCAACTTTCCCCGCTGTTTGAATTTAAAGTAACCCCAGACGGCTTTTGCCCTGTTTTTGAACCTGCTCAAACTCCAGAAGAACAGGAGTAGACACGGGCTATGGGTGCGCTTGCTCACGGCTACAAACCACTGCCTACTCGCTACATGCTTACGTCGATCGCCCATACCCTAAACTATTAGGAAATGTTGAGGAGTCTAATACCGATGAAATCACTCGCTTCAGCTAATTGTGTAAAACCTGCTAAAGCTGTGAGTCTGGCGATCGCAGTGTTGGCGATCGTTTTTCTCTCTGCTGCCTGTCAAGAAGCCGCTGCACCGCCAGCCAGCACTTCTGCTGGTTCACCGTCACCTGGGACACCCGCTGCTGGTGATGCCAAAAGTCTAAAAATTGGCACCCTGCTGCCTGCAACGGGCGACCTAGCTTCTGTGGGTCAGCCAATGTTAGCGGCAGTCCCGCTACTGGTCGAAACCGTTAACCAGTGCGGCGGAGTGAATGGCGCTCCAGTGACGCTCTTAGCCAACACCGATGACCAAACTGACCCAACGGCAGGGGCAGATGGTATGACCAAGCTTGCAGAAGTAGACAAAGTAGCAGGCGTAGTCGGGTCGTTTGCCAGCAGTGTTTCGGCGGCAGCAATTCCGATCGCCATTCGCAATAAGGTGATGCTCGTTTCCCCAGGCAGCACCAGTCCAGTCTTTACCGAACGGGGTCAAACAGGCGAATTTCAGGGCTACTGGGCGCGCACCGCTCCACCAGATACCTACCAGGCGCGGGCACTGGCAAAGCTTGCCTATGAGAGAGGCATTCGACGCGCAGCCACTGTCGTCATCAACAACGACTACGGCAGAGGGTTTGAGAAAGAATTTGTGCAGGCGTTCAAAACGCTCGGCGGCACCATCACCAATGAAGCGAAGCCCGCTCGCTATGACCCCAAAGCCACCACGTTTGCAACTGAAGCCCAGGTTGCCTTTGGCAATAAGCCGGAAGGCGTGGCTGCGGTCGCCTATGCCGAAACCGGCGCGCTGTTGCTGAAAACTGCCTACGAGCAAGGGCTAAGTAAAGGGGTGCAAATCCTACTGACCGATGGTTCCAAGTCTGACCAATTTGCTACTCAGGTAGGCAAGACGAGCGACGGCAAATTTATTCTGCAAGATGCAGTCGGTACAATTCCTGGTGCTGATGGCAAAGCGCTGGATGCACTGACCAAACTCTGGCAGGCGAAATTTAAGCAAGCCCCTGCTGCCTATGCACCCCAATCATGGGATGCGGCTGCCTTGCTAGTACTCGCTGCTCAAGCTGCCAAAGCAAACACGGGTGAGGCGATTAAGAGCAAGATTCTTGAAGTGGCAAATGGTCCTGGTAAGGATGTAAGCGACGTGTGCGAAGGGCTGAAGCTGTTGAGCCAGGGTGAAACCATCAACTACCAGGGAGCTAGCGGCAACGTCGATATTGACAAGAACGGTGATGTCTCTGGTGTCTACGATGTGTGGCAAGTGGCAGCAGACGGCACGTTAAAGACGGTCAGTAAGGTGAGTCCTGCCATCAAGTAGGGAGTCGGGAGTGGGGAGTGGGAGTCAGACGTTAGAAAGTTTGTCCCTTTTAACGTCTGACTCCCTACTCCTTCATGCTCGTGAGCGTAGCTGGAGACCGTTCGTTATGGCTACTTAAAAGCCTGCAAAGTTGTAACCAATCCCGATCAAAACGCCCAGTTCGATGCCGTTGATCAAGCCTGCGTTGGCAGCGGCAGTCAGCGTGAGTTGGGGTGAGAGTGGAACGTCAACGCCACCCGAAACAATCAGGTCGGCATTTTTGCGATCGCCCGTAGAAAAAGACGCACCCAGACCGACGTAAGGCGCAAAGTTCACTCGTCCAGCGCTTTGAATCGGAAAGTCGAGAGTAACGGGGAACAGGAAGCTGACATCGCCATTGATCAAAATCGTTGGTCGCACTGAGATGTTGCTGGTCAAGCCAATCTTGCTCAAGATCGCACCGCTCAAATCACCCAGAGGCGTGCTGCCGATCGCGCCAATGTTTACACCAACACCGACATAGCTTGAGCCAGAGCGAGTTGCCCGACCTGGTTCGATCGACTCAAGTTGGGCAAGCACGGGTGCGGTCGTCTGTGCAAAATCCTGTTGCTCGGCAAACGCAGACGTTGATGCTTCAAGGTTAAGCGCTGCTGCTGACGTGGGCACGGTGCCAGGGGTAGGAACAGCTAGTGTGGTTGCAGCGGTCGAGCTAGCAGCCGTCTCTACCTGAGGCTGGTCTACCGATGGCAAGTTCGCTGACTGATTCGCTATCGGCGCGGCTGGCTCCAATGCCGCAGACAAAACGGCTGTTGTCTCCTGGGGAGTCACAGCAGCACTGCTGAAAGGCGCTGCCTCTGGCAAGATCAGATTGCTGGTCAGACGAATCGTATCAGCCGTTTGGAGCATTGGGGCTTCGGAAACCGGATTGGTTGTTTCGGCTTGAACCGCTAACTGACCACAGGCGATCGCAGAAACAGCAAGACTCAACGACAGACACAGACGATTGATTGAACGGTTAAATTTCATAACCACACCTCCACACGCAATAAAAGTTGGGTCGCTACAACTGGCGCTAGAAAGAACGGTTTCTACAAATCTACTCTTTCGCAATAGTGTTAGATGCGGCAAGCCGATCGTCACAACAGCAATAGAGAGTCTGTTTCGCAAAACCTACTGTCAGGTATGGCGTTACTACTTGTGCTGGAAGCTTCTCAATGCTGAAGCCTGTCAACAACAGACTATGTTAAGAGCGCTCACAATAGCGGCAGATTGTTTCTACCTCTATTCAATGAGAAACAGAGTGCTGGTGAGTCTCTCCTACGGTAGATCATGTCCAATAGAAAACTCATTCTCTTTACTCTACTCATTAAGCCAGGGGGCAAAATCGAGGATGATTGGATAGCGCGACATAACAATACAAGCCAAACGTTGAAGGCTAAAGATGAGCACCCGAGCAGTTTTGTGTGGCTATTACGGGCAGGGCAATGGCGGCGATGAAGCGCTGCTGGCGTCGCTGCTGCAAATGTTACCAGCGTCGGTAACGCCGATCGTGCTGTCAGGAAATCCAGCACAAACCCACGATCGCTACCATGTGGATGCGATCGATCGAAAAAATCCCTATGCCATCCAGCAAGCCTTACGCAATGCTCAGGTTTTTATTTGGGGCGGTGGCAGTCTGCTTCAAGATGCGACGAGTGCGGTAAGCCCTATCTACTATGCAGGCTTGATGGCGCTGGCACAAAAAATGGGTTTGAAAACGATCGCCTGGGCACAGGGCGTTGGCCCACTTCAGCGATCGTTCACCCAATGGATGGCACACCAAACGTTTGCAGGCTGTGATGCGGTCAGCGTGCGCGATCGTGGTTCCGCTGACATTCTTACCAACTGGGGTATTCCTTTTACGCTGGCTCCCGATCCAGTTTGGGCACTCGAATCAACGCCAGTCGAGGGTTTGTGGGATTTGCCTGCTCCTCGTGTTGCCGTTAACCTACGCTCTCACCCGCAGCTCACTCCAGCGCGGCTAGAGACGTTGACTCAGGCATTGATCACCTTTCAGAAAGCAACTCAGACCTGCCTTTTGCTGCTGCCCTTTCAAGCCGCTCAAGATCTGGCGATCGCCGAAGCTATTCAGCCCCGATTGCCCGGTGTCAGCCATATTCTGCGATTAGAAGACCCACAGCAGTTAAAAGGGGTGTTTCGCGGCGTAGAAATGGCGATCGCCATGCGCTTTCACGGTCTAATTATGGCAGCCGCCGAAGGCTGTCGCTGCTTTGCCCTCAGCTATGACCCTAAGGTCAGCAACCTGATGCAGGCACTCGATATCCCAGGCTGGTCTCTCGCAGATATTCCCGACGATCCAAACGCCATCAGCCAAACCTGGCTCGAACTCTACGCCAACGGTGAAGCCCTCTCTACGGATCAAATCCAGTTTCAGGTCGATCGGGCGTTGATCCATCGTGATGTGTTGCGAAAGGCGATCGGGGAGTAGGGGGAAAGGCAGAAGGCAGGAGGCAGAGGGCAGAAGGGAGTCAGGAGATAGCATAAACTCAAAACTCTCTAGCGTAGCGGCGCAAAGCGCTACTCAAAACTTCCCCCTCACTCCTCACTCCTCACTCCTCACTCCTCACCGCCCTAGCCTTTCGCCCCCAAGCCAAGTAAAATACAACCTGCGACGATCGCCCAAAGGCAACTGACATGGATTATCGAGAGGCGGGTGTAGACGTTGAGGCGGGGCGGGCGTTTGTGCAGCGTATCCGCAGCATGGTAGACAGCACGACGCGACCAGAGGTTTTGGGCAACTTTGGCGGGTTTAGTGGGCTGTTTCAACTGCCGACTGGTTACCGTGAACCTGTGTTGGTGTCTGGCACCGATGGCGTGGGGACGAAGCTCAAGCTGGCGCAGAACCTCGATCGCCATGAAACGGTGGGCATTGATCTGGTTGCCATGTGCGTGAACGATGTCCTGACCTGTGGCGCAGAGCCGCTGTTTTTTCTCGACTATTTGGCAACGGGAACGCTCAACTCAGAGCAATTGGCAAATGTCGTGTCGGGCATCACGGCTGGTTGTCGGCAGTCAGGCTGTGCGCTGCTAGGCGGCGAAACGGCAGAGATGCCAGGGTTTTATCAGGCGGGAGAATACGACTTGGCGGGCTTCTGCGTCGGCATTGTAGAGAAGAGTAGGATTCTCGATGGGTCGCAGGTTCAGCTTGGCGATGTAGCGATCGGTCTTGCCAGTCAGGGAGTTCATAGCAACGGCTTTAGTCTGGTGCGAAAGATCGTTGACGATCGCGGCTACAACTGGAGCGATCGTCCAGACACCTTTGACGGCAAAAGTCTGGGCGACGTACTGCTGACACCCACGCAAATCTACGTGCAGCCGATTCTGGGAGCGCTCAAACAGGCATTACCGATTCACGGCATGGCGCATATTACAGGGGGTGGGCTGCCAGAAAATCTGCCGCGCTGTCTCGGTGCGGGGCAAGCAGTCAAAGTCGATCCAACGGCATGGACGGTGCTACCCATCTTTGATTGGTTAGCGGCTGAAGGCGATGTTTCCCCAACGGCGATGTTTCACACGTTTAATATGGGGATTGGGTTTGTTGTGCTCGTACCAGCCGATGCTGTCGCCACGACCATGCAGTATTTTGCCGACCAGAATCTAGCTACTTACGCGATCGGCGAAGTGGTTTCTGGCAGTGGCGTTGTGGGTCTACCGGAGTAACCCTGTGCCCCAACCCCGTAAAAAGTTTGCCCAACACTGGCTTCGTAGCGAAAAAGCACTCAACAGTATTGTGACTGCTGCCGCGTTGACAGAGAGCGATCGCGTCCTCGAAATTGGTCCTGGTACAGGCATCCTCACCCGACAATTGTTAGCGCTGGCTCAAGCCGTCGTTGCCGTGGAGATCGATCGCGATTTATGTGAGCTATTAGTCAAAAAGTTTGGCAAAGTCGAGCATTTTTTGCTGCTGCAAGACGACTTTCTTGTTACCGACCTAGATGGCTTACTGGCACCATCGCCAGAGTTTCAAAACCCGAACAAGGTCGTTGCCAATATCCCCTACAACATCACAGGACCCATTATTGAGAAGCTATTAGGCACGATCGCCGCTCCCAATCCACAGCCGTTTGATGCGATCGTCCTTCTGGTGCAAAAAGAAGTTGCTCTGCGCCTTTGCAGCAAACCTGGTTCCACCCATTTCGGCGCGCTGTCTGTGCGAGTGCAATATCTGGCAGAGTGCCAGTTTATTTGTGATGTCTCTGCTAAAGCGTTTCAGCCACCGCCCAAAGTTGATTCTGCCGTAATTCGCCTGTGTCCTCGTCCCGTAGTTACGCCAGCCCATAACCCTCGGCACCTGGAAACGATCGTCAAAGCCGGTTTTGCCAGCAAGCGCAAAATGCTACGCAACAATCTAAAAAGCTTAGTCGATGGCGATCGGCTCACCCACTTACTGGAACAATTAAACGTCAATCCCCAAATCCGCGCCGAAGACCTGAGCGTCGAGCAATGGATTTCGCTTAGTAATGAACTGCAAGGGAGTTGTTAGTTGTTAGTTGTTAGCTGTTAATAAGCGGCAGAAGGCAGAGGGCAGAAGCTAAAGGCTGAATTTTTACTTTTACCTTTCACCTTCTCACCTTTACCTTCATTGCCCACTCCCCACTCCCCACTCCCCACACCCCACCCCATGCGCTCCTACTCCCTTCTCGCTCCTGCCAAGATCAATCTCTATCTCGAAATTCTGGGCGACCACGTAACGGGTGGCGAAGATTCTCGACCGTCTGGTTTTCACGAAATGGTCATGGTGCTTCAGAGCATCAGTTTGACCGATCGCATTGATGTACGAGCCAGTGGCACCGAGCTGATTCGGGTTTACTGCTCCCATCCTCAAGTGCCCAATGACGCTAGCAATCTGGCGTATCGAGCGGCAGCGCTCATGAGCAAGCAGTTTCCAGACACGTTTGCCCGTTTTGGTGGGGTGGATATCACGATTCACAAACAGATTCCAGTGGGAGCAGGGTTGGCAGGCGGGTCGAGCAATGCGGCGGCTGTGCTGGTGGGGCTAGATTTGCTATGGGAACTGGGCTTAACGCGAGATGAATTACAGGATCTCGGCGCGGTACTTGGCTCTGATGTGCCGTTTTGCATTGCGGGAGGCACTGCCCTTGCCACCGGGCGCGGCGAACAGCTTGATGCTCTGCCTGCTTTGACCGATCGCTATGTAGTGCTGGCAAAGTATCGCAGTCTATCAGTTTCCACTGCGTGGGCATACCAAACCTATCGACAACAGTTTGGTGCCTCGTACTTACGCCGGGGTAATGACCTGGAGCAACGCCAACAGCAAATCCATTCCGGTGCGATGATGGCTGCGATCGCCCAACGAGACGGCACCAAGATGGGGCAACTGCTGCGAAATGATTTGGAAAAAGTCGTCTTACCGGCGCATCCTCAAGTCGTGCAGCTACGGGAAGCATTTCAGCAGACCAACCCACTCGGCACGATGATGTCTGGCTCTGGTCCCACCGTCTTTGCGTTGGCAGAATCGCAGACACAGGCAGAAGACATACAGGCACGGGTAAAAGCGGTGATCGCCAACCCAGACCTGGAATTTTGGATCGCGACCTTTAACCCGTTTGGCATTCGGATAGTAGAGTAGAGACTTAAGGGCTTTGAGCTTGCAAGCCTGAAGCGTGTGCGTTTGCAACCTTGAAGCGGTTCACTGCACCAATCCACTAACCCATTACATTGTGATTGCTATGAGCGAACCCACTAACTCTGATCCAGTTGTTCAGGTTTCTAAAGAAGGCGCACCCGCACCCAGCCCAGTGCGCTGTATCGGTGGGTCGATCGTCGCAGGTGCCATTGCGGTTGTGCTTTATCGGCTGACTAGCTCGATCGCGATCGCCTTCGCCTCCAAACCACTCCATACCGATAACTTCACCACTCAACGTATTTCTGCCGCCGTTCGCACGTTAATCATTGGGTTGAGTTCGCTAGGCACAGGCATCTTCGCACTGGCAGCCTTCGGACTTTTTGCCTTAGGCATTCAACTATTAATTCAACGTAAGCAGGAACAAGCGCCACCCGCAGATTCTTAAACTCGCAGTACTAAATTGTGAGGCTTACCGTACACCTCTGAAGCTAGGCGGAAACGTTCCTTCGATCCACCGGATTAGCTTAATATGGAGAAACTTTCCTCTGATCCACTTAAATTGGGTTGGTAGGCAGAATCAGTCGGTCTATCAACCCAATTTGAGGGTAATATGCGGAAACTTTCCGTCTAATAACAAGTTAGCCCGAAGATTCATAGCAAGGATTAATGAGAATTTACTAAACTTATGGCTCAAACTCCTCAATGGGCACTTGAAAGAATATGTGAAGTCAAAGAAAACCAACTTGAGGAATTAGATCTAGATGGCTCTCTTCAAGAAGAATTGTTATTTGAAATTCCAGTTGAGATTTCCCATCTCTATTGGTTAAGAAGTCTAAACCTGAGCAACAATCAATTAACTAGTATTTCGACAGAGATTTTTGATTTGGAAAGTCTAGTTAATATTAATTTGACTAATAATCCTATTGAAATACCACCTGAAATTACCAATGAAGGTATTGAATCCATCAAAGCGTATCTAAAGCAGATGGAGGAATCAAAAACAGACTACTTATACGAAGCGAAGTTGCTTGTTGTGGGTGAAGGTGGGTCAGGTAAAACAAGCCTAATAGCAAAAATCTTAAATTTTGAAAACGAGTTAAAGACTGATGAAATCTTAACCAGTGGAATCAGCATTTCATCTTGGCATTTTTCCCTGGATAATGGAAAAAAGTTCCGTGTAAATATCTGGGATTTTGGAGGACAAGAAATTTATCATGCCACCCACCAGTTATTTCTAACAAAACATTCTCTTTATTTATTGGTAGCAGATACTCGTCGAGAATATTCGGATTTCTATTACTGGCTAAATGTAATTGAGCTTTATGGCGATAATAGCCCGGTACTAATTATTAAGAACGAGAAGCAAGATCGCCCTAAGGAAATAAATGAACGTCAGTTACGAGGACAATTTAGCAACTTAAGAGCAACCTTAACAACTAACCTTGCTACAAACCGGGGACTTCCAGAAATTATAGAGCAGATCAAGCATTGCATAAAAAGTTTGCCAGAGACTGGTATCCAGTTACCTAAAATTTGGGTGAATATACGAGAGGCATTAGAATGCGAATCACGTAGCTATATTACATTAGATGACTATGAAAATATATGCTGTGAACATGGTTTAACTCAACAGGAGGAACAGATCCAACTTAGTAGTTATTTGCATGACTTAGGTATTGTTCTGCATTTCCAGGATGATCTAATCCTAAAAAGATTTCTCATTTTGGAACCAACTTGGGCAACAGGTGCGATATATCAAGTTGTGGATAGTTACACCGTTTTAAGGAATTCAGGTATATTCAATCATTCTGATTTAAAAAGTATCTGGAGTGACCAGGAATACTATGTGATGCGAGATGAACTTTTACAACTGATGTTAAAGTTTAGACTTTGTTATCAAATTCCTGGCGAATTAGAAACTTACATTATCCCGCAGCATCTTACACCTGAGCAGCCCGATTACGAGTGGGATGAAGCTAATAATTTAATTCTCCGCTATGAATACGAATTTATGCCTAAAGGTATAATTACAAGGCTTATTATTGCTTTGCATGAGTTAATTCTTGAACAGAAATATGTTTGGCGTAACGGTGTAATTCTATCTGTAGGACAAGCTAAAGCAGAAGTAATTGAATACCATCATCGACGTGAAATTGTAATTCGGGTTTTAGGCGAATTAAAGCGTAATTTATTGTCCACTATTACTCTTGAATTAGATAAAATTAATTCTTCTTATGCACGACTTGAGTATAAGAAACTCATCCCTTGCAATTGCAATGTTTGTAGAGATATCGAATCGCCACAACTTTATAGTTTTGAATCTCTAATCAATCGTGTCAAGGCGAAAAAAAATCTTATTGAATGTCCGGTAAGCTATCAGTCTGTCAGTATAACGAGTATCTTGTATGGCGTATTGGAAGAAGATGAAATATCTTTACTAGAGTCGAACAGCCTCCCTATTTCTATATTTAACCAAAACACAGTTGAAGTCCAAAATTATGTTGAGCAAATGAACGCTCAAGGTGCGGCTTCTTTATATGAAGCAAAAGTTTTATTAGTTGGAGAACCAGCGGCTGGAAAAACGACTTTGATGAAGAAGCTGACTGATCCTCAATATAAAGTTCCAGTAGAAGAAAGATCCACTTTAGGTATTACTGTTTGCAGATGGAAATTTCCTTTTACTAAAGATTCTAATGTGTCTTTCAACGCTAATATTTGGGACTTTGGAGGTCAAGAGATTCAATATTCATTGCACCATTTTTTCCTAACTTCTCAATCGCTATATATTTTGGTTGTAGACGATCGCAGACAACATACAGAGTTTGATTACTGGTTCAATATTATTAGAATACTTGGAGGGAATAGTTCAATTTTAGTTGTCTTGAATGAGAAGAACTATAAGTCAATCACGAATTTTGATCTGAAAACATACAGTGAGCGCTACCCTGAGTTAAAAATAGAACGTCGTGATGTAGATTTCTCATTAGAAGACGGTAGATTTGATGGACTAGTAAGAAAAATCCAAGAAATGCTATCTAACCTAGAACATATAGGAGATAAGCTTCCTGCGAAATGGATACTTATTCGTGCAGAGCTAGAACAGCTAAAGACTAAAAATTTTATTTCTATTGAAGAGTATTTTGATATATGTAATCGATATGAAGTAAAAGAAGAAGCCGATAAACTACTTTTAAGTAAATATTTACATAACCTGGGCGTTATATTGCACTTCCAGGATGACATCAGTTTGTCAAATACTATTTTCTTGAATCCGCAGTGGGTAGTGCATGGAATATACACTATTCTCTCAAATAAGCAGTTAGAGGAAGATGGCGGAAGATTCAGTAAAAGTTGGTTGTTTCAACTTTGGACAGGCACAAACTACTCTTTTCAGGAAAGGAATCTCCTGCTGGGTTTGATGAGAAAAGATAATCTTGATCTTTGTTATCAAATGAATTGTTCTCATGGGAATGAGTATATTTTCCCACAACTTTTACCTTCTGAAAGACCGAACTATGAATGGAATAATCAAAACAACCTAAAGTTTCGATTTCAATACCCATTCATGCCAAAGGGGATTATTTCTCATCTGATTGTTAGATTATCCAGTTTCATCGCCAAAGACAGCTTGGATAAGGATTTAGTTTGGCAGAGAGGAGTAGTCTTCATCAAAAACGATGATGTTAGAAACAGCGACCATAAACCTTTAGAGACAGATCTAACGAAGGCTGAAATTGCAGAGGGAATTGATAAGGATGGTCTTCGAGTGATTAACATTAAAGTTTCAGGATTAGAACAAGAAAAAAAGAACTACTTACCATTGTTAGGAAAGAAATTCTAGATATACACAGAAGATTTGGTGATATCACATTTAAGCAAAAAATTCCCTGTAATTGCCAATTATGTGCCAGCAATGTGGAACCTTGCTTTTTTGATTATGACCACGATATCTTGAGGCGAATCCGAGCAAGGGTTTATTTGATTGAATGCGGGGAAAGCTTTGAAAAAATTGAGATTATGAGTTTAATTGATAATGTTATAGACAGATCGCAAAAGAGCTTGCTATCTGAAGACGATAGAATGATAAGCAACATATCTATTGCTCCAACCTTTAATTTAACTCAGTTGCAAGACAAGTCACAAAGCATACAAGGAGGTAATCACTCTATGTCAACTGTTAATCAACATGGCTCCGGTGATAATATTGCTGGGGATAAGGTAATGCGGGATAAAATCGATACTCAAATCAACAACTCTCAGAATCTAGCTCAAGCAGCACAAGAAATTAAGGATCTGCTAAATCAGTTGTCAAAAGAATATCCAAATAACTCAGTGATCGTTGGTGCAAAGGCACTTGAAGTAATCGATAGCACTCCTACCTTGAAGGGAAGAGTTGTTAAAGCTCTTAAGGAAGCTGGTTCTACAGCTCTAGAGAAGTTAGTTGATCACCCAGCCGTTAGCATTGTTGTGGCAGGAGCGAAGGGTTTTATGGATGCTTAGACTTGGCGTTTGGTTTCGATTTTGTACCTCCAGCAGGGCTAACAAATCGTTGCAGCGGCGGAGTTAAAGATGGTTGGTGGGGATGCTAAAGTCACTTGCCGCCGCTGAACTCAATCGTTAGCTGGCTCTACACAGAGCTGTTCCACTCCTCCTTAAAATTGGTCGTTTAGGGCATAAACCAGACAAACACACGCTTTAGGGTAATCAGTAGGTAGACAACCCCAGCCGCCAAAGCCTTAAAATTACAGATCAGTGCTTGAGGGACACCCGATGCAAATTATCCTGAACCTGCCCGATAACCTCAGCCAAGCCGAAACCTTTAACCAGGGCGACTGGCTCCGGGAAATTGCCATTGCGCTGTTTCAGCAAGAGCGGATTTCCCTCAGCCGCGCCAGCAA
>JBGTJW010000155.1:0-8079 GCA_041744955.1 Stenomitos sp. | reverse complement strand
GATAAGCTGAAACCCTGATTCTGTCGTTGCCTGAAAAGGCGATTCTTTCGTCGAAGTCATGGCAAAATCCCTTTAACCCGAACTGACGTTAAATACAGTTCTAAGCACTTATACTCATCGCAAAAGTGGGATGCACTCCTCTCTTCGCATTGGTAGTAGTTTTTGGATTCCTTATGTAGAGAGTGGCTCTGATGTATTTTCAGATGGAGCAGTCTATTTAGATGGCTATCTTAAACTCACTCAAGTCAATCTAAATAGCCTAATCGGTAGCTACTGCTAAGCTGCTAACCCCATCGATACAACTAAAACTAGTGCTATTCCTCATTCAGCAATGCTTCAAGCTCACGGATCAACTTCTCCAACTTCTTCTTCCGTCCTGCCTCAAGTTGGCGCTCGGTCTTCTTTGCACGCTTAACGGTAGCTTCTAAGCGTCGTACTAACGAGAGTGATTCTGGTTCTTCTTCCCTTCGCTGTCTTGTCACAAGGCTTTGAACTCGATCCTTGATTTCACGAAATGATAGTTTGCTTTTAAGCACCTCCTGAAGCAAAGCCTTCCGTAGCTCCTCACTTTTAAGTTTACTCAGCTCAAGCGCCGAGGAATAGGACAGACTTTCCTTTAGGTGTGCTTCCTTCAAATCATTAGGTAATGAGAGCGTACGAAGGTTTTTGGTCCGAAAGGTTTGGAGTTCGATACCAAAGTGAGTAAGCAACTCCTCAATCTGCTTAAGTGCTTCACTCGGAGCGACGTCGCTCCGGGCTCTTTTGTCAGAGTGCCCTTCAGTGCGAATGATTGAGATTATATGCCCGCGCTCAAGGCCTAGTTTGGCTCCAATTAAGTCGAGTATTCCTTCTGTCTCTTCAAGCTTACTTAAGTCTTCACGCTGCAAGTTTTCCACTAACGCAAACTCAAGCGCTTCTTCATCTGAATAGGCATCGATGATGCAGCGTACTTCTTTCAAGCTTGCCTGCTTTGCGGCACGCCAGCGTCTTTCACCTGCAATTAACTCGTAAGTATCCTTTCCAAGAGGGCGGACGTTTAGTGCTCCCTTAAAGCCTCGCTCCTTAAATGACTGAGCAAGGCTATCGATGCCTGCTTGAGAAAAATACTGGCGTGGTTGAAAGGTGCCCTTCTGAATCTTCTCAAGCGGTATCCATTTAGCTGCTGACTCTTCTTGCAAGTCTGCATGAGTTTGAGCACTTGGTTGTGCTTCGGAAAGAAGTCCTCCAAGAATCCCCCTACCCTTCAGGCTAAACGCTGCACTAGATTTACTCATAACAATGCCCCTAAGGCTTTGGCGATCGCACGTAATTGCGTCAGCGAATCGTTCCGTGGTGCATACTCAGCGAGTGGTAAATGCTCTGCTGCGGCATTCGCAAAATCGGTTCGTCTTGGGATTGGTGGGAAGACGATCGCCTGCTTAAAGTTTGGGTTGTCACGCAGGCTTGCAAACACTTCCTCAATCGTTTGAAGCGCCCTTCTCGCTTGCGACGTGCGCTCGTCGTACATGGTTGGCACGGTCCCGGCGACCTGGAGTGTTGGATTTACCTGCTGAGCAATTTCATACGTTGTTTGAAGAAGATTAATCGTTGCTTCGACTGACTTATACTCCGTTTGAATGGGAATCACGAGGTAATTTGCAGCGACTAGGCAATTGACGGAGAGCAGCCCCAGCGACGGTGGGCAATCAATCAGGATGACATCATAGTTCTGCCGGATTTTATCTAAAAGGTTAGCCAGCTTGTACTCCCGACGCAGCTCAGATGCGAGTTTTAGTTCAGCTTGCGCGAGGTAGATGTTGGCCGGAACGAGGTCACAGGAAAGTCCTTTGTACAGCTCACGAACAATGGGAATCGGTTCTTTGTGCAGCAGGGAATCGTAAATCGTCTTCTCTAAATCAAAGGGGCCCAGTCCCACGAATGTAGTGAGTGAGGCTTGAGGGTCCATATCGACCAAGAGCACACGTTTAGAGAGATCACGCGCCAAGTGATAACCAAAATTCATCGTCAGTGTTGACTTGCCGACCCCGCCCGACATGTTTAAAAGGGCGATGATTCGGCTCATTGCAGCTATTAAATTTTTCCAGAACTTGGGTTACTACCAAGTTCCAGTGAAGGATACGATTTAGTGCCGGAGCGACGTCGCTCCGACATTGGAAATGTTTATCTGTTGACTATAGCGCCAAACTTTTTTCGGTCAACGGTATATTGCGTAATTAACCCAGCGTGATCTGCAAAAGAGTGCTTGAGAACTTGGAGAGAGTAGGGTAAGCCACCTTTATGGTGACGAGAAAACCTCCTCCAAACGATGCACAGCTAGAACTCTTCTCAGCGATATTCACTGATATTGCGACGAGGGACATGCAAGACACGATGGAGGTGCCTTTCTTAAGCCTTTCCAAAAAGCCTAGATTTCAACCCATTCAGTACAAAGGCCATGACGGTGTTGAAATTACCGTCACAGGAGGTGCTCCTTACGGCATTGCAAACATTTGGGATTGGGACCTTATCATGTGGCTCCTTTCTCAGATTCGGCAAGCGCTCGATCGAGGCGACACAACATCAAGAAAAATTCGGTTTCACCCTCATGCCTTTCTCAAGGATGCTCGTCGAGAAGCAGGAGGGGCACAGTATCGCCGTCTGGAAGATGCGATTACTCGTCTCAAGAATACAAGCATTACTACTACAATGCGCTCGAAGAATGGCCGGACGATCATGTTTAGTTGGCTTGAATACACCGACCTTGACCGGGATGAAAATGGGCGGCTGAAGAATGCCACTGTGGTCCTTCCAGAATGGCTCTTTGAGGCGGTCTCGGACAGAAAGCTCATTTTATCGCTGCACAACGATTATTTTCTACTGACCGGCGGCATTGAGCGCTGGCTCTACCGTTTCATTCGGAAGCAAGCCGGAAGTAACGCTCATGGCTGGAGTTGGAAATTTCGCACACTCTACGAGCGTTCAGGGAGCACCCAACGGTTCTCAGATTTTGCGATCGCACTCCGTGAGGCGACCAAGAAAGGCAAGCTGCTCGATTATGGGCTCAGGTCATATAAGCAACATGGAGAAGACTTCCTCCATGCGAAAAAGAAGCCTCACACTGGAATAACTCCCAAGGAAGTGGCGACTGAAGTACGAAGCTTAGAAGTCGTAAGAGAACCAGAGGCACGATTCCTCCATTTGAGAACACTCACTTACGAAAAGGCAAAACAAATTTCACCTGGCTATGACATTTACGCTTTAGAAGCGGAGTGGCGGACAGCGACGGCAAAGAACGGCTTAGAGATTAAAGATCCAGACGCCGCTTTTCTGGCGTGGTGTAAGAAGGCTTACGGTAGTCGGTTACTTAAAAACAGAAGCTCGCTTTCCAAATAACTTCTCGCGTCCTGTTCGGAGCGACGTCGCTCCGAGTGCTTTCTCTTGCTATACACGGTTATTTTCGTCTCATCACTCTTTGCTCTTTACGGATTGTCTTACACGGACTATTACCCGCATAAGCCCTGCTTCCGCAGTGCTTCGTTCGGACTATTAGCCGCAATTATCTGCCACAGGAGCTTTGTCTTCGGCTGCTTTCTCCACCTTGGCGAGGGTAGGTGTGGGGATGCGAGCACCTATGGGTAGAAAACAAGGCTTAGTAGTCACTTACAACCCTGACTTGAGCGATCTAAAAGGGAGGGTACTTCGATGAAAGACCTGTGGATAACTTTTAGAGGCACACGGACTATTACCCGCATGGAATTCGGACTATCAGCCGCAAACATTCGGACCATTACCCGCAACCGACACGGACTATTACCCGCGTGAAAGGGTTAAAAAGCGAGTAAAATCAATTGCTTCCAAGCCCTAAACTCTCTCTAAACGTATTAAACAATCTCTTAAACGGGTCATCCTTTACGGCTAACTTTCTTCTTTGTGGCCCTAAAAGGCGAAAGATTTTTATAAATTTTTTAGGAGAGATAGTCGGCACGTGTTGATTGCAAAGGGCAGGGGCAAAGCTTCTAGACCTTACTCTCTTTTAAGAACGCCGTAAGAGACTCTGGGGAACATTTTGATGAAGGAGGAGAGGGGGAAGGTGCTGAAGTCTTAAAAATCCTTCTAGAGAGCCCTTCTTGGGCTTTTTAAGAGGTTTAAGGGAACGGCTGAGTCTCTTCAGAAATGGAAAATAGCTTAAAGCTCGTAGAGCTAAGCCTTTTGATTACCCTCGTTTCGGTTCTAAGGACACGGTCTTTTAACTGCATTGAGCGTAGCTGAACTGGTTGTTCCACGCCTATTTTGATCCACATATTTCGCTTCTTTCTCCTTAGGAGAAAAAGGGCATCAACTGCCTGAAACGTCTATTTGTTTTTGTGAAGAAGCACCTTGATACACGCAAATTCACCTTGTCTGATACCGTAGAACATTCTACAAATTGGGGCAGGTTGTCCCCATTTGGGAGTTTTTGGTGGTACTTACTTCCTCTGTGCAGCAGGTAGTGATTTCGCTTTCGAAAGGCGGGGCTTCTGTCTTAGAGATAGCCGAGCAATTGGGACTCGACTTTCATGAGGTGTATGGCTTCATCCTTAAAAGCCTCACCGCTGCATCTTCTCGGATTCCCCAGGAGAAGGCACGGCTGAGGCGTTCTACGTTTCACGCTTTTGCCCTTGATGACCTACCTTACCTCTTTGATATCCTTACGAATCCAGCATCTGATTATGGCCATTCGGCCGCGCTCTGGACTGTGCCACAGTTTCTAGCTACTGCTCGATCGCAGTACGGCCTTCAAATCTCGAAAAGAACCCTCCGGCGCTACCAGGAGAAGTTTGGACTTACTTTCGAGCAGCAATTATCCCAGTACGCCATCACTCAAGCTACTCGCGAAAGAGTTCAGGTGCTTCGTTTATCCCATCCCCGATCGCTCATTTACCTTATCGTGTCGGTACCTTTGAAACATCATTTCAGAGAAGCCCACTTCCCAGGAGTAGTACTACTTGGACTAAGCGGCACAGGCCGTGTTGCTGCTGTCGCACGAAGGCAGTCCCGCGTTTCGACTCAATTTAGGACTGCCTTTCTTCGAGATCTGCTAAGGCTCCATCCAACCCAGCATGTTATCGTTCTCGCTCATGAGGTGGCACCAGCTCAACAAAGCCTTCTTGCCCTTGAACGAATCGAACGACGGCTGCACTTCGTGTGGTGCTCTGCATAGCACACGGTCTATTACCCGCGTTCTGGTCCATAATGACTACTTGAGTCTTCGTAGTTTTTCGAAGATAATAAGAGTTGAGCCTTTAGATGTCATAGGGAATTTCGGTGAACATTACCCTTACTCCAGAAGCGCAAGCCTTTGTCGAAGATCTCTTAGCCAACGGTGAATTCCGAAACGCTGAAGAGGTAGTAAATGCGCTCGTTACTCGTGCGAAAGAAGCGCAACAAAGGCAGGTTGAGTGGCTACGGACAGAGCTCGAACGGGGTGAACAAAGTGGTTTTTCCAAGGAAATCGATCCAGGTAACCTTGATGAGTTGTGGGACGAGGTAGACGCACTTTCCGATACAATTCTTAGCGGTGAAGTTCCTATGAGAGAAGTCAGTGCCGCTCTTCCGCTACAAGCTTAAGCGATCCAACGAAGCCAAACGAGATTTGGCAGAGATCAGAACCTACACCATTCAAACCTGGAATCGTGAGCAGTGGGATGTCTACAAGCAGCGCATCGAGCACGCGCTTCAAACGATCGCTACAGAGCCAGCGTTAGGGAAGTCAGTTGAGCATATACGCCCCGGTTGTTTGCGCTATCACATGGGACGGCCTCAAGGGGCGCATTACATCTACTACCAAGTAAAGGGCACAACGATAGAGGTGCTTCGCTTCATTCATGATTCTAGGGATCAGGAGCGTTCTCTTTGATGCCCTTACTTGGCTTACCCTACTTGATAATGATGTTTCGCGATCGAGTCGAACACCTCGTAGAGTAGCTTACCGCTTTGGTCCACAGAGGTAAGGGCCTCTTCCCACTTTTGTGCTGAGTCTACTGTCTTCAGTAAAGCCTCTTCCAATTGGGACGCATGGCCAATGTCAACAACAGCATGGACATCAAAAAACACGATTGCTTCTTCAGCAACAATCCTACTTTTGCGTAAACTCCTAGAGATGAGTTCACAAGCAGGCGTGAGCAGTGTCTCAAACGCATAAAGCGCAGCGAGGGCTTGATGCTCTGCTCCACTAAAGCAGAGGGTATTGTAGTGCGTGATGAGTTTGTTTGCTGGACTACTCTCAGTGACAGTATTCACATGAGCAGGATTTACTTTCAGAGCCCGGATGAACACTCTAAATAGCTCTGTATGTGTTTTTGAGGAGTCTAAATTTCCGTGCTCTTCACATAGATTTCCCACAAGCAGTAGCCGTGATTTCTCGTCTAAAACTTTAGCTATCGCTGCCGCAAGAAATAGAGGAAAGGCTAAGTTCACAGAGTAATACTGGTGAACAAGATAGTGAGCTGTCTTTAAGTCCATTCCTCTTTCAGCCAACTGAATGAGAGCTGGGTTAACAGCCATCGAATAGTTTTTGATAACGCTTTTTAGTTGCGTAACTCTATCCTGGAAGGTTGCTCGCATAGTGCTTCTTGGGTGGTAGGAGAACAGCAATCAGAACTCTGAACTACATATCCGGCGATGATTATCGAACAGATAGCCTCACACCATATCCTCAACAGAAACTTGCCGAGTCTAACTCGTAGGAGCTTTCACTCATCTGAAGGATACTTTCCTTATCAAGGCTTCCCAACAAACCTTCAACTTATTTTCCTGTTTGGCGTGTATTCCTGTCACAGCTAACTGAGTCCTAATCGCAAGGTTCTCTTGCTCCCGATCTTTTAACCTGGACGAATCAAGGAGAGTAGAAGCTTGGCTTTTGCCTGGTTTCGTACTGCTTGAGCAAGTTCTTTGATGAGTCGCCGCTTTTGTTTTCGAATATCTGGGTAATTGAGCCACGGGAGCGCATGAAAGGCTTCGATCGCGGCCTCTTCTTTACCGCCTTCAGCAAGCCGGAGCAGTTTCTCGCGAACGGCGTGGTAGGACTCTGGGCAAACCTTCACGTGGTAACGCTTCTGTGTTGCTGTAATCCAGTAGTACCAGACAGGCAGTGGCGTTAGCCGACAATCCCTGACTGATTTGTCATCAAAGAAGCTGTGATCACCACTAGTGGCGATAAGAATGATTTGGCGCTCATACCGCAGATATTGAACGCGCGCAACACCCTTTGCCTTATCCCGCGATCTCGCCGTGCGAGAGATGGCGAGACCATACTTCTCGACAATGTTGCGATCAACTTGGGCCACGTCCTTGTGTTCAGGAACCGTGCTTGTGGTGAAGAAGTAGTAGCCATGAGGCAGATAGTACTTGGTGAGTCGCCGAATCAGCTCAGCACTGGTCTTTGCTTCCGCGTGATACATGCGTGTCTCCACGAAAAACGAAACGAGGGGTTTGTGGAAAAAGCCCAAACCCCTCAAAAAGCAAACACTGACCTTTGAGAAAAACCCCTCTTCATCGACCTTTCAGGTTGACCCTTGACTGCTTTCACACACGTTACCTTGCGCTGGCCGCACGGAGGCGTAAGCCGCTCTCCCGCCGCGATCCAGATTCCTTATAAAGCGTTACGCCGTGCGTATTCGCCTGGAATATCCGTTAGTTAAACCATCATGTGTGCTCAAGCGTTTTTTAAGAGTTGTCCGAATGGATTTCATGAAGACGGATTCTTCCCAGAATCAGTGTCAGCATGATGCACTTACGCTCCTCTCCCGAGGAGCATTGGCCGTAAGTAGGTCTGTACCTCAGTGCTTTCGTTCTTCAGTGCTTGTTGAGGTAACCAGCCTCAACCTGAAATGATGTCTCGACTGCCAGCCGAGCGCATCACGGGCTCAAGTGCTTTTGGCACGAGCCGCATTCTACTTGCACCACGCTCCCCCTCTCCAGGTTGACTCCTTGTTGACTGACAAGGCCCCGAGGTACCAGCCCGGCACCTAGAGAGGTTCCCAGATTAGAAATCATCTTCCTGATCGTGCTCCTGTCGCTCCACCACTCACAGTACGTATCGGTATCCCTACTCGATCGCAG
>JBGTJW010000154.1:0-2531 GCA_041744955.1 Stenomitos sp. | reverse complement strand
GAAAACCGTCGACGGTTTTCTGAAAAGCTGGCGAAAGAACGGCTGCGAGCGATCGACCGCTGGTATCGAGAGGGCGGCAACTGGTTTATCAACTGGGTTAAAACTCATTACCGACGGTGGTCGGGTGAAGCGTTGATTTGGAAGGAGCCGTATCAGTGGGAGTATTACCTGCTGCTGGGCAATCCGTGGATTGAGCGGGTCATCGTCGAGAAGGGTTCACAGGTTGGCTTTTCAGAGAGCCTGATTGCGCTTGATGCCTTTGTCCTGTCAGCAGTGCGTGTGCCAACTGGCTTAGGGTTTGAGGCAGAGCGGAAGCTGCGGGACATGGTGCCGCGCATTCAGGCAAGCTTTGACCACATTGAGCCGATTCAGCAGGCACGCAGTCAGCGTCGTGCGGCTACTGGACGAAAAGATACCGACTACAAAGAGCGTAAGATTACGATCGCTGGTGTGGAGTGCACCTTCTTCTATACCAGCACGGCCTCTAAGAACCGTACTCAGGAACGGCAGGCATCCTCGGCGATGTCCTCCTTTACTGCCTGGGTGATGTTAGGTGACGAGATAGAGCTCTGGGGCCCAGGTACGTTAGATGTGGCAACCGAGCGACAATCTGCCTGCGAGATGCCGACTAAACCTTTTCGGGCAGGTAGCACGCCTGGGCACGAGGGCGGCATTGTCGATACTGAAGTACGGAACAGTGGCTACCTGTTTATGTGGCGGGTGCAGTGCTCTCACTGCGGCGAACCGCAATTTTTACACCCGTTTGGTAATTTGCTGAAGCCAGTGCTGGCGGAGTCCGAGGATGGCACGGCGGAAGAGCGCTACATCGACATTACAGGTCGTCCACTAGATTGGTTCTCACATTCCACAACTCAAAAGCTAGCCGATATCCATACGACAGACGAACGGCAGCGGAAGATTGAAACGGCTTTTCTGGGCTGTAGCCATTGCGGCACCGAACTAGAGCAGGCAACGATCGCTACCGGGCATTTTGCCTGCCAGAACACAGGTGAACGGCTGCAAGAGCTATGCGATCGTGCCTTAGAAACGCAGACTGCTATTGTCAAAGCCGTTGCCCTCCGCCTTCCCCGCCTTGCCTCACTCTTTTTTAATCCGGCTGAACGTATTCGCAAGCTGCTTACAACACGGAATCCCACTGACCAAATTCAGCAGGGGCTCGGGATTGCAGTGACCATTGGCAGTGGGCGCATCTCGCTACCGCGCTTGCTGGCGTGTATTGGGATGCCGTTGCCAGAAGCTTTTCAAACTCAGGCACCAGATCTTATTGTGCTGGGCGTAGACCAAGGTTTGGCGCACAACTGGGGTATGGTGCAGCATTGGTATCTGGGCACTACTGGCGATTCAGAACAGCGATGGCTTAATGCTCATGTGCAAGTGGTGTGGTGGGGCGAAGTGCTTGGCTTTGAGGGTATCGATGCACTGGTAGAGCGCTTTAATGTAGATCTGGTCGGTATCGATAACGAGCCGGAGGTGCAGCTCGCAGCAGCGTATGCCCGCAAACATATTCCATCACCTACTTCAAAGCATAAAGGGCAGGTGTTTTTGTTTGATCAAGTCAAGCTGAAAGGTGAAGATTTTCGGCGGGGCACACGGAATATTCAGGGTGTAGAGGTGCCCGTTTTTTCGCTACACCGCACGTTTGGACTTGATGCTGTGCGCGATCGTATCTATCGTAAACAGCAACACTTCCCTAAGGGCATTACCTTTGATCCCAACGACAGTGATAACCTGCTTTATCATTATTTGACGAGCGATCGACGTGCTGACGGCACATGGGTTGAAGTTCCTGGATCGCCGGATCACTTATTCCACTGTGATAATTTTTGCTCGGCGGCAGTTCTGGTTAGCTTGTACGAGCCAAAGCCCACGCCGCTTGTATTTGGCTCACTAGAACGACGGCGGTAAGTACCCATGCCAGAACGTGCAGCTTTGTCAGATGAAGACCTGGAACAGTGGCTGCTCAATGCACAACACATACTCCAACAGCTTTACGCCATTAAAGCTCTGGCAGCGCCTATGCTGATTGCGTACCCTGATGCAGGCGATCTAGACGCAGCTATTGCAATTATGGACGGGATTGTTGCACGGCTTTCACAAGAACAAAAACGGAGGCAAGAGAAAAATGGAGACGAGACGCTTTGTCTTTGAAATACCTGCGAAGGTAACGATCGGCATTCAGGCGACGACTGAGGCAGAAGCGTGGCTAGCCATTAAGAGTCAGCAGCTAAGGTCGTTTTCGGCAAAAGTTCACGATGCTGATTTTATTGCTCCGGTCAGCAATGGTACTCGCTGGGTTGGTTGTGAGCCTGATTATCAGCAGGCAACATTACTGGGGAAGGAGGTGCCTCGTGATCAATCGGACATGATGGGGTAGACAAGTCGGTAAATCCTGCTACCATAGCGACTAGCATTCGACCGTGATTGGTTGAGTCTCCCGCCGGAGTGGGCTGGCGGGTAACGAACGGGTCAGCACTTGATGCGCCGTTTATCACCAGGGGAGGCGCTCCCCT
>JBGTJW010000153.1:0-111474 GCA_041744955.1 Stenomitos sp. | reverse complement strand
AGGGGAGCGCCTCCCCTGGTGATAAACGGCGCATCAAGTGCTGACCCGTTCGTTACCCGCCAGCCCACTCCGGCGGGAGACTCAACCAATCACGGTCGAATGCTAGTCGCTATGGTAGCAGGATTTACCGACTTGTCTACCTTTTTGGTTTTCACCACTGTAATGGTGCGTCCAGCATCCTTGCCCTTCTGCTTTAACAGCGCCACAAACTGCCCTGTGCGGAACATCGTACGACGTTGATTGATTTGAGCTACTTCCGTTGCTCCGTTGGGTGCGTAATGGGCTGGCTCAACGTTGGTCACCACTGGTTCTGGATGTGGAATCGTCCCTGCTTTCACTTCCTGGATCGCAATCGCGTCAAACTTGCGAATCTGGTAGGTCGTAATTTTGTGTGCGTGGTTGCGGGCACGTAGAGCTTGCCGTTGATGTAATTTGGCGATCGTCTTTTTCGTTTTCTTCAGTCTTTGTCCCAGATTAGAAAGCTTTGCCTGCATTGCCGCTTTCTTCGCTGAATCGGTTTCTGCCAGAATGCGCTCCATCAACTTTTCTCGTAGTCCTTCCAGAGCCGTTCGCTGGACTGCCATTTTCTGCTGAAGCTGCTCAATGCGTCGAAGCACCTTGAGATCTTCGGGTGTTGCCTCCACCATTTTGCCGACATCATCCACGCAGAGGATGCCCTGGCTTTGGGGAAAGACACAACCCGCCTTATGTCCAGTTGCTTTGGGCTTTTTGGTTGGCACATTGCCGGTTAGCTGCAAGAAGCAGCCGTCTGCTGTGACGCACAGCTTTAGTACCTTTATAGGTGTGTTGCCCCAGCGCTCTGTGGCATATGGTACGCGGAGCCTCCCTAGCTTTGGCACAGTGATGTAGGTAGTGCGAACAGAAATCTGCTTCTTGGCTACCTTCCCTGCTTTCTTGGGCGATTTCCCATCCGCTTTTTCCCACTTCTGGGCAAGCTCATCGACAACCTCTACTTTGATCGCTTTGCCATCTTCGTAGAGCAGCGTTGCTACTGTGTCGCCCTTCCGTTTGAATTTTGGCTGCCCATTTTTGCGGGCTTTGTAGCGCTGCCATGCCTCCGCCAAACTATGGCAGGTGCCCCGCACAAACCAGGCTGGAATGTCTTGCAGGGCTTTCCAGTCGGGGTGACGCTTTTGAGCAAAATATTTGGCAAGACTGAAGTTAGTGGGAAAGTCTAAGCGTGGCTCGCGGTAAGCGAGTTCAAATGGTTGGTCACTGGCAGGGTAAAAGTAGATAGAGGCATTGGGTAATGCTGTTTCTGCAACCGCAAGTTGAGCCTGAGATTGAGCTTTGGAACCTAACCGCTTTGGCTGAAAGGTGACAGCTTCAATACCTTCATCCCGTAACCATCGCTGGACGATGGGGGTTTCCTCAACCGAGTAAAGTTCGACAGACGGACGAATGACCGGGCAGAAGCGGCGATAAGGCCTCTTGTTCGCAAAAGGGGTGTAGGGGACGGCTGCCCAGTCCTTATCTTCGTCACCATCCACAATTGTCGGCGTGTTGCCTACATAATTCCAGCGCTTGCCCTTCAGCCAACGGTACGTCCACGGCACTGGGCAGCAAGGCGCTCGCAGCCAAAATTCTTGCCCTCGCTTGTTGCCCAGCTTAAGTGAGAACCAAAGCGCCCAGTCTGGACGCATGCCCAGCAACAGCATGACGGCAATAAATCGTTTATATACAGGCACTTTGTAGCTGCTGGTGTAGGTATCAAGCTCCAGCAAGACCTCCAGTCCTTGATTCCAAACGTGCCGCAGGGTGTTGGTCCATCGGTCGATCGTTTGACGCTGTTTTTTCTCAGGGTGGACCTGGAAGCTAAGGGTTTTCATTGCAGTTCGACAAATATATAAAGTTCTTTGAAGCGACTTGGTGTAGATAACCGTACCGAATGGTAGTAATAACCGTACTAATTAAGCTAAAAAGTCGCTTGTGGAAGGCGACAGACTGTCGGGATTTAAGAGCTTAAATCCCTGAAAGAAAAGCTGAATAAAGGTTTCAGGCATTAGGGCTACAAGAAAAAAGGTTTTACCTTACGGGTTATTAGTAACTGCTCGGTCGTTTCTCTGTAGGAACAACAGGGCAGAACAAACAAATCAAGGTAACTCCTATGACTCATATTTCTGCTCATCTACTCCTCATCCTTGCCAAGGTTCTGCTTCACCACCTTAGTGAACGTCTTGCCAAGCTTCTTATAGAATGGCTCGTCCGTCGTCTAGCAGACAGGCTTGGGGTGGAGCGCTAATCAGATGGTGGGGCGGACCCTTCGCGAAGCGTCCGCCCCTAAACGTGAATTGCAGTCAATCCTTCAATGACTGGCTCAATCATGATGCCGTGTAGGCGTGCAAAGGCTATAGCGATCGCAACCGTCCCAGCCTTAAGCCAATCTTTGGGGTAGTTAACAGAAATCGTAAATTCTAGCTGCTCTTCCCGCAAGACAAAAGCGCTATAGCAATTTGGGGCAGTCATCAAGTTGAGGGCAATATCCTTTTGTCGACACGCCTCCATGAGGATGGCTGCTTCATGCCACTGCTGGCAGTAGTGCGGCACTGCGCGAGCGTAAATCTCTACCTCCTTACCATCATCGTCTTTGCCCTTTTTCCATGTGGCACCAACCAACCGCGCATTGGTACTGTTCTCGCTGGTGCGTCGAGCTTCTGCATCCCAAATCATCGGCGTGCGTCCAAAAATGTCGGTAAACCAGAAAATAACAAAGCCCTGAGCCGTAATATGTTCGGCGATCAGGGCATCAATTTCGTCAAGCGATGCTGGGTTAAATAACATCTCAGTTTAAATGAGTAGTAGTGAACGAAACGTAAGGAAAGTCTGCTTGAATGCGACTGAGGCGCTATTTGAATGCAGTCCGATAGGAGCTATTAATCAAGCTGGCGTTGAATCAGTGGTACAACGGTGCTAGAGCAAACCATGCTTCTTGATGAGAGACGCTACATCCTGCGCTAAATCAAAGCGCTCCTGGCAGTGATTGCTACAAAAGGTAAAACTGAGAAGAGGATAAGGTTTGGTCAGCGAAGAGTGGTTTTGGACGCTCCTCCATTCTCCACGCAAAAACTGGATGAAACCGTTGTATTGGCGATCGCAAGTAGCACATTTTATGTGAACAATGTAATTACTCATGAAAGTAGCGCCTCGTTTTATGGTTCATCATCTTGTACTTCATCAAGCTCTCCAAACAGTAACAATTGAATTTCTTCCTCGCTTGAATTAACCAGCTGAGAAGAGAGTTGATGAATAATTTTTAGCGCCTGCGATCGTGTGAAGTGAAGCACTATGGAGTTTGGAACATAGCTTTTGCTGTTAACATTCTGAACCCCTTTCCCCTCTGTAAACTGAAAAATTCCCTTCCAAAAAGAATTAGGGTTTTCAGGATCGAATTCAGCTAGTCCTTCTATATTTTTCTTTTTTGAGCTATTTTCCTTGACGTTTGGCTGCTTGAGGTAAGCGGCAATGCTCTCCAGGCTCGCTTCCGGTTTCAGTGAACCTGTCAGAATACGAGTGTCTACAGCTTCTATTGGCTTTGCAAGAGGATACTGATCAGAAAAAACTTTGTAAGCGTCTAAAAAGTCTTGAGGCTTCCGGTAAGCAATAACCAGAGCTTTGCCGTCTCTACGCCCAACTCCTACAACAATTCTGTTAGTCTTTTTTATGTCCAAATAACCTGCGGAAACAGATCTTCTCTCGCCCTTACCTTTCATCAGCCGTAAGAAGGGGTATTGAGTCGGCTCATCAAGCCATTCCCAATCAAGTCCTTGAAGTGCCTGGAGCACTTCAAGGTTTTCTGAACGCCTCATTGCACCCATTTCAAGTGGGTGCTTTTCTACGTTCGTCATGACTGATCCTCAATGGTTAGTTCAGCTTTGATCATCGCTTCCCATGTGTGCTGAATTTCTTTTTGCACGGGAACAGGCAAGGAGCTGAAAAGTTGTCTGAAGCCTGCCCGATCAGTCAGGTCGTGTAGCAGTAGCCAAGCGATACGCTGCTCGATCGAACGTTGCTCAAAGTCATCTACGCTTTTGACAGCAACGCGACGGGTGCTTTCGGCTATTTGCTGCGGTGTTTGATTAATCATGGAGTCTTTTGAGCATTAGTCCTGGAATTTGGCTAAATGAACTGTTTGTTAGGCATGATCCCTTTGCACGGGAAGAGACGCAGCACTAAGTGTCCGCTAGCTCAAAAGCAGCCATAACATGACTTGCATTGATGCTGGCGCTTGTACGGCTGGTCGGCGCAACCCAAACGTTTTCGTAATCACCACTTAAAAGCGTGACATCTAGCCAAAGCGTGCCATCGGCAGCCTGCCAAACCTTCCAAATATCTTGTATGCCAATCGTGGTGCCATTGCTCATCATTAACCCGAAAGACCATGAATCGGTCATCATGCGCTCCGTGAACCACCCTGGCATAAGTGGCGAACCTTCTGCGACCGGATCGTCACCCATTTCCTCAAGACCGTCAGTTAGCTCACTCATGTGTATAACGCTCCGTTATGCTTTTAGACGCTTCAATATGACACAGAATCCTTGTCCTGCTTGCGGAGAGAAAATGTTAATAACTTCCCACCCTTGTTCACCGTAATGGTTCAAGAAGTCTTGTAGTGGTTTAGAATCCCACTCCTTTAGCTGCTCTCCGTTGATTGCTGGTTTGTAGAGGGTGTTGTTGCTAACGCCAACAATGAGACCGCGTGCAACTAAGTATTCATACTGCATAGCTTTCGGCAAAGTAATTGGACTGAAACAAGTCTAATTATGGTGGATTTCCAGTACGGGTTGCTTCCATGCGCTGCTTGTTAGATTCATCCAGAATGGTAGCAATGATATCGCCGCTGTCTTCCCACGCCTGGACGTTGCTCCAGAAGTGATAGTTAGAGGGATGGCAGACGTGGATGATGTTTTCAGATTTAATATGAATCCCCAACTCTTCGCGCAAGGGGCATTCGGAATGCAGGTAGGCGATTGCGGTGTTCCCTCTGTAGCAGGTTTGGAAGCCAGCGGCGATCGCTTGCTCTAACCATGCGGGCAACTGCTCTCGAAACTTGTCGTGCACAATTTCAATGCAAACCGCAGAGAGCGTCGGAGATGTCAAAATCTTGACGTAATGCTTAGCTTCGCTGCCTTCAGTAAATTCATCCAAATGCTCTTGCAGGTCAAACGCATAGTCCTGAACAAATTTCAGTCCCATGCCCCTGCTTAAATCCCAGGCACGACAATTCTCTTCTGGTGGTTGCTCTAACTGAAGAGCAAAATCAACACACTTTGCTGCATTACCCGCTTCAACTGAGCGCCCCCAAAGGTAGCCGCGTGACCAGTCAGCTAAACGTCTTTTGCTATAGCCCTTGGGCGGGTCATCCCACATTGCGTGTCCAGCCATCCGATCTTTGACCTGAGTGTCTGTGAGGCTATTGCAACTAGGATGTTCTCTTGACTGCTCAAACCAGGCATTAATTTGCCAACGTAGGAACGCGATCGCTTCAGTCGCTCTAGTCATAAAACTCCTCTTCGTTATCCTCTAAACCGCTTTCAAAATCAGCACGAGCGGCATCGCTGCAATTTTCACACAACCCCTGAATGCCACCACGATGCCGCGCAAAATCAAATGATTCGCATCCACCCCAGAACAAGCCGCAACCCCAGCAAAAGCCATGCTTAAACGCGTGATTTGAGCAGTACCAATGATTCGGCTCACCTGTTTCGTTGTCAGGGTAGAAGCAGCTAGTGCCCACTGCGTCACAGCTAGGTTCTTCGCAGGGTTGAGAATTGTCTAATACTTCTAATGCTGCCTGGGTAGTTTCGGTCATGGGTCTAGCTCATAACTACGATTGAGGTGTATCACCGCTATCATCAAGTAATGAGTCAAATTCAAACTCTGGGCAACCCTGATGCTCAAAGGTGAGTAAGGTGCAGCGCGGCGATCTCGGATTTGTGCAAACGCCCCAGTCAGCACCGATGTTTGTCTCTAGCATGATAAACCATTTGCAACCACAAGAGCAATCGTCGCACGGCTCGTCGGTGTCACGATCGCGAGTACCCCACGGCTCAAAGTCGGTGGGTAAATGAGGGACGATACTTAGCAGATGTTCATGCAGTGGATGGCTCATGTTTCTTCAGAAGCAGCCCGATCTTCTGCTGGTAAATAAAAGCGACTGCGAAGGCGGTCAAGCACAATCTGTCGATGCTTTTCGTTCTCATGGAGCAGCATCGACTCAATGGCAAGATGTCCCTTAAGCTGCTGCCCAAACTGTAGAGCGGAGAGATGATAGACATCAGCATAAACTTCCCAAAGCAACTCACCCCGGATTTGCCATTGGTCAAGCCAGCGCAGCATCTTTAGCCATGCTGTGAAGTACTGCAAATCCGTAGCACAGCGAAGGGCACCGGAATTACCCTCTGAAACGGAGTCAAGAAGATCATCTACTTCCATTACTAAACCTCCACTGTTTCTGTGTTGATCGCTTCATTCTCTTCCTTAGGTGTCGAAGTTTAAAAGTTACGTTAGAGAAGATTGATTGGCTTTAAGTCGTCTCTTCGTTTTCCAGCAATTCTTGCTCCTCAAAGTCCTCATGAGTCTTGATCAACTTCTGATCGCAGTCAGGGCAGGCATCAAGATGCTGCCAAAGAGTGGCACTACCTTTCCCAAAATCTGCCCAAAAAACGGTTTCTTCGCCTAGTGCCTCTATTACATTGGAAAAAAACGGATAACCGCAGGAACAATAGATTACTCCTCGGACATTTAGGTAGGGAGCGGGTTTTGCTTGATCAGTTACGCCTTCCCACTTCCAACCGTTGGGCAAAAAATCCCAGTGCTCGCCCCGATCCTTAACCTCTAAACCTGCGCTCCCTCCTCCATGGATTTCTTCTGCAATGAAATCTCCATGCCACCCTGTGAATTCCACAATAGGGCAGGGAGTAATTGTTTTTGCCTCTACCCACAGCCCCCAAGCTGACTTTACCCTGATGAGAGTGCCAACTGGGATTGGATTGGCGATCGCGTCTGCACTGGGTCCTACCCAAGCCGCTTTTTGCTTTTCAAGTTCTGCCGCCTTGTAAGCCTCAACCTCTTCTTGGCTAAAGTGTCTCCAGTTGCGTATAGTTTCAATCAGGTCTTGTACGTCATCAAATGGGGCTCTAGTCTCTGGGCTGCGAACCTCTCCTACTGGTCCAGCCAATGGTTTGAGTAGGTAGGGCACAATAGCTTCTAATTCCTGCCGGGGAATGCCAACACGATCAGCCTCCCGCTTTTCCCTCAATAATTGCTTTAGATGGGGCAATGCTTCCAAAACCTGTTCAGCCGTGCTCACGTCGCCAGGAATATGTGTCTTTGTCAAGATTTGCCCAACAAGACCCATAAAAATTGTTAGTGAGATGATTGAGGCAAGAACCTGACTCTCCTGTTGACTGAAATACTCCATTAGCCCCACTACTCCATTGAATCTTCTTCAGTTTATGGCTCATTATTGGCTAGGGCTTCAGTAAAGGGTTCATAGGTTTGGATCTCTAAAAAAACCGTGTGGTGCGTTTGACCAGCCGTGAAAGCCACAGGTCGGACAATCTCGATTGAAAGCATCGGCGATGGTCATCTGTCCGCAGCCATTGGGACAGATATTTTGCTTTAGCCATCGATCTTGCAGCTCGTACTCATGCAAAAGCGAAGCGTCTTGCTGCGGGTCTCCGGTCGAAGGGAAGGAAATCTGAGAACTCTCTTCCATTGCGGTTATGCCTTTGGCGTTGTGCCGAAGTTTAAACGTTGTTACTCAGTTTTGTCGTTTCATGAGCGACAACCGGGTTAGTTGCTAAAGGGTTTACCTCAAACACGTGGAAAACAAGCGATCCTGAATTTAGGAAGAAGGTGCCAACGAATGACCATGCAGCGGCTTCGTCTTCCAGCGGTTGTCCGGTGGCAATGACTCGAATATGCTTTTCTACTGTCGGTTGGTTGGGGTCAACCATTGCCCAAAGGTAAGGGCACTCATTCTGCACAGCCACACTGAGAATGGTTGCCCCTTGAGGCAGGGCTATAGTCACTGCCTTCGATGGAATTTCGTACTTGTAAATTGTTTTCATTGCGTCGGTGGTTAAAGGAGCTTCAGTTGTCCTGGGACTTCTTCGCTGGAGGCAGCAGTTAGCTCGTCGGATTCGTCGTCATCGCCCGATCGCCAACTTTTTGCAGTGGCAAGCCCGATCGTCTCGCAACCGCGTAATTGCTCCTGCCGAAAATACTCTAGGCTGATGAGCGCCTCATCTACCCGATCAATGTCAAAGGCGCGATCGCGATCCCAATTGATTTCCTCCAGGTATTGATTGAGGATGACATCAAGCGAAGTGAATGATTCTTCGTGGCAGGAGAGGGCAGCTTTCCAGATTGCCACCTCTGGCGAGGGCACTTGATCAATAACAACGCCAAAGGTTTCGTCCTTTCGCATCTGATGCTCTTTGGGTACGCCTTTGCCTCTAACCGTTGGCACGGCACGAATGCTACCAGTGTTCGATCGAAAGACCACAAAATCGCTTAAAGCGGCTTCAGGCACAGTTAATCCTTGAGTTTGATCGTCCATAGGGATTCCAGTAAAGAGTTGATCGCCTTAGAAATAGCGTCTGGTTCATTGTTGCTCCGAACCGTATTACCATCCGTCACCGTATAAGTCTCCCAAGGGAGCGGTTCTGATGGCTCAATATGCAACGGGTTAAAGCGCCTAATAAAATGAAAGCGATCGCCCACCTTCAGCATCTTTACCTGTTGCAACGTAAAACCTGCGGCAGTGGGATGTCCACCACCGCCCAATTGTCTTGCAATGCGGTTAACACGAATGCCGCCTTTCTCGCTCCGCAAGTCAACCTTGATGACACCATCGCTATCGTTGCGCCAGGTGACAGAGAAGGGCGCTTCTGGGAAAGCCTTGCACAACTCATGCCCTACCCAAGAATGATGCTTCTCCGCCTGCACGACTGGAACCTCGTAACCAAAAACATTGCCCCACGCTGCTTCCTTACACGTCTCTTGCACTGCCGCCTGACGTGGCTCCACCAACGGCTTCCCTTTTTCTGCCATGTGAATGCGGTAGTCTGGGTCAGCAGCAAGCTGGCTCAAATATTCAAACTCGGCGATCGCCTCTTTTTGCGGGTCGGTGTGCCCTTCTACCCATGCCTCACACGTCAGTAGCAAGTTGTGTGGCAGTAACGCTGTTGGATCATCGTGCTGGAAGCCGATGAATGCAAGCTGCTCGTCTGGCTCACTGCTCTCCCAAAGTGCCAGTGCATGTTGGTAAAGCTGCTGCTGTTTACGACGCGGACGAAATTCTTTGATCAAGCACTGCCTTAACGCTTCGCTGATTTCTTCACTAAAGGGAAGGAGCCAGACCCATCGATCGCGATCGTCGATGTAGTTCAGCATTGCGGGACAATTAACAGGTGCCTGAAAAAAGTTCCATGCAAGTACTGCGCCAGAGCGGTTCAGATTGATGTTGATGGTCAAACCGGGGGCTGTCCATTTGCCTAACGTGAAGCCTAGGCGTTTTAGATTTGTTTGGTCGATAAAGTCTTCAATGTCCTCATCGCTCATAACGATGAAGTCCTGGCTAAGGTCACGCTGGGAGGCATGTGGGTCAAGCTGAAAATCGGGGCGATCGCGCACAGCGGTCACCAGTCGCAGCATTTCTACCAGTGCTGTTTCATGGTGATCCAACAGCACGACAATGCAGCCCCGGTCTAGCAACGATAGGATCTCGCGGCAGTCTCTGGAATAATCCAGGATGTACACCTCGTCGCCGTCGGCAATTTCCGGTAATGGGTCGTGGTAATTGCAGTAATGGTAAGTGGCGCGATCGCCAAATTCCCGCCATGCACACCATGCAGCAGCTAGCCCGTCGTAGCAGTTTTTGTGACTGATAACGTGAATCACGGTTTTTAAAACCACTCAAGGACAATAAGATTCTGCTTGGGCAACGAGCGGATAAAGGTCAATACTGCCAAATTCCAATCAGAGACGGTTGAAATGGCACAAGCTTCTTCCCAGTCAGCCGCATTCGTATAGACGAGCCTTTGATCAAGACCATCAGTTGAGATGAAGCCCATAAGATTCTCGTCATTAGTCTCGGCATAGATTGCAGCCCCTTCTGGAAAAGGGATGGATTGAATTTTTTGAATCGCGGCAAACAGTGTCTGGTCTTGAACTAGATTGAGCTGTCCATCAGGAACTATAAGAGTGTCGTTTGACGAGGTTAGCTGTTCTAATCCGTTGGAATCGAGAAAGTGGAGCCTTAAATTTATTTTCATCAGTACAATCCTATTAACAACGCTGAATCCGATTTATTTTCCCGCGTAATTGCTATACATTTCCTGCACGATCGCCCCAATTTTCTCTCTCACCACTTCTGGCTCCAGCACCACACAGTCTTGCCCGTAGGGAAGAATCTCGCGGATAAACCAGAAGAGACTGGTAATGGGTCGCACTACTCGCAATGTGCCGGGTTGCTGGGTAGGAAGAAATCGATCGCCCGGTTTCTTCTCGTAGCTGTTGGCTAGCTCACCGCGTAGCTCGAATGTGACCTCTAACGTATCGATCTGGTACCAATGACCAGCTTCAAAAGTAGAAACCTCCTCAATGCGCTCAACACGGAATGAGCGATTGCGATTCAAAGCTAATGGTTGCCGATTGTCAGGTTCTTCTACCCAGGCATCAACATACAGCCGAGAGCCGTGCTTAACGAACTCGGCGTAATGCACCGTATAGGAGGCGCGATCGCCATTAGCGTGCTTGTAGGTTAGCGAGAATGCCTGGTGCTGCTTGCGATAATGCAGCACCTGCTCTAGTACGCCCCACACTTGATCAGCAGATTCACCCCACGGTGCTGGGTTAATGTCGGGCAGAAGCTCTCCCCGCAACATCCGTCGCCAAAGCTCGGTTGGGTTGCCTCCCTCGCCCCACCAACAGTCAAAAATAGCTGCTACTAACCGCGAGAGCCGCTCCATTTGCTCTTTGGGCGCGAGATGAATTTGATAGGTTTTTGGCACTAGAGAACAACTCATCGCTTCCCTAAAAATCTACCCTAAAAAACGCCTTAAGTATCGTTGACATTACCCTAAAACTTTTCTAGAGTAGTGTCAACACATTTACTGCCATGCTTTATGCCACACGCAATCCCGGTGCAGGAGGCGCAAGCCTGGGAATTTGAGCTGCTTAATCGGATTTACGCTTTAGCTCATACGATTGGTCTAAGCGGTCAGAGCTTGCCTCAATTCGTTGTGGTCACGATGAGCGACAACGAGGTCAAGCGTTATCCAATCACTGGTATGTCCGTAGAAGCCTGTGCGTTTCGCATGGGCTACAGGGACGGCAAGAAGTCCCATCCTGATCACTGATGCTTTGTCGCTACCTGTCACTCCACGAGACTATCAAAAAAAGGCTGGCGAGGTAGAGTCGGCAATTATTTGGGCTGTTTTGACAGCAAAGGAAGATACGAAGGTATGACCCAACAGCTTAAAACAGCAACAGACCTTTATCCTGATCAAAGCCTTCGCCTTGTTAGGCGTGATGGTCAGGTTGTGCGAGGCTACATTCTGCCAGCGCGCGACGCGGAAGATCCCATTGAGGATCACCACAACATTCGGATTCACATTACTGATACAGGCAACGGAGCCAAGCCAGGAGACCCCTCTAAACCCTGGTGGAAGATCGGTGTTACCACGCTATTTAATACTTGTCAGGTTTTCCAAGATGATGAACGATGACACGCTAATGCTACGGCTGGTGCTTGCTTTCGAGACGATGGCAGGGCTGCGCCAAGTGCCAACTGAAGCAGAGGGAGCCAAATTGGGCTTTGCACCGCTGCCAGAGCCAAAGCAGTACCGCACAATCTACGCTAACCGGGATGCCGACATTCTCTGGTATATGCTGGGCGACGTGAACCAACGCACAGGTAAGCGTACCAAGATTCCGCTGACTGAAGACGAGCGGCAATCGTTCGTTGGTCGCCTGATCAACATCGAGATTGTAGAGGTCAATCGCAAAGATGATCAAAACCAATCGCAGGCAACACTCAAGGCGTATATTGTCCTCGATGCAGACGAGCCAACCAAGATTGAAACAAGCCCTCACACTATTTTCTTTCACAATTTTGTAGCGCTCGCTAGCAATCTAGCGCCGGAGCAACTGGCTAACCCGATTCAAATTGTGCCCGATCCAGAGGGCACAACTCGCGACACTGTAATGTGGTGCCGGATTTTTGACCCGATCGCTCAAACCTATGTGCGAAAAGCAGACTGGGCAAGAGGGAAGAGTGAGGTGAACTGGCACGATCGCATTAACGCGCTCATTGCCCAAGTGAGACAGGCAAACGATAGTACGCAAACAGATGGCGTTATGGGTAACCCCAAACGCTACAGCAAGGATGCGGAAGAACCAGAAGAAGCCACAGACGCTGGTTCAAGAGAATCGTCTGTAGAGCAAACGAATACACCTCCAGCAGCTAGCGCACCGATCGACAACTCCGACTTGATTACAAACATCGGATTGCAAATCGATCGCCTCGGCTGGTCAAAGCGCCAAGGCAGTCGTTACTTGAGCGATACCTACGGCAAAAAGACTCGCGCTGAACTGACGGATGACGAGCTAGAAGAGTTTTTAGAGTATTTGCAAGCACAGCCAGACCCCATTGCAGACCCTGTAACTGCCTAGAAAAACGAAGACAGCGATCGCTCGGTTGTGGGCGATCGCCATTTTTGTCTTCAACTTTGCCTTGAAAAACCCCGATTTTTTGGGATGACTACGACTAAGATCAGCTAAAACACGGGAAACCTAAACCATAGATGCCCGCGATCGCCCAGGATTGCGGGCATTGTCTTGTAATACATGCCCAAGAAAACACTTTCTGAAGTTGCTCAACGGCTCAATCCTAAACATCGGAAAGTCGCTGAAACCTATGTCACAAATGGTTATAAGCCTCAAGCTGCTTACGTGGCGGCTGGCTACAGTAAGAAGTCTGCTCCAACAGAGGCTTACAAATTGCTGCGTAAACCAGATATGCAGGCGTATGTGCGCGAACTCATGCAGCCCGAACTTTCTGACAGTGATGCGTTAGCTCAAGGCAAAGCGATCTTTCAAAAACTGCTGGATATTGTTGCGTTTAATCTGGCAGACGTGGTGGAGGTTGTGGAGGAGGGCGACGACAAAGGCTTGGTAAAGCTGAAAGCCAAACTGGACGACTTGCCACGACATCTGACCGCTTGTCTAGACACGGTAGGTAACACAGAAAGTAAGCGCGGCAAGACGTTGCTCAATATCAAGCGAATTGACCCCACGTTTGCTCTACGGTTGTTGGCACGTTTCTATGCGTACGACATGAACCCTGACGAGGTGCTGGCACGGGCGCGATCGTTTGGGCTTGAACTTGTGAAAAAAGAAGAGGGAGAGGAGGAGGGAGAAGACTTGCCTATGGAAGATGATGATCAGCCGTCATAATAGAGGCTTGATTCCAAAGTCGAGGCAAAATGGAACAGCTTCAGATTGATCCAGAGTCAGGGCGATCGCTCAAAGCGGTTTATCCTACCGCTGGCGGTTATGCGCTCTGGTTCGCCGACGACGGACAGCTACCCGTCGTCAAACACGTTTTAGCCCCGGATAAACTTGCCGATCGCTAAAAATCGTTTACGATAAACACAACTTACTCTGGCTATTGTCCACACCACGGAAAGCCGCAACAGACGTGTTTTGTTGCGGCTTTCTGCTTTTGCTTTAGGCGTAATGCTGTGCCTGCTTTTCAAACCGATGCCTATGCGTTTTTGGGTAATGCCTGGTCGTTGTGGTCACCATATGATGATCTCACTGGGCTAAACATCGTATCGGGTGCGCGTCAGGCAGTGCAGGCGATTTTGTCTGTCTGCTTAATTCGGAAAGGTGAAGATCCAATCCATCCTGATTTTGGGTTAGCTCCTGACCTTTTTGTCCCGCTGACTGACGCTGATCCAGAGTACTGGGTTTACCACCTTGAGCAAGAAATTGTACGCTGGGTAGCAGGCATTCAAAAGCTTCAGGTAAAGGTGTCTGGGTACAATAACGTGGAAAACCAGATGATGGCAGAGATTGGGTTTCTGCTGCGATCGGAACCCACGATCCATGTCCTCACCTTCCCTTACTACCAATATCAGGGAGCCGTGTTTGATGGTGCGATCGCACCCTTTATTGAAGCCGTGCAACTGGATGGACAACCGTTTTCTCGACTTGCGTAATTAAACCCATGCCTCAACCTCAGATTCTTCGTGTGGTCAATCGCCAGGATGCCGTGACCAATGGCACAAGTGAGCAATCAATGCTTGATCACCTTGCACGGGCGCTGAAGCCAGAGGTGTGGTGGGCGATCGCCGAAACGAGCCCTGCCACTGCCAACCATCACCGCCACGCCGAGAAAAGTAAGGTCGTGCTATGGGTGCAAAGCAAGTCTTTTGCCGAGTTGAAGTGTGAGTATCGTCTCAGCCGTTTGCCAGAAGCCATTCACAAGTACGCCACCTTAGAGACGCTCGTCGCAGCCAATAAAGCGGCAAAGCCCCAGCCGGACTGTTTTGAAAATCCTATTTTTCGTGAACAGTGGGATCAGTCTACTGAAGAGACCCTACGTTTTTGCCGCGAGAAAGCGCTGCCAACAATTTTTAATCATCTGTCCTCAGCCAGAGCGAGAGGGGTTTGGGCAAGCGTAGAGATGACGCTAACCTTCCTGAGTGGTGCGCGTACAGGTGCAAGATATGCGCTTGATGAAGGCGCGAACCCGATCAACGATCGCTAGCCTTCTACCTTTTACCTTTTACCTTCTACCTTTAGCCTTTAGCTCTTAGCCTTGCCTTACTCCACCGAACTTTACCGCAACCTTCCGCTCTATGCTCGACTGGCTGATCAGGAGTCGGGACGAGTGCTGGAGCACATTTGCAACGCGATTCAGCCGAACCTTGACCTGATCCGCGATCGACTGACTAACCGTAGCTACATTTACGACCTACAAACGACTCCACCTGATTGGTTGGATTGGCTGCAACAGTTTGTTGGTGGTGCTCCTGTTGGTGATCAATGGCAGGGCTTAGGGTTAAATCCGAAGTGGTCGGATGCCCACAAGCGACGAGTGCTAGGACGGCTATGGCGCTACTGGCAAGTTAAGGGCACTGAGTGGGGCATCCGTGAGGCGATCGCCCTTTGGCTCCAGTTTGAAGCAGCCCATACCGATCGCCTTGAGCTTCGGCTACCGTTTGGCAAAACGCCAACGAGCACACTACCAAACTGGTGGAGCTACGACACAACCTACGACGCGCACTTGTACCAACTGTACCCAGAGCGGCAACACCTGGGCAGCGGCGACTACTTACCAGGCGTTTTACATCAACCCGATTGGTTGGCACTCCAACAGCCAAATTGGACGTGGGATTATGAGACGGTTTGGAGCGATCGCGTGCTCACGGCTATACAACCAGAGGCAGTCAAAAGCACGTCTCATTTGGGACCGCAACGACCCTGGCAGCATTTTTATCTGGAAACTGATCAGGAGTGGCAAAAGCTGTTGCCCGATCTGTATCGACTGAACCCAGAGATCTGGAGCAGTTTCGCGGTTCCAACGGCATTCATCTGGCTGGTAGAAACAATACCGACCTTCAAACTGGAGGAGAACCAGGCGCTGCCCCGGCAAAAGACGGTCATTGAACTGACGATCGACGGGTTTCAGTACACCGATGTTTTTCCCTTCCTGGCGCGACCAGAGTCGCAAACCACCCAGGTAACGGAAACAGTGCAAGAGTTCTGGGTTGAAGGTTGCACTTACAACGATTGGTGGGCTGGCTTAGGAGAGCTGCCACTAGCTGATTCAGGGGCGATGCAACCTTATCCTGGAACACTATGGCAAGTACCGCTACAGACAATTGTCGAGCGAGTGGAAGCGGTGGTGCCAGTGCCCGCCGTGCCCTGCATTCCAGGGCTGCTAACAGATATTGTTGTGGGTACAGAAACAGTGCTGGTTGGTGCTGATCCGGGTACACCTGCAAGCCAACTATTAGAGCCTGTTCCTGGCAGTACAACAGTGGTTGAGACCAGCCCAGCGGTCTTAGGGACGGTAGGCTTTCAGTGGGGTGACTGGTGGCTGTCAGTACAGCGTACCCGCATTGCACCGATCGACCTCAGCGCTTTTGCACCGATCGACCTCAGTACCTTTGCGCCATTGGCTCCCATTGAGGGCACGGTTACGATACCCTTTATCCCTGACCTGGTGCAGAGTGAAGCAGCACCGCTGTTTGGCACGGAGCTTTGGTATGAAGTGCCTGCTCAGCCGAGCACAACTGAAACGATTGTCACGCCAGAGGGCTGGCGGCTGGTAGAGCCGGTGCAGGTAGCAACTTATGACGCAGTTTATGGGTTGGGCTACGGCTGGTACAGTGCTGGTACGGCACCACAAGCCGGTACGTTTGAAACCATCCCCCTTACCCAACTGGTGCCACTGTGCAACGTGGTGGACAATTGGACGCGGCTAGAAATCCTGATATGGAATGAATATCAAGTAACCCTGCCAGAAGCCGAACTTGGTTATGGTCTCACTGATGTTTATCCGCTGTTGGCGAACGTGCTGGATGGCAACCAGTGGACGCTGCTACTAGAAACGCCTGAGCAAATCGTCATGCTGCGACCCATTACGATGCTGTGGGCGAAGGATGCAACGTTGGCAGAACGGGCTTCGTATTACTCTGAGGAGGAAGGATTAACACAACTGGCACTAGAATTTATCGTGCAGCCACAGACGACGAGTACGCTGCGATCGCTGACGCTAATTTTGGATGAGAAAGCAATCTATAGTCGGCAATTAGATCAGCTAAACTACTCGCCACCTGGCTGCTTTGGATTTCGCTTCGTATTGCCTGTACAGGCGATGGCAATGACGACGTAAAGGTTGCGGCTGATGGCTCAGGCGATCGCTCTTACGGGTGGTCGCTTTTTCTTAGCTGTATTCTCGCAGGCAAACTAACGCTAAAAACCGCCTGCTCTACCTTGTAGGGCGATCAGCGCTCTTTCTTCTTTGACTCTTATTCTCGCAGGCAATCAAGCTGTAAAAGCAGCCCAGTGGATTTTAGAGCCTGATCGCCTGCGAAAACACGCTTTAGGTATGGCAACCCGTTGCCGTACCTAAAGGTCGCTTAGTGGGCTTAAAACGATGCCGAGAGAAGATTTATGGGTGTATCCCGAGGACGATCCAGTCTGGTTGCTGCCTGTTTTCGCAGGCAAACAGCGGTCAAAAAACGACAGTGCAAGCTTTCCAGGACGACGTAAGCCGGGCAGACCACGACGCGATCGACCAGCAAAACCAGCCCGCAAGCGATCGTCCTGGATGCGTACCGGGTTGTATCGGTCAGGTGGTAAACGCTACTGTCGGTTCTATTGGGGAGAAGGGCATCAAACGTTGGGCTGGGCGCAGATTTGTGGCGGTGCGGCTACGTCCCAATTGGTGCGCGATCGTCAGCAGTCAATCGCTCGCATGATTGCAGATGGTAAACCCTTAGAATCGATTCAGGCAGCTCTGCGGCAATATACAAAAGCAAGACCAGGACCCAAACCATTCTGAACGCGCTGGAAAAAATGAGCGCCTCGGTGGCTCTGTGCTACGATTGCCGTAGCAAAAATTCTCAAAACTGAATACCCCCGGTCTTATCTATAACCAAAGAAGCCGCGATCGTCCGATCGCGGCTTCTTTTATGGGGATTTCAGCGCTGTATCAACACTTGCCATGCCCAACCCCCTTGCTAAAGCTGCGAATGATTTAGGTGTTGTCGATCAGGCTCCTGCGAATCAGACTGACGCGCGTGTCCCAATGGCAGAACAGTCTGCACTGAATACGGAGATTAGTATTGGTCTCTTTCGACGTGCTAATACTACCCTTGGTTGGGTGCAGCCACCAGTTTTGTCAGTGACAGCACCGCGACAGATCAACCTTAACGGTGTCGCTAGCTTGCCTGGTAGCCCGACTGCACTCATAATTGCAACCAGTGTTGTGGTGCCCGTGTTAACTTCAACAGCTTCGGTTGTCCGACAAGAACAAATCCTCTCGCTGGTAGGTGTGACAGCTCAAGTTGGTGCAGAGCATGACCCTAGCCTTAATGTGACGTTTCAGTATCGCAACCCGCAAAACACCACACAGATACTGCCAATCACCAAAGAGAACGCCAAACGCTACCGCTATTTGTGGCTACTGGTACTGAGTCCCGATGTGCTGACCAAGACAGCGCTGCTCAATGCCTTGACCTTGCAGGACGGCGATCGACGCTTAGCCATTAGTGATGTTAGTAGCGCTGGCTTTAGCAGTGGCGCACTACAACTGTATACGGTTGATCCAAACTGGGTCGCGAACCGCACGTATACAATCCACCCCGATTACATCGACATTACGCCTGTTTGCAAAGTGCGGCGGCTACAAAATTACCTCGATCGCGGCTATACCTGGGGTGCTAACGGGGAAGAATCCCTATCGGCTGCGTATAACCTACCCTTGCTTGCTGTGCCTACTGGCAACGCGCTCAGTCTTCAAGCCATAGCGCAACAGCGTCTTCAAAGTTTGTTTGCAGGTAAACCAGGACTCGGTTCTGGACTAGCGCGCACCGTGCAAAATCTTACATCTGGTTCCGTTGCTGGTAATCCGGGTGTGCCAGGTGAAGCAGCAGGGGCTTTGGATGGCAGCGTTTGCCTCGCAAACGATCAACGCACCAGTTTTACCAATCAAGGCACCATCCAGCGTCATGCTACACAAGTGGTCATAGCCGGTAACGATGGCACAGGTCGGGCAGTAGTAGCTGTTTCGCTCAACAGTAATGCTCCGGCTGGAACGCGCTTTTCAGATAGTGCGGCTGACCACAAAATTTATGCCTCAAATGGGCTGGAGCAGAGTGGCTTTGGCTCTTTTACGTCGTTAGGCAGCAATGCGGCACTTACCTGGATTGCTGCCTCTGGCAGTGCGGCAATCACTCCTGGAAGCACGGTTTATGTTGTACCAGGTGTGATCAGCCCGCCAGGGGCTGGGTTTTCAGTACCCTTTACAGCGGTAGAAAAGGTGTGGCGCAATACAGCCCAAATTGCGCCAGCGAACGTGTTGCTGGGTGGCAATGACCTTTCTGCCTACGCCGACCCAGCGAATGGCGAAGAGTACATTGTGGTGCTGGGACGGGAGCGCATGGCGCTGCACTACATTTACAAAAAAGTTGTAGTAGCGAGTGACAGTAATGGCGTGATTGCGATCCCTTCCAATGAACGGGGTAGCTTTGCTTTTGTGCAGGGTGTTAGCAATACGTTGGAACCACAAAAGGGTAATCGCTTGGATCGTCCTGTTTGGGTTGGGCTAACTCCCAGCACCAATTACAACGCTCTCATCTACTATCCCCCCCGGTCGATCGAGTCCTGGCAATTCCAGTTCAGCTACCCCGAATATCAAGGGACAGGTTTAACGGAACCAACCTGGTTAGATGGTGCTCGCATTGTCTCAACCCCTTTGCTGGCAATTCATACACAAGGTGGTGGCGGCTCAGTCTTTCAAGGTGCGGAGCCGCTACGCTTCTCGCCGATCTCGCAGTACTTGCCTGCGGTCAACAGCGGTATTCCAGCCCATCGGCTTTTCGCTGCCTGTCAATTAGTCGGTGAGGCTTCGCCAGGTGCCGGTGCAACTTTTCGAGATTTGCCCACATCGCTCTTGTTGCCCGCCGCAGGGTTAGCGCTGCCCGCGATCGGGCAGGTGTTGAGTCTCGTGGCGGCAACCATCAATCAACCACGATCACTCAAAGCGGGATTGCTGGCAGATGGACAGCCAATGGGTTTTCGTCCGCCAACGCTCCTCAATGCTGTGGAGTATCAGGCGGTGGTCGCGTTTGTGGCAGAGAAAGCAGGCGATCGTCGTTTGGTGGTGCTAACCCGCAACACCACCGGAGCCGAAAACATAGCGTTTAACAGCGACAGCGGCGTTGCCATTGATACCTTCCTGATTTAGCCCTATGCCTTACAACCCCGATCTTTATCCGTTAACCTATCCATCGGCGCTCGCTGATTCAGGCGCATCCGCAACTGATTTGGCGATTCAGGATTTGCAGTCCCAGGTGGAGGCAGCTTCTGTCCGTCAGGCTAACCTACGGCGACTGCAAGGACGCAGTGCAGCGGCAATTCAAAATGCAGCGACCTCGGTATTGAACGCGCTCATGCCAACAAACATTGTCAGCGGCGCACCACCAGCCGTTGTTTTGGGCACTAAAGGGTTTTGGCTGGGTGGCTGTCAGGTCAACATCTCGCCAACAGTAACCATCGACCGCTTGACCTATAACAATGAATCAGTGAGTTCGCTCGGCAGTGGTCTCGCTTTGCCTAAGTGGGCAATGGCTGGTGCCGCGTCAGCGTCTAACGGTTATTCGGCTGGAGGTTTGATTTCCTTCGGACAATCTGTTGCCGCGATCGATCGTCTGGTGTTAAGCACAGAGGTACTCAGCACGCTCGGTGCGACCCTCTCTGTCGATCGGACCGAGCCTACTGGAACGGCATCTGCAACGAATGCTTACTTTGCGGCAGGCTACAATTTCACTCCTGCCAATTCGTTAGTTGCCACTATTGAACGCTTAGCTTTTAGCAATGAAGCTGTCGCGGTGCTTGGTTCTTCCTTGTCATCGGCTCGCGGTTCGGCGGCTACTGGCGCCACACCAACAAACGCCTACTTCTTTGGTGGTTTTACAAACGTTAACCCCTATGGGTCTGGACCAATTGCCACTATCGATCGATTGCTTTTTAGTAGCGAAACGACCAGTACTTTAGGCGCGGTGCTCACACGAACGAAGGGCGGCGGCGCTTGTACCAATTCGTCGTCTAACGCTTACTTTGGTGGGGGCTGGCATGAAGCCAAAGCGTCCGTAGCAGCCATCGATCGCTTCGCTTTCGCTAGTGAAACTGTGAGCCCATTGGGGGCGACCTTGTCGCTTGCTCGTTTTTTGATCACAGGCTCTGGTTCTAGTGTGAATGGTTATTTCGGTGGCGGTGTTCTTGATACGACCTGGACAGCGCCACTGTCGCGCATCGATCGCCTAGCCTACAGTGGCGAGAGCGTTTCGCCGTTAGGTACAACCCTTTCTTCGGCACGTTTTGCCAGCGTCAGTTTTAGCAATTACACCTTTGCAGCGGTGGGGGCTTAATGGAACGTCTCACAAATATTGGTTTTAACACTCAAGCGCAGGTGCAAGACTCGATTCGCCAACGGGAACGGGTGCACTGGTTTTTGGGCTTACGTGAAGCAGAAGAGTTTATCCGCACTTGTTCTCAGACGTTAGAAGATACCGCTTTTAATTCGCGCAAGCACGATCGCGCGACTCGACGGTTGGAACTGCAACAGCAAGAGCCGCTCACTGAACTTTCAGAAGCGCTTGCTTTGATCCGCAAAGAGGAGCTTGATGATCGCTTGCAGCAAAGCCGTCAGGCGTGGGATCGTCTCCAGCCAATGATTCGCGATACTCAAATGGAGTTAGCCGCAGCGCAGGCAGAATACGATCGCATCGTAGAGGCGCATCCTGAAGTAACTGCGCTCAGCTACGAAGAATTACAGTCGCGTTACACACCAATAGCACTAGCAGAGAGGCACGCCCATTTCCTGGCAAGCCGAGTCATAGCATCCCTGCGCGGACTACCTGAATCTGTGGGCGAACTGCTGGTCGGACTTGATCCAGCGCAGAGCGATTATGTGGCTAGCCGTGCACTGGAGCTAAAAGACGGCGTTTCCAATCAGCTTTGGATGCACGAAATGGCTCAAACCTTGGCGTTATTACCGCCAGAGGATCAGCGCCAGATTTTTGAGCAGGCAGTCGCACTCATCCATCAAAGAAAGCAGTTAGAGGCAACCTATGGCGTCCAACCCGAAAATTAATTTTGCGCTGCGGGGGTCACTCATTGACGCGCAAGGGCGGCGCATCCCCAATTTCAGTTGCTCTAGCCCTCGCTACATAGCACGCGAAATTAACAATTCGCTGCAATTGCTCTCGGTGGCAGCTTTTGAACCAGCTTTTTTCTTTGAAGATGGGGCTGGCGACGGTTCTTTTCTACTGGAACCGGGCGGAACTAATTTTCTCACCTGGAATCTAGCCTTAAATCAAAATGTCTGGCAGAAGGGTTCTAACGTGATCGTGCAGGGCGATCGCGGTCCGGCTCCAGACAACTCGTTTCTGGGTGATACGGTCACCTGGATCAGTGGTACAGGTGCCACACAACAGTTGCTACGGACAGTCCCTAATTTATTAGCGGCTCGGACGTATCAAGTGACGCTGTATTTGCAGCCGACTGGTGGACGATGCGGTGCCAACGACGTTATCCGTGTGACGGGCGGCGTGGTGGGTGGTGCCGTTAGCGTACCACTGGCTCAGCTCAACGATTTCATTGGTAAATATCGGGTAGTAACGCTAAGTTTTACGACAGCAGGCACTCAGCCAACTTTGCCAGTAAACGCCAGTACGGCTGGCTATAGTGTGACAGCGGTCGGGACAAACACGTTTACCGTCTCTGGCATGAGTGGGACGGTTGCTAACAGCCTTGTCGGTGGGCAAGTTTCATTCACCACTAGCCCAACGCTTTATCTGATCACAGCCAACACAGCCGAAGCATCGGGTAGCGTCACTGTGACCGTTTCGGTTGCGACGCTAACAGCCAACGGCATCACTACAGCCAGCAAAGCTACTTTTCAGGGTGCTCCTAGCCAGTCATGCACGCTAGAACTGTACTGCGAATCAACCTTCTCCCTCATTTGGGGAGGAGCGCAAATGGAGCAGGGTTTCTTTAGCACCTCCATGATTTACCAGCAGGCAGAACGCACCCCACGAGCGCCATCTGTCCTGGAATTTCAAAGCCGCGACAATCCGTTTGTTGGGCTATCAAGTTTCGGTCTTTTTGGTGAACTACGCCTCTGGCTTGGTGATGGGAACCTGGCTGATTTTGGCGATTTCCGCTTGGCGATCGTCAACGGAGCACTGCGGGTAACCGCTGGAGCAACCACACTCAGCGATCCAGATCCGTTGCCTGCGCCTTCTGTAAAATTCTTTGTGGGGGTGAGCGCCGAGAGTGGCTCACTCAGCCTTTTTGTTAATGGAGTGCTCAAAGCACGAGCAACTTTAAACAACCTGAAGCCCACAGCTAAGCCATTGGTTTATACCAGTGCGGGTGTTCGCTTATGGAAAACATTAGTGTGCTATGGGCAAGCACTACAAGATGGACTGCCAAGTCTTGGGCAATCTGCGGCGCAAGAGGTGTTGGCGCTCTTCAATAGCACGGCACCTTTGGTTAATCCGGCTCTGATTGCCACATCGACAGCCTTTAATTTGCCAACCGTAACGATCCCTGCTCCAGCCGCCGCGACAGCGAACTCCGCTATTAGTGCCATTAACACAGGGACGCGAGTTGTGACGGTGGGGAGTGGCACTGGGTTTACAGTGAATGACTCGGTTGCGATCGTGCGCGGTGTGACTGGTTCAGCTAACCAGACCGTCATCCTTTATGCCACCATTACCGCTGTCTCTGGTGCCAACATCACCCTTGATTCTGTCTCTGGGATTGTGGTTGGTGATCGCCTGGTCAAAGGCAATATCTCTACGCCGGGACGCGCTTTTATCCGGTTTCCGTTCGTGCCGATCGATGAGCAAGGTATTATAGCCGTTGACACGGGTAACAGTCGGGTTACAGTCACCAGCGCCCTAGCCTTTGTGATCAATCAACGCACGATCGTGCGCAATCAGTTCTACCAGGACGTAGCGGAACTGACCGTAACGGCTATTGATACGATTAACAATCGTATTACTTTGAATGATGTAAGTTTGCTGGCTGTGGGGCATTTAATCTCGCAACCAGCCAGCGAAACTTTGATTGATCCGCAGAACTATACAGTGGCACCCCTCAATCAGGTCAGTGGTATTCGGGTTGCAAGCCAAAATGGTCGTGCTCGAAACGGCATTATCGTGGAAAATACCAATCCTTGGGAAGTCCTGGTTACATTCCGCATTGAAGTGTTTCTATAACGAGTTGATCCATGTCTTACCGCGCGTCGGCTGATGGCACCCTAGAGGTTTTGCATCCGGAGACTCAGTTATATGTTCCGGCACAGACGCTGCTGCAATCGCTGGATGGGCATGAGGTTCGCTTAAATGCGACGCAGCAGGCTGTACTACACCAGCTTGCTGACGCACTCATTCAGGATCGGGACACGCCGGACGCGCAAGCTTATTTGGCTTCATTGCAGTCCTTGCTTAGTGCTGTAGCCAATAATGTTGATGAGCTTGAGCCAGTTCTGAAACAGGTGCGGGATGCGCTCAATATTGGCAATGGCAACACGCTGTATGCTCGGCTGGTAGAGGCTCTGGCGCAACTTACAGCAATCAACAATACACTCACGACTAATATTGGAGTCTCTATTGATGAGCTTGAGCCGGTTTTGGAACAGGTGCGGGATGCGCTCAGTATTGGCAACGGCAACACGCTGTACGCTCGGCTGGTAGACGCTCTGGCGCAACTTACAGCCATCAATGGGCTCACGACTAGCATTGGAACCGCTGTTGATGGCTTGGAGTTCCTGATCGGCAGTAGTAACGATTTGACTGCCCTTACGAACACTATGTTGTCAGCGCTGAGCGCCCAGCTGCCCGCGAGTGTAGGGCAAAAGGCGATGGCAGCTTCACTTGCTGTGACACTGGCTTCTGATCAGACGGTATTGCCTGTAAAACCGCCTGCGCCCACAACGGACTACACCAAAATCCAGGCTTCAGCCGGTGAAGTCATTAAAGCGTCGGCAGGGCGGCTATTTTCCTTGGCTTGCTCAAACTACAATACGAGCGTTCGTTATCTGCAACTGTTCGATCGCATTACTGCTCCAACTGGAGCACCGCTTAAGGTTTATCCAGTCTATCCAGCGAATACAAACGGTCCTGGGTTTCTCATCCTCGATCGCAACTTCTTTGGCACTGACGGTGCCGCCTTTGCTACAGGCATCTGTTGGGGTTTTTCTACAGCCGTGGCGACTTATACAGCAGGGGCAGCATCAGACTGCGTTTTTGAGGCGAGATATACCTGATGAGTAGAAGTTCTGCCCCACCGGCAATTAGTGAAGTTGTGCGACTAAGCTATACTGCTGCTATTGATCTTGCAAATGCGATATCGCTGCCTGTTAATACGTGGGTTGACATTGGCACCAACCAAAGCTTTGTTGTTGCGTCAGCTAATTCTTTAATACATTTACATGCAACAGGGGTTGTGCTGATTGGTGAAGCTGCGACAAACTTTTCGGCTATTAGCCGTTTGTTGATTGATAGTGCTAGCACGCCATTGCCAAAGCTTTTGGGCGGAACCTACCCTTCGACGGGATCTTATGGGAATTGTTTGGCTGGAGCAGGGTTGGTTGCCTTGGGGTTAGCCCCGGGGACGCATACAGTTAAGCTTCAAGTTTATGCCAATCAAGTTGCCAAAGCATTCTGTCGCCCTGTAGCACAGGCTCCTTTGGAGTTTTTACAGTTTTACGTTTTGGAGCGCTTCTAATGCAGCTTTTAGTTGATCGCACGAGCCGTATGGTGCTTGCCTATGGATTGTTTAGTGCTGAGCCTGCCGATCCCAACATGGAACTGGTTGATCTGGCACCTGAGTATATCGATGACCTGCAAAGACCTGGCGTAAAAACCTTGCAAGCCGATGGCAGTCTTCAGGTTGTGCTTAAGCCACCTACGTCCATAACGCTGGAAGATGCAAAAAGGAACGTGCAGTTAGAGATCAAAACCTACGCTACAAATTTGCGCGATCGCTTTATTGCGCCCCTAAGCCCTGGCGAAGCAGCAAGCTGGTTACGCAAGGAAGAAGAGTCTGTCCGCTTTCAGCGTGACGGCATAGAGAGTGATGCGCCTTTTTTACAGGCGGAGGCATCAGTTCGGGGTGTTCCACTGGCAAATTTAGCAGCGAAAGTAATGGAAAACGCTGTATCCCTTAAATTTTTAGAAACACAAATTGCGGGCACTCGTGGTCGCCATGATGATGCGATCGCCAAACTCACAACAGTTGAAGCCGTACTGGCGTATGACTGGTCTACTGGATGGATTGCCGCTGGTTAAGGGTGAGGGGCTTCACCCCTCAGGGGGTAGAATGGAAACGACTTAATAATTTGGCGATATCCAGATCAGGGCACGCTTCCACTAAACGGGAGGCGTGCCCTGATCTTTTTTTGAGGCGCTTTGGAATCAGGCGATCGCTACGGTCTATCGGCGGCGTACTCATTTTCGGCAAAGGGTTTGCCGCAGATGAAAGTTGTCCGTGAGCATTTGCAAGGTATCTTGAAAGACGCTCACGCTTTAAAGCAAGAGTTGGGGTCCAATCCACTGGGGCAAATGCTCGGCTCTGTCGCACAGCAAGCCTCTGGTCTGAACCAGGTCTCTCAGCAGATGAAGCGCACCGCCAGCGCAACACAGCAGCTTCAGTCTACTTTGCGCCCCGTCCGTGATGAGTTTCGGGCACTACGGGCAGAAGCCCACAACATTGATTTTGGCGATCTGACCGACACGCAGCAGTTTAAGCGGGCAGAGCGGGAAATTGACAGCTACGTCCAATCGTTAAAACGCCTTGAGACACAGGTCGATAAAACGTCCCCTCAGGGGCGTGAACTCGCGGCTCAACTCCAGCGGCAACAGACGATCGCTAGCAACCGGGTCGGGACGGCAACCCAAGAACGTCGGAGCGCGATCGCCCAACAAAGGCAGGGCGCAGCGGGTGCTGTAGCGGCAGGTGGTGCGGCAGTGATGCTGCCGATCGTGAGTATTGGGAAAGAAGCGATTAGCGTCACGGCTAACTTTAACGACCAGATCGCAGCGATTAAAGCGGTGCTTGACCCCAAAGACTGGGGGATGCTGGATGCGATTCGGCAAAAATCGAAAGACTTGGGTGCTTCTACGCGCTTTAGTGCTTCAGATGCGGCTAGTGGGTTTGTCCTCTTAGCCCAAGCGGGCTACGACGTGGACAAGCAGATGGCGGCGATTACAGGCACCCTCAACCTGGCAGCCGCAGGCAACCTGGAACTCACCCGTGCCACCGAGATTACCGTTAGTACCCTGGGGCAATTTCAGCTCGAAGCAGACAGGGCAACTCATGTTGCCAACGTGCTGGCTAAAGCCGCGGCGATGGGTCAGATTGATGTCAATGATATGGGTGAGTCGCTTAAATACACGGGTGGCTCTGCCAAGCGGGCAAATCTGAGCCTGGAGCAAACCTCAGCACTGCTGGCGCTGTTGAGCGAAGGCGGACTGAAGGGCGAGATGGCAGGATCAAACCTTGGTTCGTTGATCGATAGCCTGACCGCTCCCAATACGCTCGGTGCTAAGGCGATTCAAGAGTTAGGTGTCCAAACCAAAGATGCACGGGGCAACCTGTTGCCGTTTGAGCAGATTTTGGGACAGGTGCAAGCCCGAATCAGCAAGCTGCCGACTGGGAAGCAAAACAACTTGATGTCCCGGATCTTTGGTGTGACCGGTAGCCGTGCGGCAAGTATCTTGTTGCCCCGGTTTGAGCGCTTTGCGACTACGACCCAAACGATTATTGATAGCGCTGATAAGGGGTTGGGTGCCGCCAAGGATCAAGCCACCATTATGGAGGGTGATATCGGCGGGTCGTTCCGGAGCTTCCAGTCGGCAATGGAAGGCGTGTTTATCGAGATTGGTGAAGTGCTGGTGCCGATCGTGAAAGCGGCAACCGATAGACTCTCCGCGCTGTTGGGAATGTTCATCAGCTTGCCCAAACCGATTAAGACAGCGATCGTCGCAGCCGGTTTGGTGACATTGGGAATCGCCACGCTAGCGATCGTTGTCGGTACAGCGTCCTTTGCCTTTTTTGGGTTGCAGGCAGCGATGGCGCAATCGGCGATCGCGATGACTGCGATGGCAAGTAAAGGCATTCCTCTAACCGGATTCTTTGCCAACGCGATGAGCGCCTTTACTGGGCAGGGCATTGTGGCGGGTTTTGGTGCTTTAGCCACTGGAATCGGTGATGCCGCGATCGCGCTCGGTGCGTTTGCTACAGGTCCGTTGGGACTGGCGATCGGTGCTGGCATTGCGATTATTGCTCTGCTGGAAGTGCTAACCCCAGGCTTCAACGTTTTGGGCACAGTGATTGGTGCAGTGCTTGCCCCCGTAGCGGTCATCTTTGGTGTGATCAAGGGTTTCTTGCAAGGACTCGCTGTTGCCTTTAAGCCAGTTCTGGACGAGTTCAAGGGACTGGGTGGCACTGGCGGCTACTTGAACGATGTCTTCAAAACTGCGATCGCGACCTTCCAAACGTTTATTCCAATCGGGCAAGCTGTTGGTAGCGCACTGGGGCTGGTTCTGGGTGTGGTGATTGCGACCCCGATTCGTTTGCTGATCAAACTCTTCCAGTTTCTTAGCACTACTTTGTCTGGGCTGGGCACGATTGCCAGCACGATCGCTAACCCGTTTGTCGGAGCGGCAACGCAGATCCGGCAGGCTTGGCAAGGGTTTGTCGATTGGTTTCAGGCGATGCCGTTGGTGCAGTTTGCGTTGACTGTGGGGCAGGGTCTAATCAACGCACTGAACCACAACCCAACGATCGTGATACCAGCGAGCTGGCAGGGTGCGATCGATAGCATCATGGGCTTTTTCAAGCCTCTGATGGACTTTGCGCAACAGACTGGGCAATTCCTGGCTACTGTACTCAACCCTGGGCAACTGTTCGGTGGACTGGTTGAAGGGTTAGTATCTCGCCTTCAGCAGTTGGTGCAAGCGGTGCAAAACAGCGGTGTGGGCAAGCTGTTTTGGGGTGCTACTGAAAGCCTGCAAGCGTTTATGACGCAACTGTCTCAGCCGTTGACAGTGCCAATTACAGCGCAAGTTATACCTGAGCAACCGGAGCGTTATCCTCTCGCTACGATGCCGGGGAATCCTCCCCCTCCCCCTTCTCCCCCTGCCCCTCTCCCTGTTAGCCCCGTGTCAGCAGCAGTGATGCCAGATCTCCTCATGAGTGAGCCTGCCAGGCAGATCCAAACGGAGATGCAACAGGCGATCGCTGTGGTTTCGTTGCAGGCAAGCACAGGCATTAACCAGTCGTTTGACACAATTACGACTGAGTGGCGACAGCGTTGGAGCTATTTGAGGGCAACTGGCAATACGGATGCAGCCTCACTGTTTCAACCGGGACTAACAGCGCTGAAGGACTCGCTTGCCACCGTTCATGGTGCAGTTGGTAGCACGATCACAGACATGGCAGCGGCGATCGCCACGCTTGACTTTGAAAAAGCTAAGGCTAGCGCTCAAACGTTAGGCACTACGTTGAAAGTGGGACTGGATGCCGCTGGTGCCGCGATGGGCAGTCTGACACTTTCTGCTATGGTGCTCGGTGCCTCATCCCTGTTGTCGCTAAGTCCGGTTGTTTTGCTGCTCGGTGGTGTTGCTCTGACAGCACTGGCAATCTCGACTAACTTCTTGGGCATCCGGACGATCCTGATGGGTATCGTCAAAATTGTGCAAGGGGCAATTGAGATCGTCCGTGGGCTGTGGGCTTCGTTTACGGCGATCGTCGGCACGGTAATTAAGGTCGGGCAAGGCATTCGGCAAGTGTTCGGCGGCATTCTACCTGCCTTGCAAGGCGACTTCAGCGGCATCCGCCAGGGCTTCAGCACCATGCTGGGAGCGATGCAAGCAGGAGCATCTGCGACCGCACAGGGCATACGCCGCAGTTTTGGGGGCGTTGCCCGAATCTTTGAAGGCGTTGGGCAGGTTGGACGCGGGGTCTTTGTCGGACTCCGGCAACTGGTGCAGGGCGTAGCAACTGCTATCAGCCTTGCCTTTAGGAGCGCTCGCGCTGGAGTTGATTTCTTTTTTCAAGGCGTGAGGCTGGTCGCTAATGGCTTCCAGCGCTTGCAGACGATCCCAAGCCTGGTTGCTGGTATGGGCGATCGCCTACAAGCGACATGGCAAGGGCTTAGCCAGACCCTCAACAACATCCCGATCTTGCGGGGTTTTGTCTCGCTGGTTGCTTCGCTGCCCACAGTTGTTACCCGTGAAGTAAGTCGAATCCAGGCACTCTGGTCAGGCATGAGCGATCGTCTCACTGCGACGTGGCAGGGCACACTCACAACGATTAATAACATCCCAGTGCTGCGGGGCTTTATCGGCTTGGTCGAAGCGTTTCCCGGTCAGGTTGGTGGTGTGCTGCAAAAAGTGCAAGCGCTCTGGTCAGGCATGAGCGATCGTCTCACGGCAATTTGGCAAGGTACAGTGAATGCGCTCAACAATATCCCCGTGCTGCGGGGTCTTGTTGCCTTTCTAGAGTCGTTGCCGACGTTGGTCAGCGGCACTGTCGAGAGAGTGCAAGCGACCTGGCATGGAGCCATCACTGCACTGGATAACGTCCCTGTCTTGAGAGGCTTCGTCACCTTCATCGAAACGCTGCCGCCATTGGTCAGTGGCGTGATTCAGAAAGTGCAATCCCTTTGGTCAGGCATGGGCGATCGCCTGGGAAGTGTTTTCGGGTTTTTGCAAGGGAAGTCGAAGCAAACCGGGGAAGCACTCATCAGTAATTTGGCAGAGAACTCTCCTGGACCGACCTTTATGATTCGGCAGAAGTGGTCCCTGCTGGCAGAAGTCTTAGAGGGCAAGCTAGCTGCGATTGCTGGGCATGCACGTACGACAGGTCAAAAAATTACGGGGAGCCTGAGTGGGGAGAAGATCAGACAAGGGGTGAGCAAACTTGGCAATAGCTTTAGCTCCGTTGGTGTCGTCCTCAGCAACTTTGCGCCGCAGTTAGCCGGTCCCCTATTTCTAGTCGGAGACATTGCCAGCAGCTTTGACACATTGTCTGAGACGTTGCCTGGAGCGCAAAAGCTGCTAGCTAAGGTTGGACCCCAATTACAAAGCCTGCGGGGTGCTGGTGCTCTGATTCCTGGACTACTAGGCACCATTGGTACTGCGTTTTCTGGCATGGCGACGACTGCGATCGCTGCCTTTGGTAGTGTGCTGCTGCCCATTCTGCCCGTTCTTGCTGTGATTGCAGGCATTGTCGCGGCTGTCTTTTTGCTCCGGCAAGCGTTCAAGCATAATTTCTTGGGCATCCGCACGCTGGTGATGGGTGTAGTTGGCAGCATCAGTCAGATTGCTACGACGATGATTGCACCCTTTGTGTTTGCCGCACAGATGGTTCAGCAGGTGTGGAAAAGTGGTATCGACAGCATTGCAGGCTTCTTTACGTCGTTGCTAGACTCTGCGCGACAGACAGGGCAACTGATCCTCAATGTGCTCAACCCCGCTCGGTTGTTTCAGCCTTTGATTCAAGGCTTGGCGAGTAAACTCCAGCAGCTACTTGATGCCATCTCTAATAGTGGTCTAGGCGCCGTTCTGAACAAGCTGGGATTGGGTGGTCTGACGGATGGCTTACAGGGCTTCGTCGGTCAGCTTCAGCAAGGGAATGCGGCAGTCAAGGAAATTGCTAAGGCACCGATCGCGCCACCAACAATGACAAGTGCCACAACGATCGCTCAACCGTTGGTGCAAGGCGTACAGCAGGGCGTGAGCCAAGCGCAGCAAGTGGCAACAGCAGGCTTAGAGCAGATCAGCCACGAGTGGCGGAATCATTGGAGCGAACTTGATCAACCGATGGCATTGCCAGCGCCATCCGTAAACCAGTGGAATCCGATTGAGCAGCCCGTAAATGTCGTCCTACCGCAGACATCCGTTGGTGAACTGGCAACGGTCAAGACACAACTGCAAGCTGTGCAAGGTGAAGCGGGACTACTGGCTCAGCAGACGGAGGCAGCGCTCACGCAGTCTCATTTTGATGGGTTGAAGCAGTCAGTCAGCAGCTTTGGTGAAGTTTTTACGCAGACAACACACGGCATTCTAGGCGGCTTTCGTAGCATGGGTCTGGGAGCAATTGTGTTCGGGGTCTCCTCGTTGCTTTCAGTGAGTCCGCTGATCCTCATCTTGGGCGGCATGGTCCTCGCTACGATCGCGCTAGCAACTAACTTCCTGGGTCTTCGCACCATCCTCGTCGGTGTTGGCAGGGTGGCGGTTGGTCTTTTTCAAATGGTGGCCGCCTGGATACGCGGCACGGCTGGAGTTGTGCAGGGCTTAGGCAACTTGATTGGGGGAGTCTTTGCTGCCATCCGTGGCGACTTCAGTCAGATGCGGTTGGGGGCAACACAGGTTGGTCATGGCATTAAAACTGTTTTCACAGGGACAGCAACCGGACTGCAAACCGTCTTTGGTGGAGCCATTCAGATCATCAAAGGTTTGTTCCAGGGATTGGGGCAAGTCGTGCAGGGTATTGGGCTGACATTAAAAGGCATTGGTGGAACAGCTCAATTGCTCGGACAGACGCTGGCAGGCGCGATCGCTCTCCCGCAAAAGATCTGGGCAGGCTTTTTTGATCTACTGGAAAGGGTGCAGTCCAAGGTGCAGGGCGTGATCAGTGCAGTGCAAAACTCCTCAGTCGGCAAAATGGCAGCCGCCGTTGGTATCCGCACGCAGGGGAAAGCGGGGACAATGGCGGATGCTGTACAGTTGGCTGAGTTTGATCAGCGGTTACAGAGTGACCAGACACCCGCTGTTAGTGGTCAGCGGCGGGGCTTAATGGGTCGCCTCTTTGGGCGTAAAGAGCTAGCAGGAACCGCAAACGCGATCGCGCAGCCAATAGTTATCCCCGCACCAAGCGTTCCGGTATCGTTGAGTTCGATCGCTCCGACTCAACCTTTGCCTGCTCTAGTGCAACCCATCGCTGTAACATCTGCGACCGTTGCCCCAACAGCACAAGCCGCAAGTATTGAGCAAGGGCAACGCTTACTCCAACAGCAAAAGCAGCAGCGCCAAGAAGCAGTCTCAGGCGTTTCTACGTCTGTTTCTGCCTTAGGCAATGTAGCGAGTCTGATGGCACCGACGATCGCCGCTCCAGTGATGGCGGCAAGCACCCTTTTTGATAGCTTCGTGAGCTTAGGGCAAGCGATTCCGCAAGTGACAATGCTGTTGGGTGGGTTGATTCCTGGCTTCCTGGGCACTGGGACAGCCGCCGTGACAGCGGGCGCACAGCAAGCAACGGGCGCAGCGATCGGCAGTACAGCAACGGCAACCGGCGCGGGTGTTGTGGCTGGAGCCAATGCCACGATGGGATTCAGCTTTGGCGCGTTGGCAACAGCGGCGGGTGCTGCCTGGACAGCTATTACAGGACCATTACTGCCATTGCTGTTAGGTATTGGTTTAGCCGTTGCAGCCGTAGGACTGTTGTGGAAAGCCTTCGACAGTAACTTCCTTGGGATCAGGGATACGGTGATGGGTGTTTGGCAGTCTATCACTCAAATTGTGGGGGATGTTTGGCAGTCGTTTAGCGGCATTTTTAGCAGTTTATGGGAAGCAGTCACCCAGGTGGGCAGTGCGATTGCCTCGGCATTTGCCCCACTGCTTGGTAATGGTGGTGGTGGTGCGATGCAAGGAGCGATCAAGGCGATGTTGTTTCCACTTCAGGTTGTCAGCACTGTCTTGAAGGTCATTTTTCAAATTTTGGGGCAGTTGATCAGAGTGGTAGCAACAGCGCTGACTCCCATGATCCAGGTGCTCATCTTTCCGGTGCGTTTAGCCGCTACGATCCTGCAAGGTGTTTTTACAACTATAAGCACGATCGCTGGAGCGGTCAGTAGCATCTTCGGCGGCATCATGAATACTGTTGGTTCGGTCTTTCAAATGCTGTGGAGCGCTCTTCCGGCACCGATTCGCTGGCTGATTCAGATGGCAAGCCAGGGCATGGGGGCGATCGGTAGCTTTGTTTTTGGTGCTGGCAACGCGCCTCAACCACCGCCCATACAACAGTTTGCAGCGGGTGGTTTGGTACAGGGACCAGGCACCGCGACCAGTGACAGTATCCCAGCGTTGCTCAGCAATCACGAATATGTGATGCCTGCGGATGTCACGCAACGCAACCTTGGCACGCTAGAAGCAATGCGGAGTGGCGCAACGATCGCGGCACAACCGCAACTGATGCCGTTACCCCTGCCCCCGATCCCTCCCCTAACACCAACTGGGGGCGGCGGCTCGATTGAAATTACGGTACAAGCGCCGATTACGATTGAAGGTGGTCTGACGGTGCAAGGTGCGACACCGACGCTTGCAGCCGAGGATCTCGTCCGTCAGGTTTTTGATCTGGCAGGACCGATGTTGGAGCAAATGGTGGTTGATGCTATGCGCCGTCGCGTCGAGATGGCGCGTTAGGTTGGCTGCTAAACAGACTTAGCTGCTCGGAAAAGTGCTCAATGTCCTGCTTCCACATCCCATAGTGTTTGACGACCTCAAAGAATTCTTCCAGGTCATGATGGGCGATCGAACAGTCCCCGCGCTCGTCTACCGAGCAATGACATAACTCGTGAAACAGCAAGGCTTCTCGCTTTTCGGGTCTTTCTAGCCAAAACCAGGCATCGAGGACAATGAGAAAACGGTAAGGATGCAGCAGTCGATCTCGCTCCCTAAACAGTTTTGCACTGCCCAACACCTTGCGGCCTTTGCTGGTTTTTGACTTCTTTGCCATCAGGATTTTGATGGGAATGCCTGCCAACCGCCCGATCGTGTAAGAATGCTGTTTGATCAGCGCGTCCTTTAGTGCATAGGTTGCTTCATCTGCCGCCACATAGCCTTTTGTCTCTTGTTCGATCGGCAGTGAGAAATTAGCGTGGACGAGATTATCGACTGCCTCTAACGCTTTGCGAACGGCAGTAGAACTGATTTCAGCTTCCATAAAAGTGTGCGTAAGTTGGGATGAGTTAACGCTCCAAGGAGTTCCGAAAGTGCCAGGTACGATCAGGCGATCGATTGCCTAAAACCATTTGTTGGTGTGGTCGTTTTAGTAACAAATGGGGCAATCCACTGGCTTGGAAAAAGGTTTCACCAATTAGGAGCAAATGCTCTTTGAGATCGTAAACCGGCTGCTGCCAGCGATCGGCTCGCTGTTGCTCCACCAGGATGAGTAGCGCGGTGCCATGAAGAAGCCGAAGCGGAGTCCCAGAGGAATTTTCAAACGGTATAACCAGCAGGCTACTGTCATCAAGTAGTCTATGTGCATCGGTAGTCGCCAGCCTTAAACGAAGGCGACCGATCAGCTCGTTATACAGCTCAAGCGTAAGATGCGTAGTAGAGCGATCAGGAAAATCTAGCATACGGTTTAAAATTAAAAACAGCCTGCAATCAGAGGCCAGATGAAGCTTGAGATTACTAAAAATGAATGGGGAGGTCTTTTTCAGCGCCTCGATCGCTTAGAAAAAGCACCCAGGTTAGGCGTTCAAATTATGCTGCGAGGTTCTCGTCGTATGGGCGAGAACGTGCGTGAACATTTTGAAACTCAGGGTCGTGGTGGTGCACCACCGTCTTTATCCCCTGCAACTACTTATATCTATAGTATTGATGGCGATCCTGATGGTAGCGGCATTGTAAACCATTTAACGCTGCAACCGCTAGCTAAGACTGGAAAAACGTTTACGGCTATCTTTGGGGTGCCAGAGGGCAAACCAACGATGCTAATGATCGTGCAAAACGACGGTTGCCGGATTAAGGTCACGGATAAAATGCGCGGTTTTCTCGCTGCCCGCTACGGTATTTTCCTCAGAGACTCGACGACAGAAATTTTGATTCCTGGTCGGGGCGTGTGGGATGAATCGATTAAAAAAACGCGTCGAGCCGTACGAAAACAACTTAAGCGTTTTTTCAAGGAGCTGTTCAGCTCTTAGTCACTAATGTATTACCTGCATTCCATGGATTTGGCAACGAGATCGACATTGCCTGCAACGTCTAACCTGGTGCGCGATCGTCACGGTTTTTTAGCGATCGCCGAAGGGTTCCCTGAGGCTACGCTCCTCACGCCTGTCTTTGCGCCTCGACTGGCGGAAGCCTGGGACGGCTTGATGGTGTATCCCGATGAGGTCGGTCTGGCAGTGCAGGTGGTCAATCCAGATACGCAGCAGTCGTATGCTTTTGTGGATGGGGTCTGGCAGCCAGGTACGGTATGGCAAACTCCAGCCGTCATTCGCCAGGGCTTACCCCACTGGCGTGGTGGCGCTATGCAGTTTAGGTTACAACTAACACGTCAACCCAATGGGCGATCGCCCCGTGTCTTTGGGCTAAAAATCGGGTTTGAGGTCAATCGGGATCTGCAAGCCTACGTTCTGGAATACAGTTTGCCTGCCGCGTTGGCTCAACCGATCCGATTGAATCGCTTTGTCTTACCACTAACGGATGGACGATCGGTTGCAGTACCACCGGGGCTTGATCCAACCAGGCTGTCTAATCCGCTCATTGTTGGTGCTCAAAGCCGTCAACGCTATCCCCTCACCCCTACAAACACGAATCCTGCCACCTTAGAGTCCGCCACCCTGCTACCAGAAGAACCGTTAGAACTAAGCTTTGGCTACACGCCACATATTGAACACGAACCTTATCTTTATCAAATCAGCAAAATCCCTACAGTACTGGTACGGGCAGGCACGCCCCAGCGGGAACGTCGGCTGCGCGTTGAAGAATGGGTATCACTGGCGACCGCTGATCAGACGCATTTTTGGCAGTCTGCCCATTGCTATGATCTCCCAGTGCAAATTACGGCGATCGCGGAAGGTTATAGCGAAGCGAGGGCGATCGCCAACCAACTGCTGACGGTGATGGCTCGCGGCTATTTAGAAGTACCTGGGTTCGGCGCTGTCATTCCTGTTGAAGTGACTGGTAGTATACAGCGCGGACCCGGCTTGCTGGGCGACGATCTCAATGAAGGTGCGCTCACAGCCATGAACTTTCAGGTGCAACTACTACAGATGCTGGAAGGGCAGACGGTTCAGCAACAGCCATTAGTGGCAACTTTCGCGCCGCCGCAACCCAACCTGATCAGCTAATCGTAGATATTGGTTTCTAATCCCCTCGCTTTGAGTGCTTGCAGCAGGTTGTGATCATCAACCAAGCGTTTGTTCTCTGGCTTTTGTAGCCAGTCTCGTAGGGCTTCAGTCGTCACATCACTGATAGACCAGTCTTGCCCTGAGTTTTTTAATGGCGTAATAGCACGGATCAGAAAGTCAACATCGCGAGGCACTTGTGCCCGAAACTGAAGCGGTTTAGGAAATTTAGGTGTTGGAGGCATGGCAGAAGGATAAACAACGGTCGATCCTGTCATGCCCCAAAGCAGGGTTAACAAATCTGTCTTTATGTGTTTCTGTTTTTATGTTAAAAATCCTAATAAGAGGAGGTGTTAACGATCGATCTTCTCCTGACTGCTCTGCTGCACGATGAGAGCGTTCTCAATGGAGCGAATGCCCTGGTTGATAATGCCAATTGGTGCGGTACTAGCAAGATCGAGAAGCCGTAAAATTTGAGCAAATTTAGCAGGATGCTCCAAGCGGAGCCTTTGCAGGCATTGCTGACGTAAAACATCAGTGGCTAGTTTAGGTTCCTCGCGACAAGTCTGTCCCCGCCAGGATGCAGTCCGCTGGTAGCGCGGCTTCACAATAGGTTTCATGTTTGATTGAATAATCAGGAACTAGGTCGATCGCGGCTTGCGATGTCGGGATTTTGCAGGATGAGTCCATGACTGCACGGCAGCATCTCTCAGCCGCTCAGGCGTACATTTTAGGGTAGACCAGTAGGTAAACCACTGATTAAGAGTAAGTTTCGGCTGTGTTTTGCCAACTTCCCAATTGGAAACTGTTTGATCCGTGACACCCAGCACCAACGCTAATTCTTCTTGTGATAGATCTGCCGCAAGTCTTAATTGTTCTAGCGTTGGCTCGGGTGCACTTTTTTCCATGCAATATATCGTATCTGTAAAGCGCTTGACTAATTACAAAGAGGTTTGTAATTATAGAGAAAGGTCAGAGTTCATCGAGCGATTGTCTAGTCCGGACGATCGCTCATCCTTTTTACCCCACTATATGTCCAAACCCCGACGACAAAGGGGGACGCGATTACAGTTTGAGGCTGTAAAGCAGCTTGTCGCTGACGCAGGCGGCGAACTGACTCGCCATCCTACCAAGTCAAGATCTTTTCAGATCTTGACGGTGATTAAGGGACAAAAGCGTGAGCGCACCCGCATGCTGTTTCGTCCAATGCGGGTCGTTAACTGGTACTCGCTCCAAGACGCTGTGTTTTGGGCTGAAGAGCAAAAGCGCCTCCAGTTAGCGGAACAAGATCCTTTGCCAGAGCTTCCCCCACAACGATCAAACGTTATCCCCTTCGCTGACCCAAAGCGCCAGCGGGGGACGAACCTGCCGATGACGGCAATCCGGATCGGTGACTGGGTGCGACCTACCGAGTCGCAAACAGAGCCACTTCAACTTACCTCTAGCCCCCAGAGGTGCCATACCAACCGGTCTTACACATTTTCAGCATTTAGTCGCAACGGCGCTCAGCAGCACACCTTTAACGAGGCAACACGCTGGGACATCGTTGACGGTCTGCCTTGTACTGCACCCTAATCCCTGTTGATTTTTCTTGGCTAAAGCTCGGAGACGATCGCTTACTTTTGCACAGCCAGCGATCGCTCCACCCACAAACCACCCTTGATTTGGAGCACCTCATGTTAGCACTCCCCAAAATGCGGCAGATCAAACAGATCTGTCTCTCGGCTTTAGCTATTGCCTGTCTCTCACCCGCCGTAACACTGTTGCCCGTACAGGCGGTGCCAGAATCGTCTTCATCCGTAACAACGCTAAGTGCTCAGACAGAATCAGAATCGCAAACGTCGCCGTTTCATCGCGGTAGCGGACGACTGCGACATTTTTATAGTCCACGCTATAGCCCACCCGACAACGGTGGACCCAAAACGACTGGTGGGTCAGGAACTCGCTTTAGGTTTGTAACACCTCGCTGGACTTTGGTTGCCTAATTTCTACCAGTCATTGCCTCTACCAGTCATTGCCCTAAACTTTTCGTAGAGATGCAAACCATTTGGATTGTGCAGTGGGGCGCTTGGTCATACATTGTGAGCCAGCGAACCACTGCGATCAACATGTTTCCCGCGCAGCAGCGCCTGCCTCAGTTCGAGATTGAAGCCGAAGCGCTGCTGTATTGCGAATGCCTCAACGCGATGCAGCAGTTGCAGCGGTTATTACGATCGCTCAGCGCTTTGACCAATCCTTTTCCCCTACTCATCATTTTTCGGATTTTAGGAGATCTTCATGAGTCTGAATCGCACCCAGCAACGTATCTTGGCATTGCTAACTAAGTATACAGATTTGACAATCAGCCAGATCAGAGAACAGTTAAGGTTGCCGACGCATCCCTACAACGATTTGAGCACCCTGCAAAACACCGGCTGCGTGCAGCAATCCTCGGCAAAGGATGTTGTTAGCTACGAGATTACCAAAGGCGGTAATTTGGTGCTGACCCAGATGCAGGAGCAGCTACAAAAAGCGTGAACATCTGGTTCTCAATCATGAAAAACCCGACTGCATATTGCAGTCGGGTTTTTCAGTTGCATATGCTCTCAAACCGGCCAAGCAGCTAAAACATCCTCTAGCAGGGCTTGATCCTCAGCCTCTCGCTTAGAAATCGCGTTAAGTCGGGACAGCACCTTTTTCCGTAAGCTCCGCAGCAGTTTTACCCGCTCCATGGTGGAGCGGCAGGCAGCTTCGCGTTCTAGAGCCTTGCGGTAGCTACCCGTCCCGTCTCTTGGGTTGATGTACTTGTGACGGATACCAATCTTGCCCTCTATCGTTTCAATGACGGTGGTACGACGATAGCTGCGGTCAGAGCGGCAGACCTCAAAAATCTCTTGCTCCACCTGCTCAAAGACTTTTGCCATAGGTTCACCACCGTCACGCTGGGTCTTTTGAGAGCTATAAGTGGCACCATAGACTGGACCCCGTGCCAAGTCGTAGAGTTCAGCCTCAAGTTTTGTTTGAGTATCGAGTAGTACAGCACGCATCGCCTGGTGCGCTGCTGCGGTACGTGCCGACAAATCAGCGCCCACACAGGGCACTGAGACAACGGTCGAACTAGTCGAGCCAGTAGACAATGAAATCGGTATAGGAGTCTCAAAGAGCCGCAAAAGCGGCGACTCTGTTGATGGTTCGCGCAGTTCCATAAGAAAAGTTTCCAAAACGGCAGAGCTAGCAGCGAAAAACTAAACCCAGCACTGAGTGATAGCACTCGGCGCTGGGTTAAATGTTTTGGGCTAAACGTCGCGGCTGTCCCCGTACATGGGCTGCCCGAAACGCACAAAACTGCCGAAAATTTGGAGGCGAAACAGGTTGAATTTTGATGAAAAGTGGTAGTATGTTCACAGGAAATTTATCTCCCGCCCGGTGTTAGCGCACCGGGCATTTTGCTTTTTGGATAGCGGAATTTTACCACGATCGCTCTGAGAGGTGGCGATCGATCAGGGCTCGCCGTCGCTTTACTTCGACCGCTTTTTGCTGTCGCCTGTAGATTGCTGCGACTAATTCATCCTCAGTTATACCTAAGGCACCAGTCAAGAGCCTACGTGTAGTCCGCCCCGGTCTTGAGCCAGGTGTATTAAACCAGGCTGTGAACTGTGAAGGATAGAGGTTTGTTAGAGCTGCAAGCTGAATCGGTCGTGCATGCAAAAAGTGTTCCTGACTGAAGCGAACCGCACGTTCTTTTTTAAGCATAGCCGCTACTTCCTGCTGATACAAGCGACAGGTTTTCGCGTCTGCTCTCAAGAGGCGCAGTAACCGTTCTAACTCTGCAAAAGTTAACTCCAAGCGATCGCACCATCGTTGCTTGGTTTCATGGCTCATTTTTTGCCCTTTCCTGATCCAGCCGTCGATTTGGGGGGATGTCGAAGCGGTCAACCGTGCTAACTGTGACTGGCTAGCAGCGCGCAGACTGACTGGTGAAAGGCGTGATTGTGACGATAAGGCGTACACAGTTCTTTACTGAAGAGGATCTGAGCATGTGATGCGGCTAACTTATCTTAGCCGCCTTGTTGTTGGGAGGCTAAAACGATAAGAAACTAAGATTTCATAGCTTTTTACTGAAATAGGCTAAAGTGGGTGCAGATCGGAGTGTTTGTTTTATGCGATCGTGGCTATCCCAAAAACTTAATAGCGAAACGCCAGAAGAAAAGCTGACGCTGGTTGCTGCGACGATCCAGTCTTTGAAAGATATTGGTTGGGCACCCTCGCGTCTAGCTCATCATATGAAAGCGCGTGGGACGTACTTTAATGACAAGCAGGTTACGCTTTTTCGCCAAAGCGGCAGTATTAGTTTTTCCAAATTTAGTGCCATTGTTGCGAACCTGCCCACAGCAGCAATGGTCAATTTCTGTGTTCACCTCCTTTGCAACTCGGGAGTGGGGACTGAGTTCCTCAAGCTTAAAGAAGCACTGCAAAAGCAAAAGCCTGTAGGGTGGTATCAGGTGCAAGAACCCGATGCAGGAGCCGTGCTGAATACAGCGTCTCTACGTCTGTGGCTGTTAATCCATTTTGAGATTGATGCCCGCAATGAAGATTATCTTGTAACCAAGATTGATCCAGCAGTCAGCTTGATTGAAGTGGGTGGCAAAGGCTGGATCATACCGGACTGTTGCTATGCCGCTAAACTGCGAGAAGATGATTCACACCTCCTGACCCCTGTCTAGCCTTTTTCTAGCTACGACTTTTTTAACTCTTTATGTCCATTATCAAAGGCTCTGAGGCGATCAAACAGCCGCTTTCAGAGAGTGCTTTAAATAAGAAAGGCCTGTGCGATTACGTGATCAATGTCGCTACGGGCTGTACTTTTGGTTGCACGTTTTGCCTGGTACCCAGCACGCCAATGGTGCGGATGAAAACGGAGAGTCTGGTGGCAATGGGTGTAACTGATCCATTGCTGGATTGGGGTAACTACCTTTTGATCCGCGATGATCTGCCTAAGGCTTTAGAAAACCAATTGAGCCACATGCGTTCATGGCGTGAAACACCTGCTGGACGTGGTGTGGTTTTATTGTGCATTGGCACTGACCCTTACCAGAACGCACAGACAGCAAAGCTTACTCGCGAAGCGGTACAAACGCTACTCCGTTATGGCAAACGAGTGCGTATCCTGACGCGATCGCCCCTCTGGACTCAAGACCTGGATATCTTGGTTAATCCCCTAGTCACTGTGGGGATGTCGATACCGCATGGTGATGATCAACTCAGCCGCCAGATGGAACCGCACGCACCCTTACCAAGCGATCGCTTTCAGGCGATGCAAAAAGGATTCGCAGCAGGTTGTCGGCTGTTTGTAGCAATGGCTCCCACTCCGCCTACAATGTCAGCCCAAGTGATGGAGGCGCATCTTACTAAGCTATTAAGCTGGAATCCAGAAGTCATCTTTTGGGAGCCGATTAATCGCCGGGGCACCAACCTGGTACGCATGACAGCGGCTGGCATTGAGTGGGTAGACACACTCAAGGATCGGAGTGCCTGGGCAGAATACTTTCTGCAACAATGGTACGAACTGGAGCAGTTACGTTGGCGGCTACGCTTAGGCGATCGCCTGCATATTTGGACAGACACTGGGTTGCAAAATTTTGTCGATCAAGCCGCGCTCGAGCGCTGGTGGTATCGTCCTACGCCAGAGCTTTGGCAGTAAAGCTCTGGCAACGCGTTGCCGCACCTTGTTCCGAAAACTAAAAAAACTTTCCTTTCAGAACAAGCCTAACTTTTAATTACCTAGAGGATTGACCTATGACCGTCGCTACTGAAGCCCCGTCTACTCGCAAGACTCGTGCTGCCAAGCCTCAGGCCGCGCTTGGGATCGATGATGAACTCCGGCTGACGATCGCTCACGATACTTTGAATCAAGCGCTACACCTTGTTACCCGTGCGGTTGCTGCTCGTCCCAGTCACCCTGTCCTGGCAAATGTTTTGCTGGTGGCTGCTGTGGAGACTCAGACCGTAAGCTTGAGCGCGTTTGATCTCAGCCTTGGCATTCAGATTGAATTGGCGGCTGAGGTTGCGATCGGCGGCAGCGTTACCCTGCCTGCTAAGCTGTTTGCCGAGATGGTGTCCCGACTTCCAGACGGATCAATCACGCTGTCTTTAGTCAAGACGTTACTGGCGTTGGAATGTAGCGCTGGTCGTTATCAGATCATTGGCATGGGTGCTGAGGATTTCCCTGAATTGCCGGAAATCTCTGAGGGTGAGACAGTGGAGCTTTCGGTTGAAAGCCTGCGAAACGGGCTGCGCGGTACGCTCTTTGCGGCTAGTAGTGATGAAACCAAGCAAATGCTTTGTGGCGTGAGGACAGTGATTGAGCGCAATGGGCTTGAGTTTGCTGCAACCGATGGGCATCGTTTAGCCGTGGCGAGATCTGCGCCGATGGATGAAACGGCGCATGCATCGGAAGGTGCGGTCACAATTCCTGCCAAAGCGCTTCAAGAATTGACTAAGATGATGGATCGCCTAAATCCAGAAGCGACCGTTACGCTCACATTTGACCAAAGCCAGGCAGCTTTCACATGGGCACAGCATCGACTGGTCAGTCGTTTGCTGGAGGGCGACTACCCCAATTACCCAAACCTGATGCCTAGAACCTTCTCACGGCAGGTAACGGTCGATCGCAAGCATTTGCTGAATTCGCTGGAGCGGATTGCGGTGCTGGCGGATCAGAAAAACAATATTGTGAAAATGGCTCTGCGTGAGTCAACACAACGACTGGTGCTTTCGGTAGACGCACAGGATGTGGGTAACGGGGAGGAAAGCCTCCCTGCCCAAATTTCTGGGGAGGATCTGGAGCTTGCTTTCAACATCAAATACGTGATGGATGGTTTGAGGGCGATCGCAACCAGCGAAGTGAAGATGCAAGCCAATACCGCCACCAGCCCAGTCATTTTTTCACCGTTGGGCGGGGAGCACGTCAAACAACTTTTGATGCCTGTCCAGGTTCGGGGGAACTGATCAATGCTGCCGCTCACTGAACCCCAACAAGAAATGTTGGATTGGATTGCTGCTTATATCCAGCAGTTTCAGAAGTCACCTTCTTTGCGCGAAATGATGCAAGGTCTGGGACTGCGATCGGCTTCACCTGTGCAAGCACGCCTGGATCGGTTGCGCCAAAAAGGCTACGTGGACTGGATGCGGGGCAAAATGAGAACGATACGGGTCTTGCCTCCAGCAAAAAGCAGCATGCCCTTGCTGGGGACGATCGCTGCGAGTGGATTGATCACTACGTTCACCGATACAGTTGAGTCGTTTGATGCACTTACTCACTTACTATCCGGCTGCTTTGCCTTACGCGTCTCCGAGCGCTTAGATGCTTTTTTGCTTCAGACTGGTGACTTGGTATTGTTAAAACCTGTTTCTAAGCCACAATCTCTCAAGGCTGGTGCGATCGTTGCTGTGCGCCAAAAAGACGGCACTACACTTAACCGTCTAGAGCGAGATGGTGACCTCATTCGTCTGCTAGCTATGGGGACGGATGAGCCTGGTCCTTACCGCTTTCAAAAGCACATCAATGTACAGGGTGTTGTAATTGGAGTCTGGCGGTGCTATATCTGAATTCTTGAGAGAGGGTTTCACCCCCTGCTGACTCTTAATGATCTCGTGCTAATATTTGCAATATAAGTTTTGGCTGTGCAACGGCATAGCTGTCAACTAAATAAAATCGGTACGACCTACGTCAAGGGAGCCGCAACTCACAGCAGTTGCGGCTTTTTGCATTTTAAAGGAGTTGCCATGTCGCGCCAGGAAGCTGCCCTCGCGAAAGCTGTTGAGCCACTACAGATCCCGTACCCCCGCAACTTTTCAGGGGAGAAGACTAAGCCTGACGCAACCCAGATCTATATCAGCACTGAGTTTGCGATCTTTACGCGTGATGAGTTGGAAGTGATCGGGCAATTTCTCACTAAGCTGCCTTATGCCCAATCGTTAAAACTTGGCGCATCATTTTTGGCTGAAGACGATCCTCTATTGTCTGTTGATCAAGACGAGTTGGATGCGATCGAAGCACGCGAAGGCATCCCCAATAGCCGCACTGCTCCAGGTGGTGGTGAACGTGCTGCCCGTGAGCGAGTCATTATCTTGCGGGAATCAGGTTACGCAGGCAGCGGTACGAAGGCGCTATTAGCAGGTACACAAGGAGCATAGAACATGGCAGTTGTTCAGTCCCGATATTTTGGCAAGCCTAAACCGGCTGCACGGATCGCTGTTTACGAAAAACCATCTATAAATCAGATCCCTGATCCGTTATTTGGGACGACAGCGGTGATTGGCAATGCCAAACGTGGTCCGATGGGTGTCTTTACACCAGCACGAACGCTCCAGCAGTACCTTGATGTCTATGGCGATCCACAGGAGCGGCGCTGGCACCTCTTCGCCAACTCAGCTCACCTGCTGCCTGATTTTGTTGATGAGTATTTTGGTAACAGCAGCGGTTCCGGCACCCTTTTCGTTGGGCGGCTCCAGTTAGACAATGCTCGCCGCGCTGAAGTTGTACTCAAAAACCGAATGGGCGCTCCAGTCCTGCGGATTAGAGCTGCCAATGAAGGGCGTTGGGGTGGTGCTCAAAATGCGATTCCTGCTACTGGCATTGTTGTAGCCAGTGCTCGCACCTTTACTCTAATAGTCCCAGGCGCACTAGCCAATGAATTTGTTGATGCGGAGGTTTCTTTCAGTGGGGTGCCTGGGAAGACCTACCGTGTGATCAGTAATACGGCTGCTCATTCTGCGTCTGGGGAAACTGTCTTTACAGTCGGTGCTCAGTACAATTTGCTAGAGGATGGGGTTAGCGGTCCCGCTGCACTCACTGGCACGGCAAGTTACACCACACGCACTAATCTCACAGGGACGGTCGCCTTTGCTCTCTATAAGGATTTGGCAGGCACGATCGCAGTCAATGACAACGTGCTGACCGGCACTGGCACCGCTTTCTTGACGGAGCTAACAGTCGGCAAAAACATCTATAAAGATGGGGTCGCACGCGTTATTGACTCGGTGACTTCAGATACAACCGCAACTATTTCCGCCCCATTTCCGACTGAAGGCGATGGGTTGGTGCTGCAAGTTGATAACCTGCAACTGGTTGGTACTGGCACTACGTTCACAACTGCCTTGTCGGTCGGCGATCGCGTTTATGCCACGATCGACGATCAGCTACAATTCCGTACCGTTGCAGCCATTGCTTCTGATCTATTGCTGACGCTCACATCTGGTTTTACCGAAGCGCTCACACCGGCGACGATCGTGCAGCGAGATAACCGCACGGTGACAGGTGTTGGCACCCAATTTACGACGCAACTCTCACCTGGCGTTTTCCTGATTGATCCAAACCGTTCTGGTGCGTTGGTCAAGGTGGTTTCCATTGAATCCGCGACCTCTGCCACTGTGGAAAAAGTGTTTAGCCAAAACTTTGCGGCGGCACAACTGACGAAACAATCGCAGTTAGCGACAGTCACGCTCAACGCTAATCGCACGGATGGTCTCGCTGTCAAGGTTGTACAGGGGCAGCGTCAACCAGAGACACATTTTGGGCTGCGGGTCTACTTTAATGGGGCTGAGGTGCTCAACATTGGGGATGCTTCCCTGGATGCTAGCGACCCTGATTTTGTTGAAAATGTGGTCGATCAGGCAAACATCGCCTTTTCATCCGGGTCTACCAACTATCACACCTGGATTACCGCTGAGAATCTGTGGACATCTGACTACACCACTAACCCCGGCAACGATGTTCGCCCTTGTAATGGGGCTGGACAAATTTTGGAGCTGACCAATGCGCGGCTCTATACGATCGCTGATTTGGAGTATGACTATCTCGCTGGGGAAACGCTTTATCCCAACCCCTACGAATTTCCACGCTCTTTCTTCCGTGTGCAAACAGCGATCGCGCCTTTAGATCTGGCAGGCACTATCTCTTCCAGTGGCGTTAACGTGACAGGTACTTCAACAACCTTCCGCACCGATCTAAAAGCAGGAGACTATTTGTATGACTCAAATAGCAGAACTGTTCGCAAGGTTAATCGGATCACTAGCGATACGGCTCTCGTTCTGGAAACGGCATTCCCTAGCAATGTACCCGCCCTGACAAAAGCAAAGCGATCGGGCTACTTGCAGGTCAATGATGCCTACGACCTCATGCTCCAGTCGGCTGTTGGCGATTACTTCCTGGTCGTACATCCGCAAATTTTGGCGAAGGGCTACGACGGTAACACGGCAGCCATTAACCCGGTCACGTATGATCGCTTTCTAAGTGGTGATCTGAATTTGCTAGAGAAAACCGTCATCAACAAAAACCTGGGCTTAGTCCGCATTGCCTGCCCAGGTATTTCCGATGTGGCAATCCAAAAGGCGGCTGTCAATTTAGCAGAGCTGCGGGCGTTTGAGTTCCGCGTGGAGATACCGTCTTACCTGACAACCGCGTCGTCTGCTGAAGCATGGGTGCAGCAGCAACTAGGACGGAACGATTTTGAGACCGTGACCTTTCCCAGTTACGGCTATAAAGCTAACCCTCTGGGTCGGGGTTATCGGTTTGTGCCGCTTTCCGGTGCCATTATGGGTGGCGAATCACGGCGCGCAAACGCGAACAACGGCTGGCACTATCCGTATGCTGGGACAGAGGCAACCTTGCCGTCTATTCTCAAGCTGCCTGTAGTCCTGGAGCCAGCGGATGAAGCTATCCTTAACGGGGCGGGCATTCAACCCGTCCTGTTTGTGGATGGCAATGCGGTGGTTTTTGGAGCGAGGACACCGAGCCTGACCGAGACCTATAAATTTACGCACATTCGTCGCATTCAGTCGCATTATGTGCGCGTCCTGCTGGAAGCGCGCAATTTGATGTCGATGCTCTTCTTGCCTAATCAACCAGGCGTAGTGGACCAAATTATTCTGATGCTGGAGCAGTTTGCCCGTCGTGAATACGATCGTGGTGTGTTGAGTCAGTACCTCAGTTTCCGACAGGCGGCGTCGATCGATAGTACCTTCTCAGCCGAAACCGTTGTTACCGATGAGAGTGCTCAAAACTCAATGGTGAGCATTATTAACGGTGAACTCACCGTGAGCTTCTTTTATGCTCCTACAGGCATTTTAGAAGTGCTCAACATCATTGTTGGTCCGCAAGTGCTGGTCGAGCGCTACGGCGAGAACAACTAAGTTCCAGTCCTTCTCTATTCCCTGCTCCTCACCCACCAATCTCCCTTTCTTACTCCTATGGCAATGCAGCGCAACAAAGGCGTTCTGGAAGGTAACATCTTCCACGCCAATAACCAGACCCTGACCATTCAGGGTATTCCCTCGCCGGTGAAGCTGATCCAGCGCGATGCGATTACGGTGGAGCAGGAAGTCATTGAGCTGCCGGACAAACGTCAGGTGCCTTCTGGGCGCAACAACTTTGGTGATTTTAATGCTCAGATCCAGCTAGCAGATGATGCGACGCGAGAAGCGATTCTGGCGTGGGAAGACCTTTGCAAAGACCGGGGTAATGGCATTTCTCCCAGCTACAAGCGGGATGGCATCATGACGTATGTGCGATTGTTTCAGGGGAGTCCTGGGACGGAGTTTGCGGGAGCAGGGTCAGCAGGCGATCCTTTTAAGGTGCGGATTATTGGCATGTGGATCAAGTCTGTGGAGTATCCTGAATTCACCATGGAAGGGCAGGATCACTCCGTGCTGACTGTAGGCTTTTGCTATGACGACGTTGAGCCAGAGCGCAAACGAAATATTGCCTCTCAGATTGGTGGACTCTTTGGCGCTCGTTAAGATTTAAGTTGTCCGAGACAAACGATCGCTACGCCCTGAGGAACCCTCAAGGCGTTTTTTCTGATCGAGTGAGTCTGACTTCATGCAGGCGCACAACGCCCCGATCTCGGTGGTCTTTCAGATATTCAAACTGGTAGAGCTTACCCTCGTACCGGATGCGTGCCGCACCATCATTCAGTTCTTCGCGTGTTACTGCGTCGCTCGACAATGATGTATCGGTTGCTAGTAAAACCGCAATTAAGCCAGACATCATGCCCGATGCTGAACCCTGGCTAGCAAGCCCAAACTGCGCCTGTCGATCTTCTTTGACGTAGCCGCAGACTCGGCGGGATACCATTTGATGGCGCTCTGGAATCCCTCGTACGGGGTCAGCAACCTGCACAACACCAGGGACGCAAAATTCAAGTGGATCGTCACGCTCGGCGATCAGCTCTCTTAACTCTGCTTCAGAAAAGTTTCCGTCCATGTTCCGAAAAGGGTTTGTGGTTAGGCTTCAGAACGTAGCTTTAGTTCACGCTCTACTGCTACATCAGCCGCCGCTTCAGAGAGTTGTGCTACGTCATTGATGTCGGGCATCGGTGCGCCGGTTTGAAGGTGATGTAGATAAGCTGCGCCCATGAGTTGAGCATAGACTTGAACGCGATTGTAGCGGCTAAAAGTAATATCCGCTGACTGAAACTTCAAGCGCACACTAGAGCGCCACGTCTGCCAGATGGTTTGAAGGAGTGTGCGCATAAGATGTGGGGGCAAGACCTAAAGGCGATCGCTGGCAGGGCATTGCCGCGATCATTCTTATGATACTGTTTGCGATCGCTGGCAGGCAGAGAGTATGCCACAATAAACTCAGCTTTTCCCCTATCTCTAAACCGTTGGCAATTTCTGGACGGCAGTCAGTCTCTCCCTTGCGCTTGCAGCGATCGCTGTTTGGCTCTGGTCGCGGTGTCTACCGTCGAACCGTTGATCAGATTGATTTGACTGATCACTATGCCCGTTCTCAGAAAGACCTGCGGCGGGTGTCGATTCAGGCGCTCCGCAGCTTTGCCAATACGCCGCCTATCCATGCTGCCATCACGCGGATTCGCAATGGCATCGTGCGGATGCCCTGGTATGTAATGCCGCCAGATGATCTGAAGGACGATCCGATCGCCCAAGAGACCGTAGATCGCATCAGAGCGGCGTTAGAAAACCCCAACATTGAGGAGACTGATACCTACTCCCTGTTTGTCAAGGCGTTGATTCAAGATCTCTTGATTTACAACGTGGCAGCCGTTGAGCGCCACCCAGGGATGAAAGGTGACAGCAAGCCCTTCTGGCTGTGGACGGTTGACCCAAGCCACATTGAATTTAATGCCGACTGGACGCCCCAAACGGAAGGGGTGATTCCCCGGTATTACGATACGCAAGGCAAGGCTGATTCCAACCAATGGCGATCTCTGCTCAGTAAAGAGCTGTTTTTGGTCAAATACACAGCTAGCTCCTATGAGCTAATTCCACCTGGACCGTTGGAGATTTGCTTTAACCACGTTGCGGCGTGGCTAGGTCTAACTGATTTTCAACAGACCACCACATCACAAGCGTCTCGGGAATACATCCTTGACATTGGTGAATGTACGCCTGAAGAACTCGGAGCCTTCCGGCAGTATTTTGCCGAGGACATTTCATCAACGATGGTCATCGGCACCAAAAACGGTAGCCAGCTTGAGGTCAAGAAGTTGGGCGCACGGACGGACGATGAGCTGTATCTCAAATATGAAGAAAAAATCATTCGGTTTCTGGCACTAGCGTTTCAGCTCAGTCCACGAGATCTCAATATTTCATCAGACGATAGTTACGCGACTGCCGATATTTCGGCACAGTCTTCCTTTCAGTTTGCGATCCTGCCGATGGCGGAATGCTGGTTTGAGCGGCTGCAACTGGATGTGATCAAATACTTCTTTCCGGGCTATAGCGTCCAACCAGCCGACACTGAACCGCGCCACCAGCTTGATGAAGCAGAAACCGCCAAGACGCTCTATAAAGATGCTGGTCTCATTACCAGGAACGAAGGGCGGTTGGCAGTGGGGCGTGATTCTTTGGGTGAGGAAGGCGATGTGTTTAGCGATGGTACACGGTTAAATCCTGTTGAACCGGAAGAACCTGAGCCAACCGATCCAGACTTGATTGAAAGCCGGAAGAAGTCAAAGCTAACAACTGCAACCAGAAGAAAACGGATAATCTTATGCCACAACAAGTAGAAGCAGCAACGAGTCTAGTTATCCAAGCACGGAACTTGCTCCGACAAGAGATCACATCCCCAGAAATTGGGCTGATCCTTCAGAATCTAGATGCCGCCTTTGAAGGACTACGATCGCTCAAACAAAACCAGCAAAAGGGCAACTGGCAAGAAATTCAAGCGGGTACTGATGATTAGCAAGAAAAAGCTCGACGATCGCATCAATTATCAACTGGATTTGATTGCCTGGTGTCAAGGTGAGGCGAAGAAAACATCAGGTTCCGGTGAGTTACTAAGCGCGTTAATCCGAGATTTGCATATACTATGTGAACTTGCTCGCGATTATCAGAAAGTATTCGTACCTGAAAACGAGCAGGCAGGAGTAGAAAATACGGGTGCCAATCCAAATTGATGTGATATGATCGCCTCAATGCCCACTCAAGGGGCACATGCAAGAATTTAAATAACCGGGTCCTACCCCCCATCAAGGAAGCCCGCCAACTCATGAGTTGGCGGGCTTCTCTCATTTGAGCCTTACCCTATGTCGTCTCATCGTCCCAAGCCTCAAGGCTTCATTCCGGTTCAAGCTGCTGGGCGCACCCTTAGCGCAGCGAATGCTGGCGCGATCAAGGATGGTCTGCTGAGTATCAGCCAGGGCGCACTTTCCATCAGCCAGGTACTCAAAAAGGCTGGAGTCGTTGATAAAAGCTATCTGGAAGACGCTGAAGAAACCACGACTGACAGCGTAGAGGCAGCAGGCGAAACCATTAGCGCCAGCAGCTTTACAGAGGCATTTGCACAGCGTTCCTGGATGCAAAAGCTGACGCTGATGCTACGGGCGTTTAAGTCCAATTACTATAATTTCCATTGCCTGCTGCTCTCTTCAGAGTCGATGCCCAAGGACATCAAGACAGAAGAAGATCGAGCGGCGGCGATCACTACGCTCCTTGACGAGTTCCAGTCCTTCTTAAGCAATCATGCCACGGAGGCAACACCTGCCATTGATGGCAGTCCGCGCATTAGCTATTACCCCATGTCGATGGCAGCCGAGCCGTCGACTTTAAAAGCGGGTCGCCTTAGCGATACGGTCGAACGCCAAGTCTGGCGCGGCGACTTGAAAATCCTCTTGGATGAGTTTCAATATCGGTACTGCAATCTGTGCTGGCAGTCGCTGAATTACTTTAAAGACATCGCCACAGAAGTAGCCCGCACGACCGCGATCGACGAACTCATTAATGATCTGCGACAGCTTTTCGATAAGCATTCTGCGTCAAGCCCCGAGCCAACCGACAGCGAGCGTTATTACGACTATTACGACGACTACGGGCTGTACGCTTCCGCTGCGAACAACGACAGTATCATTGCTCGCAGCGGACATCCTGCCGCAGGTACTTTTGAAGAAGGGGAGCTGATTGAAGCGCGGATTGCGCTGGAAGGGCAAGCAGCATTGGGCGATCGTGTGCCTGAAGGCGATCGTGTGCCCGAATCTATCGAACTTCAAGCACGCTCAAATCTGCATCCCATCGAAGGTGTGCTGTTTCGTGTGGATGAACCAAGCGAATCACCACCCAGCGTTGGGCCTGGGTTGCCGCTCTACATTCCACGCTCAGTAGCAGAGTCGGTACTGGATGTGGCAAATAAGCCATTGGAGGCATCAGAGACGCTCACGCAGCACGCCAAGGAAGGCACGATCGGCGTGATGACCGAGGCAGAGATCCAGGACAACGACTTTATCTATCGCGGTTACATCTGGCCCTACAACCACGAACAGAAAGTAGAGGCGATCTCAGCCGCTAAAGAGCTTTTGGGGGCATCTATGAATGCCCGTGCCAAAGGACACGTCGCCACCGTTGGCGGCACGCAAGTGTATTGGATTGATGAGCTTGAACTGCTCGGTGGGTGCCTGCTCTTTAGCGAACTCGCTACTTATCGCAGGACCCGCACGCTCAATGCTGATGCTCGGCGATCGCCCAATCCACACAAGAACTTGCAGCCGATTGCTGCTAGTGCCACCCTCAACCCCTCTCAACAACCCGGAGATAGTGAAGTTATGGACCCCGTTCTACAGCGCATGTTTGACAGCCTCAGCAACCAAATCGCTGAAGGTCAAAAAGCTTCATCTCAACAGTATCAGCAACTAGAAGCGCGGGTTGGCAGTGTCTCGCAGCAAGTCGGTGTCTTGGAGCAGGAGCGTCAACAGCAGATTCAGGCAAGTCAACAACAGCAGCAGATTCAGGCAAGTCAACAACAGCAAGCGCAACTGGTAGAAGCGATCGGGAAAGCCGTTGCTACCGAAATCAACACTATGAAGACAGACCTGCCCGAACTGGTGAAACAACATGTTTCACTCGCGGTTAATCCACGTCAGGTGCCAACTCGCCCCGGTCAAACGGTGCCTCTCCTAGTTCAGGCTGCCAATGCCAATAGTGATAACAGTTCGATGGAGCACCAGCTTGAACTGGCACGCATCTCCGGGCAGCTAGAAGTTTTGGCTTCGAGTCAAAATCCTAACGGCGTGCAACAGATGCAGCTTTTAGACCGCAAGCGCGACCTAGAGGCAATGCTACAGGTCGGCTAAGGCAAGCCGCTGTCTTGTGCCCGCTCTTCTGTCCTTTCACTAGAGATCCTTACCGATGGTAACCGTCCTCGATCGTTCCGACCTCGACTTTCAAAACATTTCAGCCTCTGCGGTCGCTCTGGACGGGTTCACCGTTCGGCAAGATTACTCGTCAGTAGTGCGCAACTATTTGCGAGAAGAAGTAATTTTTTGGAATCTGCTAGACAAAGAGGCTGCTGAAAGTGACCCTGTAACGCAGTTGCGCGAAGGCCCCGAACCAGCAGCCGGGTTTATTTCCAAGATTGACCTCAACCCACCAGAGTCCGCCAGTGATCTTCCAGCTCACCAGTATTCTGATGCAGGGCAAGGCATCAAAGCTTTTGGCGGGGTCATTAAGACTGGGCACTACGCTCAGTCTCTGTATGACCAGCAAGGTCGACCATACGGCGACATTGTTTCGCGCAAAACGGAGAAGCTGATCATCAAGACAGCTAAGACAATTGAGAAAGCGCTTTTTGTTGGTGACGCTGCTACCAACCCGCTTGCCTTTAACGGGCTGTCGAAGCAGATGCGTGTCGCAAATGCTTATACATGCAATGTCACAACTGGCGACTCAGTGGTTAAGAAACTGCGCGGCATTGTTCGCCTTGCGGTAAACGATGAAGAGATTATGCGTGGCATTACGCATATTTTCTGCACGGGGCTTGGGCTAGAGCTAATTGAAGAAGAAGTCGATACCAAGCTTGAATATCAAAACCTGGAGACTATCCGTCCTGGGCTGAAGGTGCCTAGCATCATCACGCAGGGAGGGATTATCCCGATCATTCCTACGCCCTATATTAATGACACAGATGGCGGCGCAGGCACCGATACGGTGCATTATTGGTTGGTTGACATGAACTCTCTTAAGTGGAAAGGAGTTTATCCTAAAGGTGGTCAGCGCACCTTCGATCCTCAGATCTTTGACGCTTCGATCTTTACAGGATCTGCTCCGCCTTACCTATTGGAGAAGCGGATGTGTCTGGCATATGGCACTCTCTATGTCGACAATTTGGGCGAAGGTGTTTATAAGCTGTCGGCAACAGTGCCGTCTGGAACGGTCGGCAATATCTAGGTTTAGTTCATGCCCTTTGTTACTCCTACTCAACGGTGGATGGGTCCTAAGGTGCGAATTCCTCGCCTAGGATCTGTCAAACGTGATGGCAATCAGTCGATTGATGTCACGGAGGCTCAAGCTGCTTGGCTGGTGCAGAGGTTTATGGCGAAGCGGGTAGATGAGACGTTGGTGTCGGTGCCATTGACGTTGACGGAGGGTTCTAACGAAACCACCACCCATCAGCCGAATCAAGAAACGACCCACCAACCCAATCAGGAAACGACGCATCAGCCTAACCAGGAAGACACCTTAGGCGATCTAGGTGTTGATCCGACTCGTGCCACTACGCAAACTCAACCTGTAGCACCTGACTGGCAGACTACTCTACTGACATTTTTCAACACGGCTGAAACGAAAGAGGCGATCGCGGACGCCATTCTTGGCATCGGTCCCAAGACCGCTGAACACCTCATCCAGGCACGCCCACTGGATTGGGACAAAGTAGCTCAGGTGCTTACTAAAGCGCAGGTTGAAGCTGCCAAAACTTGGGCGGAAGAACAGTAGTAACCAATGAGGCATATATGACAGACGTAACACCAACACCTTCTGAGCCAACCCCTACACCAGAAGAAGTAATCGCTCCAGTGATGCAGGAAGGTACACCTGCCACTGGGCATCTAAATTCTCAGGGTGGTTTTGAAACGATAAATCCAGCCGGAACGATTTATAAAAGTTCTGAGGATCAGATTGATGTAGGCTCCGAGGTGCCGCCCTCTTTGCAGCGCATTCGTGAAAAAGGCGAAGGCTTTACAAACCAGGATGAAGCTGGAGCTGACCCAAACGCTTAGAGGCTGAACCACTGTGTCTGGATTTGGCTATTACTTTCAGCAACTACTACCGCTACTACGTGGGTTAGCGATCGCCCAATCAACAGTACTGTTAAACGGTGCGATCGCGACCACCGACGGCGAGTGGGTTTCAGTCGCAGGTAGAAAGAATCTTACGGTGCAGGTAAAAGGGATTACTACCGCCACCTGCAAGATTCATCTCTCCAATCGTACACAGGTGCAAAATACTGATAGTGAGTTTGTACATACTTTGCTCACAGCAGATAGCCTGATTGCGATCGCCGGACCTGTACGCTGGCTGAAGGTATCTGTCAGCGACTACACCAGTGGCACGATTTCAGCTTTCCTGGAGGCGATGTAATGGGCTATCTTTCTGCTGCAACAGCCCGCACCCGCCTGACCAATCTGGATAAGTATCCTGATCTATCTGAGGCGGTGCTGGGCGATTTGCTGCTAATGCTAGAAGATACGGTTGATGCCTGGTTGGGCTGGCACGCAGCACTAACGCTCTATCAAGAGACGGTACAGGCTGATCGATTGGGCTACGTCATGCTGACGCATAGCCTTATTGAGCGCATTGATGCCGTCACCACAGATTATCCCTATGGTGATAATGGTCAGACATCACAGCCGTTGGCAATCTCCTACTCGCGGCCTGGTGGTCGTATCAAGGTGCTGCAAGGGCACCTTACGGTGCAGGTTGTTTATGCGGCTGGCTACGATCCAATTCCGCGTATTTTTGCTAATACGATGTTTCAGTTGTTGAATGCTGTCCTTGAAACAACAGGTGTAAGCGGTGACTTAAGTTTTTTGAGTGAGCCGGTGAAGGATGTTGCATCGCTGAGTCTTCCTGGCGGACTGTCAAAAACCTTCTTTAAGGGAGGGCAGTCCGCCACTTCGGAAGCAGGTGCGGGGGCTGAAACACGACTCGATCGCCTGTTAGCACCACTCAAGCAATATCGGCGACATTACGTGCTCACTACCGGCAGTTGTAAACGGCTCGAAACTAACACAGTAGCGATGCCACCGTGAACCTGCCTGAAACAGTTGTTTTTTATATGTGCTATCCGAACGCCCCGCAAGGTTGAATTATGCAAACGCACTTCAACTCACGGTTTCGTCAGCAAGAGACACGCCACAAGCTATGACCAGAAGCAATGCAACAGCGGTAGTGAGCGGCAAAATCAATCGTGTGCCTGCTTCAACCACGTATCGCGATGTGATTGATGGCAGCATCATTCTGCTGCCTGGTAACAGTCTCTATTGGATCTTTACGCCTGTTTCTGGCTCAACGGCGAATTGTAATATTGATCTTGTTTGGTGGGAGAGCTTGGCGACGACATGACTTACAACACTGGAAAAAGGTGTTAAAAATTTCTCATTCAAACTGTAGCAAGAGTAAAGACAATGAGCTGCGTTGTAGGCATTACGGATGGAGAACAAGTCTGGCTCGGTGCTGACAGTGCTGGCGTAGCAGGCTATCAGTTGCGGGTGCGGCGCGATCGCAAAATCTTTCGACGAGATGGGTTTCTGTTTGGCTTTGCAGGCTCTTTTCGGATGGGGCAGCTACTGAAATACAATCTAGAACTGCCTGCGCGCCCGTCCGATACGGACATCGAAACGTATCTCCATACCGACTTGATTGACGCTATCCGCATCGCCTTCTTCCAGGGTGGGTTCACACAGAGCGCGATGGGGCAAGAACTCGCTGATGGCTTTTTTCTGATGGGTTACGACGGTAAGCTTTACTGCGTCCAGTGCGATTTCCAGATCGAAGAAACGGATGATTCGTTTATGGCGATCGGCTGTGGTTCAGAGGCTGCTCTTGGCTCGCTTTACACCACGCAAGAGCGAGACCCAGAGGAACGCATTCGACTCGCGCTAGAAGCAGCCGAACGTTTTAGCGCTGGCGTGCGCCGTCCTTTCTACTTGTTGGATAACACGACACCCGAGGCTGATGGTATCGAACTGGCTGCCTCGGGTGTCGTGTACCCAATCCAGGCAGCGCTCCAGACGCTCATTCTTCAGGTGCAGACATCCTCTCTTTAAAGGTGATAAAGCAATGCCAGATGAGCAAGAAGCACCCATTAACGCGCTGAGCAAAGAAGTGTGCCGTCAACGCAGAAGGATTACCCTCCAGGAGGGTGGCGATGCTTAAAGCTACATTGCGCGAATACATGGGGACAGCAGAACATTCCAAGCGGGTGATTAACCTCGATCGTACTCAGGGCGACATTACGTTCGGGCGATCCGATAGTTGCACCTATCAGATTGGCAAGTCCTTGGGCAAATCTGGTGAAGGTATCTCTAGGGTGCAAGCAACGATTGAGTTTAAGCCGGACAGCATTGTGTTGGTGGACGGCAGCCGTAAGGAGCGCTCGACCAACCGTGTGTGGGTGCATGGCACACCCATCGACGACGAGATCACCCTTTACCCAGGGCTAGATCTAACGCTGTTCAAAGCAGGCGGCAAAGTTTCGTTGCTGATTAACGACCCTGATACAGATGGCGATCGTGGTTCAGATACCATCACAGGGCAAGATTTGTTAGGGGTTCTGCAAGATCAGATAACACTTTTACAGGAGCAAAATCAACAAATTCAGGTACAGGTTAAATTGTTGGCGGAACAGCTAGCGCACCGCGAAGCAATTGACAACAACCTGGCGGAACAGCTAGCGCACCGCGAAGCAATTGACAACAACCAGGAGCAACGCCTGCTGCGAACTGAAAAACGGTTGAACCGGGCGTTGGCGATCGTGTTGAGTGTTATAGCGGCGATCGTGCTGGCTTCTGGTTGGGTTGGTGGGAGTAGTGAAGACAAAAAACTGTGGAGCAGTACTTTGCAAGCCATAGCGATTGGTGTGGCAGCCGCTTACTTTAAAAAGCAAGAGGACAGACAAAATGTAGTCAAACCACAACCCCCGTAATCAATGGAAGTAATCACAATGAAGCTCCAGTAATAAAAAACCTAGTACCACCGCCAACTCTGCGTCCTGGAAGCCCTTCGCGATCGGCAAAAATAGTCAAATCAAATGCAAATAAACAGAAGAGCATCAAAACGCCGCTTCTTTTCCGAGACAGCTTTAACATACAAAACAAACCTTCTAGAGCGAGTCGCCATACTTAACATTCTCGCCACAGAAAATTGTGATGCAAAGCGGAGTGCATACTGGAATTAACTAGTCCTGCAAAGGCGGTAGTGGGCAAAAAGAAACACGCTGCAAATAGACAGGTTTTAGTAACGCAAACAAGTCAGCAGCAGAGATCTCCAGCCGCCCTAGTTGCTCAACCAACTCCGATCTGCTAATGGATAAGGCAGCCGCTTTTGCCTCCAGACCATTTTTGCCTACCGTAGAAAGACCGAGATTTAACCGTTCGATCTTCGGTTCAGGGTAGTCTTCGCCTTGAGTCCGCTGGCTTTGAATCTTCTTATAAGCAGCCATCGCTTGCAATCGTGGGCGAAGCTTTTTGCCTTTTCATTGTGCCATGAGAACTGTCGTCAGCTATGATGCGGTAGCTTTTCCCATTATTTTTACGTTTGCAGGAGTTCCCAGATCTATGAACAAGGGTGAATTAATTGACGCGATCGCCGAAAAAGCATCTATCACAAAAAAAGACGCTGATATAGCGCTGAGCGCAGCAGTTGATGTCATTATCGAAGCGGTTGCTGCTGGCGACAAAGTGACGCTAGTTGGCTTTGGCACCTTTGAAGCGCGTGCACGCCAAGAGCGGGAAGGACGCAACCCGAGCACAGGCAAGCCGATTAAGATTCCGGCTACAACCGTCCCAGCGTTCTCAGCAGGCAAGATCTTTAAAGAAAAGGTCGCTGAAGCTGCCTAGCAGCTAAAATCAGGCAAAGAGTTTTTCCGACGTACCCCCATCACGGCAGTCGCAGTCATTGGCTGCGGCTTTTTTTGTTTATGGTTAACGCTTTTCTGCCTCAGGGACTGAAGGATGTAAAGGCACTCGTTGCCGATCCCAAACCTACTGCCCCTGCTACAGCCAAACCGCCTGAGAAGACGGACGGCAATACCCGCTACAAAGCAATGATGCGCGTCAAGCTCGGCACGTCTGAGTTCAATTCGCTGAACGGGGACATTCTGCACGGCTCGTACATTTGGCTGTCCACCCGGCGCTTTTCCGAAGCAAAGGTTTTCTTGAATGACCCTGACGGCAACATACGAGATGCGATCGCTGATCAGCAGGATATCGAAATTGAGATTGGGTTTGCTGACGGTGAGCGGCGCAACAAGTTTGTAGGCAAAATTCAAAAGATTGGACGGAGACCACCCGATGCTACAGTCGTTGTCGCTGCTGACCCCTCTAGCCAGATGGCACAACAGGCAGGTCCATCCATTCAAACTAATGCCTCGCAGCCTACCAGTACTGATGCACAAGCTCGAAAGGTGGGGGATGAAAAACCGACGATCGACAAAATTAAAGCGATTCTCCAGACCGCAGGCACTCAGCCTACAGCAGCAACGCTTCAGAGCATTCAAGCACTCATTACGCAGGCAAAGACAGCCCAGACTACCGCCACCCAGACCCAGCTAGCGCAGACCAGTGACGATCGACTGCAACAGATCACAGTCATCATTACCGAAGGGGCAAAGCAGCCGCCCGCTGCAACGGCGCAAAAAATTCAGACGTTGCTCACTAAGCCCGCTCCTGTCGCCACGACTGGCACTGGTGCAGTAGCAGCAACACCGACTAGCCAAGAAACAATGCTCAGCTTACTGGACAATGTGAGCAAAGCCGCAGCACAGGGTAAACCCACAACCAGCGCGGCTGAACAGTTTTCGCTTAACAATCATGCCAACTTAAAATTTGCTAAGGAAACAACGTTTGCCAGTAGTGAACAAGGGGTTGTGCGGCTGCAACAGTCGCAGATGCAGCTTGCCACACAGCAGGCAACCTTGCAGGGCGATGCGATCGTCGCTCGTGGTAATACCGTGCGGCAAGTGCAGCCAGGTCGTGGTGACCCCTCTGGGCTGGTGCTGGACTACGCCGGACGGCGTGAGGTGTTTGTTGGCAAACCTGAAGTGCTTAAGCGGACAGGGCTACAGCTTGCCTCTGTGAGCGTCACCGGTTGGGACGTGAGCGGCAAACAAAGTGTGGGTGCCACTGTGGTCGTACCAACCGAGGCACCCACGCACCCAACAGGCGTGATCCAGGTTCGGGACTGGGGTCAGATTAAGCTCAACGAACCACTCTTTCCTGGCAGTGTGTTTACCTGGGCAGACGCAACGAAGAATGGCACCCGTGTACCAAGCAAGCAGGTGATGGAGCGGATTGTAGTGATCGCGCAAGCCATTCAGCCCTTGGTCGATAAAACCGTCGGTAAGGGCAAAAAATGGAACATCACAAGCTGGTATCGCGACCCGGCAGCAAACAATGCCGCTGGCGGTGCATCCGGTAGCCGTCACCTGATAGGCGATGCGATCGACTTTTACTTTGATACCAATGGGGGAGAAGCGTCCTTGCATCGATCGCTCGAATCAAGCTGGGATGGTGGACTTGCGATTAAGCCTGGATCATTTGTGCATCTGGACAAAGGGTCTCGCCGCCGATGGACGTACTGATTTTTGCCAAGATGAACAGAAACGATCGCGGCTTCAGCCTGGTTGAGCAATTAGCAGTCGTTATTCTCATCGGCATTTTAGGCGCGATCGCTCTCCCTCCGCTGCTCAATCAAGTACGCAAAACCCAGAAGGTGCAAGCGTATGTCGATATTTCAGCGATGAAGGTTGAGATATCGGATTTTCACACGAAAAACAATCGCTATCCCAATGATGAGCAGCCAAATGTTGCGCCTGAAGGCGTGCCAAGCTTCAAGAAACGACCGAATACACCCAACGGCGGTTCCTACGACTACGATCATCATTGTTTGCCAGTGCCTGAAGAGGCTTTAAAGCGGCGGGTTGTGAGAATTGTCTGGTTTGGCTCGGATCGCATTCGCCAGCACAATCACGAGAATCTCGTCGTTAAAGATATTGGCGATGATGTCGTGATAACGGTGGCAGAAAGTGAGCAGTGCCCGCCGTGAAATGCGGCGTGGAATTGAAAATCGAGTTAGCCGTGATGATTTAGTTCTATTAATGTCAGTACAATGCCAACCGCACCACTAAAGCCACAAGCGCAGCCAGGCAATGCCGCTGCTACGCCAACAACAACCCCAGCACAGGCGTACCCCACACCAGAGCTTGTACAAAAAGTTTGTCCTGACAGCGATGGTAATAACATCCGCAAATATCTGCCGTTTATCCTTAAGGCGATGGCAGAGGGTGGCATGGTCAGCAAAAATGACCTGATTGGAGTGCTTTGCACAATCTATGTGGAAACGACCCCCTTTGCACCGATTGAGGAGTACGGCAAAGGCGGGGGGCGGCATGGTATCTACTATGGTCGTGGGTTTGTGCAACTGACATGGAAGGAGAATTACGAGAAATGTGGCAAGGCGATCGGGGTTGATTTGGTAAATAGTCCGGCACTGGCACTCAAGCCTGACATTTCGGCTAAAGCGTTGGTCTGGTATTTCAAAACAAATGGCATTCCTGCTTATGCGGCACGAGGAGACTTTGATAACGTGCGCTCCATTGTCAACTCTGGCAGTCCTGGCAATATCGGCATTTGTTGGGGTGTTGATGTTTATCGAGGAGCGGTCAAGCGAGCCTTACAGCTCTTCACCCAAGGCATTGACCCCAATGCAGTCGGAGCGTTACCCGTTGACGGCTCTTACGGTTTAGGCTGTGCGGACGCAGGTGTGGGCGGCAGTCGCACCATTACGCAGATCAACCCGCAGAATCAGGGCGATGCGCTGGCTCATGTGTTGGGTCTTACCAACCAGCTTCTAGGCAAGGCGATTGAGTTCCGCGCCTCCCTTGATGCCGCTACAGATGCAGCCGTGCTAGATCTAGATGCTCAGAAAACGTTTGAGGCAAAAGGCTTTGGCAAAGGGTTGGATGGCACCTTTACGACTGATGAGGTGATTTTCACTCTGAGCGATTGCCTGCGTGTGGATGTTGTTGCCTATCAAGCGGACCCCTCTGCGCCTCAGCCTCAAGTCTTTGTGCACGATACCAATCAAAACAATGCGCCTGCTACGCCGCCGAGCACGGTTAGCAAGAGCGGCTGGTCGTGGCCGATGCCCGTTAGCAAAGTGAACGTAGCAGGCGACAAGTGTGAATTTGGAGACGCTCGCGGCAGACCGCATGAGGGCATCGACTTGGGCGGCTTTGGACCTGATGAAGTTTTTGCAGCCGCAAACGGCACCGTGGATTTTACGTGCGAAATTGGTGGCGCAGGCGGTTACGGTCGAATGGTTGATATCAAGCACCCCGATGGCTGGGTCACTCGGTACGCACACCTGGCAAAGATCCTGGTCAAGAAGGGGCAAAATGTTACGTCCGGTCAGCAAGTTGGGGTACGGGGTGGTTCTGGTGGTGGCAGCGACAGCGACTACCCGATTCACCTGCATTTTGAGACGCGGAATCCCTCTGGTAAAGCTGTAAATCCTCGCTCTGTGATGCCCACTCCTGGTCCTCCTAAGGTGTAACTACATGGCTTACATCCCTGACATCCCTGTCCGTTTCTTTGTCATACCTGCCGATCTCCTTATCCACGATGGGCAAACCTTCAGCATTGTGGGCTATGCGCAGGTTGACGAGTGGACATTAGTACGCTGGCGCTTAGACTTTGGGTTTGATGGTCCTAATGGCAGCTACTTGGAGTCAGAAACTTTGTATCAGGGTTTTACAGTCATGGAAACGGATCAATTGCGCGGGAGCATTAATCTCTATGAGGAGTCGAGACCACAACCAATCAGTGCCACACCAGAATTTCCAATTAGTGTGTGGGATCGAGTCGATGCTCGCCTTGGTAAGTACGGTATGCCACCGGCAACCGCGATCGCGCTACGAAAGGTAGAAAATTGGCGCTACCTGCAAGCGCCAAACGAAGGTCCTTAACCTGTTTCTCTGACTTGGGCTGAATAATTCAGAGTCTTCCGCGTCACTGGCTTTGCCTGCCCCGTCTAGCCGTGCAGAGGTCCATCCCTGTCAGATCCAGCAGCATATGGGACCGATTTGATTCTCGTATTGGCGCTTTGCTTAGCGAGGTCCTGCTTGAATGGCTGAATTTGCCATTTGCACCATTGCCGCACGACGTTGGGCTTCGTTTTGCCCTGGCGCTTTAAAGCGAATACCGTAATTTGTACCATTCCATGTCCAGACAAGAGAGGCATCCCCGCAGTTTTGGCAGGTACGATCGCGGTAGTACCCTGTAAGACCCTGCGCCAACTTAACGGTTTGACCATTCAGAGCAATCTCCTGTCCTGCAACAAAGCTGCCCATGAAGCACGCAGCTCCGTTGCAATTGGGCGTAAAGGCGAGTTGAAGACTATAGCCCTGGTCACCGGCGCTGCCAGTGACCCAAATTTGATCGGGTGTCAATTTGGTTGGTAAGGCAGTTGGCAGCAAGATCATCACCTTGCTCATGCGATAGAGATCTGACATTGCCTCTCGGAGTGCTGGGGCTACAGGTGCTTGTTTGGCTGACGCACCCAAGTGTTGGCTGAGCAAGCGGCGATGCTCGTTATTGCGTGGTGAAACATCCGCGTCTAAAAGATCTTTCAGCGTGAGAGCGCCTTTGCTTTGACCAACGACTTGCCAATACCCTTCATCTTTCAACAAGATCAAATCGCCACCCGCTTCGCCTTTCAGCCAGCTAACTAAGGCATAGCTGCCGACAACAGTTGTTTTAACGAGTTTGGCTGGACCACCAAGTCGTTGACTGAGATAGTTCACTGCTGCCCAGTTTGCCGACTGGGACTGCACTGCCTCCGCAGGAGCAGCAATTGCGGCTGTTTGTGGTAAGACTGATACAAGACCTGATCCCATTAATGTGGCGACGATCGCCCAATGCCATAACTTACTCATACTTACTTACTCTTTAAACGCCTGTGGCTAGAGTGCCCTTGCCAGCAATCCGATTGATCGGATTGTTCTGAAGAATTTAGCAAGGAGACTTTCGGAACACGCTGACAACTCAATAACCTTCCTCGTTATGCCAACCGCACCACTAAAGCCAGCAGCTCCGGCGACGCAGGTAACAACTACGATCGCTACGCCTGCGATCGCGCCTAATCCACCGGCTCAGACTCAACAAACTGCTGCTGCACCCAAGCCGCCAGCGGCAACGGGCAGCACCTATCAAGGTCCGTCGCCTTTACAACAGGTACGCCGCACTTCTCGTAGCACGCCGTATTCAGAGTCTGTGAGTCTGCGGTTCCTCACGGGTCCCTACAAAGGGCAAAAGATGGATGTGGGTCAATGGCTGGGGTTAATTGTGCCAGAAGTGTCGCATCGTCTTTCCAGCGAGTGGGAGTCGACGGGTGGAGACAAAATTCAGAATGCCTCTAACTTTACCAAGCTGGGCGATCGCACCTACTCGTTCTCGATTTACCTGTGGGATCAGCAGTTTGACATCTGCCATTTAGCAGAAAACATCGTTGCTCACCTGCGCGAGATTGGTGAGCAAGATTCAACTCCACCGTTGCTCATGCTGCGTCAGGGGGATTTGGTTGCACGCCCGATTTTTTGCACCAGCAGCGACGTGAGATATTCTCAACCCTTTAGCAGCAAAACGGGTTATCAGCAGGCAGAGGTGAGCCTATCCTTTACCTTGCAGGCGGGTAAAAATACAGATAACTCGCTGGGACAGGCGCAAACCTCTACGCCACTACAGGACTGGAAAGCACGCACAACCCAGTCGCAACGTGAAAAGCAGGCGGTGCAGGCAGTAGCAGAAACGCTCTTAGAGCCTTGCCTGGGTGCAGACGGTAGCCAACAGGTGCAAGCACTGCTGGATGAGCGTAAGTTTGCTGACGCGGCAGCAGTCAGCACCCTGTCAGCCGATGCGTTTGTTCAGGTAGCGATCGCTGGCATGATTCCCGCTGAAGTGCTCAAAGATCCCACCATTCAAGCCAAGCTCAAGAACGATCTAGCGTTTGTGCTGGCAAAGAATGAGGATGGCATTGGTGCGGTGGACGGCGCTTCACCACGGCGGTTTGCTGAAGCTATTCTGAATGCGGATGCTGGTCGTGTTTTACCCAGCTTGCAACAGCAAGCGCAGACCGCGATCGCCGATTTCGCTCTCATTAATAAAGCAGTACAAGAGCAGACGTTAGATGAGGGAGCCGATGTCTTTAACCGTGATTTAAACCCCACCGCAACCAACCGCTTTCTTAAACTTGGGAGCTGCGGTATCACCATGCGTAAGGTCGGTGCGACAGCGGCGGGTCAACCGTCCCAGGCTGACACACAAACGCTGGCAGCCTTACAAACCTTCTTTAAAACAAATCCCACTAATGCTCAAGTGAAGGAAAAATTTGGCTTGACCACCGAATCCCAGGCAGGTACGCTCAAAAACGGAAGCCCTTACACTTCAAAAGACCAGTTCTTGCAGGTTGCTGCGAGGCTGGGATCGGGTGTGAGCGGGTATGCGCTTTTTAATAAAGCTGCTGCCGCGACAACGCCTCCAAGTACAACAGTGCCAGCACCTCAAGCCCCTGAACCAGTGTCAGGAACCCCGTAGCTAAAGCTAGGGGCTTGTAGACTACCCGATTCTTCGAGCGGGATACAAGCCACAACCTGACCAGGCTAAGTCCTTCGAGGACTACGTTTTTTGAGTCACGACACCTACGAATGCGTAGCCAGTTCGTAGCTCTGTCGCTAAGGGTTAAACAGTCCTAATGGGTTAAGACAGTGCCTTTAGCCGAACAAGCTCTTAAAACATTGCCAAGGCTAACGTTACGAGCAATCAGGAGAGACGCAACAATGTCTAACCATGTTTTCGTTCTAGACACCAATCACGAACCGCTCACACCCTGCAAGCCAGGGATAGCAAGGTCACTGCTGAACGCGGGGAAGGCTGCTGTCTTTCGTCGCTACCCATTCACCATCATCCTGAAAAAGGAGGTTGAAGCTAATCCTGAACCAATCGAGCTTAAGTTAGACCCAGGCTCTAGGATCACTGGGATTGCCCTTAAGCAAGGGAATCAGGTTGTTTTTGGTGCTGAACTGCAACACCGAGGGCAACAAATCAAGGATGCGTTGCTGTCTCGTCGCCAATCGCGACGAAGTAGACGGAATCGCAAAACTCGCTATCGGCAAGCTCGATTCTTGAATCGGACTCGTCCGGATGGCTGGTTGGCTCCATCGTTGCAGCATCGCGTTCTAACGACGCTCACTTGGGTTCGTAAATTTCTAAGGCTGGCTCCGATTGCCAGCGTTGCCCAAGAACTGGTCAAGTTCGACTTGCAACTGATGCAGGATGCTGAAATCTCAGGCGTTCAGTATCAGCAGGGAGAATTGCAGGGCTACGAAGTCAGAGAGTATTTGCTTGAGAAGTGGAATCGGAAATGCGCTTATTGCTCAGTCGAAAATGCTCCCTTCGAGGTTGAGCATATTCAGCCCAAGTCGAGAGGTGGTTCTGACCGAGTTTCTAACCTGACCATTGCCTGTCATGCCTGCAATCAAAGCAAAGGGAATCAAGACGTTCGACAGTTTCTATCGGGCAAGCCTGACCTATTGAATCGCATTCTCAAGCAAGCCAAATCACCGCTTAAAGATGCGGCTGCGATCAATTCAACCCGATGGGCATTGTTCAACGCACTAAAGGGAACTGGTTTGTCCGTCACTACTGGAACAGGTGGACAAACCAAGTTTAACCGCACTCGATTAGAGCTACCCAAAGCACATTGGTTAGATGCGGCTTGTGTGGGTCAGGTTGACGTGCTCGAAGTTCTGACCTCAAAACCATTGCTGATTGCGGCGAAAGGGCATGGTACACGGCAGATGTGTGGCACCGATAAATATGGGTTCCCCACTCGTCACAAGTCCAAAGTGCAGATTCACAAAGGCTTTCAGACTGGCGATATTGTTGCTGCCACCGTTACAGCAGGCAAGAAAATCGGTTCCTATGTGGGACGAGTGCTTTGCCGTGCCTCTGGCAGTTTTGACATCGCCACGATAGATGGAAGAGTGGCAGGCATCAGCCACAAATACTGCAACCCCATTCACAAAAAGGACGGTTACTCGTATGGCTTTTGATGTAGGCGACTCAAGTCGCCAATCGCGTTCCTCCCCGTGTCTGAAGCCAGGGGCTTCCCGCTCGTTCTTCGGTGAGGGGTATCACCCCTCTTGACTTGCTTTGTTTTTCTGTTCAAATGATATTTTGTTTAATAGGTTTACTAGGGTTAACGATAAATTCGGTTTAGACAATTTCGGTGCCTAGCAAAATACCGCGCTTCGATCCCAGGCGAAGCGCGGGCAGTGGATTCGCTTCCTGCTAAGACCAAGCCAAGACCTGGGAACCCTGACCGGGATTGGCTTTGGTATGGAGTTTCCTGGTCAAAGGGGTTTGGATTGATGGCGGACGAAGAGATTGAGCAGGCTAGACGTTCTCTAGAACGATCGACCAGTCGTAATTGTCAGTTTGCCGCGTTATTGCAGCAGAAGGTTGGAACTGACTTGCAGTCAGTTTTAGACCGTTGTATTATTCACTACCTGCCACGACAAAAGATCGCCCGTATTGTTGCTCAGACTCCTGATGCCTGTAACGCTTTGATTGAAAGCGTGCTGGAGTTGACTTTAGCCGGAATGGCGATCGCTCCCATCGCCTCCTTCTGGTTTCACCTGTACACCATAGCCAGTAACCCATACAAATTCTCCGTACAGTCACTGCTGCACGGAGATCAGATTAATCGCCAACGAGTAAGAAAAATGTCACACCCAGAAACCGCCAATTATCTATTCATTCCTGAAACCAATAAGTTCCAGGACCTAATCTTATGGCTCATGCAGCAGCCGGAACCGTTTGCTCTTACGGATTCACAGACACAGCAACGGTTAGCTGTAAATCAGGCGTATGCTGATGCTACCAATCGCCCGTTAAGTGACTGGTTCCGAGACACCGAAAATGCTGGTCGCTGGGGACGGGGGGAACTCGATCGCGTCGTCACATTGTTGGACGAATCGACTACCAGTCTGTTGCTTAAACTTCCTTATAGAGCATGTCGGTGGGAAACACCCACGATCGAGCAAACCTTCTGGGCTGATCTACAGCAACTTGAAGTAGAGGGAAAAAAATTGCGGCTGGGGCGATATACAGTACCGCCTCAACTAGACCTTAGCCGCTTGAGTGCTTAGACCCGTTTGTTTCGCCATTATGCAGGCAGCCGCGCTCTTCTGGTTGGCTGTCTGCTGCTGGTGGCGGGTAAACCAAGTGCAAAAATCTTTCGTAATTGCCGCCATCCGGCACAGTATTGATCAAAAAACGTAACAGAAGCGTTATTTCCCCTGGTGTTGGGGCTGGAGACACCTGCAAGATTTGCTGCAAACGCACAAACGAAATTTTGGGTAACGGTGGGGCAGAGGCGTTGAGCCAGTCTGCCAGCGTGACAGCGTTCAATGGTGGGTTTTCTGCCTCCATTGCCTGTCGCAACAAACGACCAAACTCTTTAGCTCCTGCTGATGATGGGTTGATTGGTAATTCATCCACAGCTACTCCGCCTCGATACAAACGATATTCCTTATTATCGTTTTCCAATGTGCTGGAAAACAAGGGTATTTTTTCTACCTCGAATGTGTTGTTTGGCGGTTGACGGCTTGCCGACTTCGTGGCGAGGTCAATCATATCGTCTAAGTAGCTGCGTGTGTAGATTGGGTCGCCTGTAAGGAGGCGCAACCCTTCAGCAATCTTGCCCAGACTAGCGCGACCAGGTTCATAGTCGCAGGCAAGCAGATTATAAAAAGTGGTTTTGATCGCCATCAGATCCGCCAACCGAACGAATTGGAAAGCATTCAAATGGTGCTCGTCCAACAGTTGCTTGATGTGCGTTGCTAGAGGTACAAGCTCTGGCTTTTTAACCTGCGATCGCGCTTTCGGGTGTCGTCCCATGAGCTAGTAATCGGAAAAAGCGAGTGAATCTGAATTTAGCATACTGGCTATACCGGGCATTGAGCCATATTGCGGAACAAAGGGATGTGACATGACTGGACGTTGTGTTGATCTACGATAGAAGGTAGAATTCCAGAAACTTGGAAAAAACTTGTTATGCGATCGAGTTCATCGAGTTCACTGCCCGCCCTTCTGCCTGATGCCCACCTCACACCACAAGAAGGTCGCCAAATAAAGCAGCAGCGAGAGCAGTCCACAACTTTATGCCAGGCCTTGGTGGAAGGTACGGTCGTTACCTGCTACAACGAATGGCTTGATCCGGTTGTACTGCCAGGAGAAAAACTCTGGCAATATTTAGAAACGTCTGGCAAGGAAATTGATGCCATTAGCGTTTTGCCCACGGACGATGGCGATCGCGCCATCTATTTTTACAGCCTGGTAAGTACCGATCGCGGCTATCTTGTAGAGCTTATGCCGTTTTCGGTGCTCGTCCATGGCGGTGAGCCTGAAGGCTTTCTTGGCGCATCGTGTCGTTGCCATCAGTTACAAGCCAGCGCGAACCTTAATTAAAAATGTCGCTTCAAGCACTGCAATCCTCAATCCCTTCCTCAATCCCTGGACCTGTCACAGCTTACGGGCTGGTAGTAGCGCAAGCCGCGACACAGAAGTATGTCTATGATGGGCAATTTTTCCCCCGCTTCTTACTGATTCATGGCGGCGATCCCACCGCATACCGTTCCTTCTTGAGGCAGAACCAGGTGGGCGATCCGTTTGCTGTAGAGCCAGGGACTGCGGTGCAGATTCTACAAGCGCAGCAGGCTTTTTCAGCACACCCTGAAGCCTAGCCAAAAAGAAGCGCTCAAGCCTCCTTTTGGGAAACTTGAGCGCTAGAAGTGAAAAGCGAGTGGCGGTTAGACAGGCTTGTTAAACCAGAAGTAGGCGATCGAGATTGCGCCTAAAACAATGATTAGCAAACCCAGGTCGATATAGCCTGCTGTACTCATAAACACCTCAGAATGTATGTATCGTGTACCCTTTCATTATATAATATTTACTTATATATTAGTACAAAAGCTAGTATGTTCTCTAATCTAAAAAGCCACGAGGATATCTGACCAGATATCCTCGTGGCTTTTCATTATCGGGTTTTATGTGCCAGACCCCAAAGGGTCTGAACCACTGCCCAAAACGCCGTTGCAATACCTGTTGCCAGGTGTACAACCTTTTCTGCTAAGGGTAAGTTACGAGCATCATCGTGTAGTAACCAGATCAAAAAAGCCAGTCCCATTAACCCGACGACGCTCTGACTAACTAGCGCGTTGCGTGTGCATGTTCTTAACCCAATCAGGGCGAAATTCACGATCGCAGCAGCAGCAGCCACAATGCCAACAAGTAATAAAACTGGCTCGACGTTGAAACCCATAAGCAAACCTCAAATGTATAATCTTATACTATCAAATTCTCAAGCAAAAAACACCTGAAAAGCCCTATATGTAAGGGTTTCGGGTGTTTTTTGTTGTCAGTAAAAGTTATAATTTATACAGTACAGTACTGAGGTGTTTATGTCCGCAGATAGTGTAATTTTGCTCTGTTTCTTGAGCGCGATCGTAGCTACTCTCCTTGGAGTGGCGATCGCGTTCCGTCTAAGACCTTCTGTGATTCAACAAACGGTAGATAGCTCCGAGCAGGAGAAAGCAAAAGCGATTTTGGTTTATCTGGAAGAAGCTAATGCCGAATTGGAAGCGGCTATCAACGTAGTCAACTCCATAACGGAGATTCATAAAGGGGCGACGATCAAAGAGCAGCTCGATGCTCTGACCAAGCGTGCGTTTCGGTTGAAAGACCGCTACAGCAAACAGGTTGAGAAACTTGCAGGTCGATGGGTTGAACCAGCACCTGCTGAGCAAAAGGGAGCGAATGGCAGTAAGCCTGCTCCCCAAAAAGTTCAGGAAGCAATGGCAACCGCCAGCGCCTCTCTAGGACGAAAGGTTGGCTTCAAGGAGATCATTCGTGCGTTGGGAGAGATTAACAGCTCCATTCGGACGGTCGAAGACTTTGCCAAGCTAGATGCTAGTAAGCAAGACAGTGCTCTGTCCGCTGCGCTAGCACGGGTGGCAAAAACCTCAGAGACCACGACCACAACTACGACTACAACTAGTGATCCTTGGGAAACAATCGTGACACCTGCGCCTAAGCAGTAGTCACAAAAATAAGCAAAAGAGGCTGACGATCGTCAGCCTCTTTTCTTTTAGGAATCTTTTGATAGAATCAACTTAATCAGCAAAAACCGCACGGCTACCCAACAGCCGCGCAGTTTGCGTATCTTTAAGTGTAAAAATCATGGCTAGATCTCAAGCGTTAAGGCTCCAAACCTTACCACTTTCTCAAATATCTTACCGCAAGTTATCGGATATTGGCACAATCAATCAAGAAGTTTTAGAAGAAATCAAAACTTCGATTGAACTCAACATGCAGTTGAGAAACGGGCATGATGGGCTGCTTAACCCACTCCATGTTTGTGCTGAGAATGATCCAGAGAATCCGCGTATGGTGCTGTATCACATGGTAGACAGCATTGATGACCCCTACTACGTCATGGCGCTTAATCTCCTTGGATGCAGTACAGCACCTTGTTACGTCCATTATGACCAAAGCTGGGAGCAGGTACGTCTCGGTGTGATTAACGTCAAGCTCTGCCAACAAGAGTTGGATGTGTTCCAGCGGGGTGAGCTGATTTTGGAGAAAGAGCGCATCTTGGAGCAGTTAGGGCTATGTACCCGTGCTGGCGACAATCAGTTCAGCCTTGGTCTGGCAACGGATGCCGCACCTGCAACAAAAAAGGTGACTAGAAAACAACTGGCGGCTCAAAATTGTATGAGCGATCGCACCTTGCGCCTTTACAAGCAAATTACGAGTTCCATTACAAAACCTGTGCAAGAAGCAGCGCGAACTGCTGGTTTAGGTCATGCGGTAAGGCGATTAGAGAGGCTTGCACGCGTTGCCCCAGACCTAAATCAACAGGTGCAGACGCTACGAACTTCTAGCGAAACAGCTAAAAAAGCGGACAGAAAAGAACTGACTCAACAGCTAAAAGTAGCAGAGACAGAGCTGACCAAGCTTCAGATGGCAGAACTTAAGCGGATTGAGGAAGAGTTGCGCGAAAAAGAGAAGCCTGCGGTGACTTCCAACGTGGTGCCTATGACGCAAAAGAAAAAGGTGCTGGCAGCAGTGCCAGACGCTCCGAAGGTGGCACTAGGCGAATGGTGGCGCTTGGATACAACTGGCAGCCTGTACTGCGGCAGCACGTCAGAAGGCGAGTTTGTTGACCAGGCTCCCAAAGCTCATTTCGCACTTGTGCCCCTACTGCAACTCCCGTCGCCTGAGACACCCTGGTCTTACGATTGGTTGGCGAACAAGGCAGAGATTGTGGCTGTCGTAGCCAACTATGCAGCCATTTATCCCTTCTTGCGGGCAACACAGATGCCATGGAAAGGCACATTGCAAGGCTGGGTAGGTGCCGGACGGCGCTTAGAAATGTGTACCGACATCTTTATCTTTGGGCACGCGCTTGACTTTATTGATCCAGCGGAGTCTAAGCCCATTTCTGCAAGCTCGTGGGAAGTTCTGACCACCGACCTGTTGAATCTGTTTACCCAAACGGGCGATCGCGTTATTTGCCCCATGCTGGATGACGGCACACTGCTGAAAGTGTTGAGCCGCAGTGGTCGGCGTGCCTACTGTGGCAGCGATAGTCCGCAGCAATGTGGGCAGGCGATCGCTGCCTGGCAGTCACAAACACAGCGGCAGCCTAAGCGGTTGGAACCAGCCGAAGTCGCTGTGGGATAAAAGTAGATGGCACTGTCGGCTGGCTATCCAGAGGATTGGGACGCGATTGCCTTGGCAGTCAAGATCCGTGCTGGCTGGCAGTGCGAAAAATGCGGTAAAGCCTGCTTGGCAAAAATCGACGTTCCGAAATTGAAGGAACAATCGCGTTCAGAACGGATGCGCGAGACGCTCCAAGCGCATCATTGGGATCGGGACCCAAGCAATAACAAACCAGAGAACCTCGTTGCGGTCTGCACAGGTTGCCACCTATGGCTGCATCGCGGCGGTCGATCAAACGTTTCACCAGGGCAGTTATCGCTTTGGTCAGAACTGGCGGTTAGCAACGTGCAGATTGCGGAAACGAGTGAATTGTGATTCAAACAAAAGTTTAATGGTGCCAGTCGGACCATTCCGGTGTTTCGAGATGATCACTTCGGCGATGCCACGATCGGGCGTGTCGGGGTTATAGTACTCATCGCGATAGAGCATCATGATCAAGTCAGCATCTTGCTCGATCGCGCCTGATTCACGCAAATCAGACATCATGGGTCGTTTGTTGGTGCGCGATTCCACATTGCGGCTCAGTTGCGAGAGCGCGATGATGGGCACATTCAGTTCCCGCGCCAATCCTTTAAGCTGCCGTGTAATCTGCGATAGCTCCTGCACCCGATTCTCACCACCACCTTCCATCAATTGCAGGTAATCCAGCATGATTAAGCCCAGCGCTCCACCTTGCTCTGCCTGGAGCCGTCGCGCCTTCGATCGCATTTCTGTGATGCTGAGATTTGGCGTGTCGTCAATAAAGATGGGGAGCTGCGACAGTGTGTTGATCGCATGACCGAGCGGCTCCCATTCCTGCTCGGCTAGTCGTCCCGCCCGGAGTCGTCCACTGTCGATCCGAACTTCTGTAGCCAGCAGACGCTGGATTAGTTGCTCCTTCGACATTTCCAGGCTAAACACAGCAACGGGCAACTTGTGAAAGTCGGCGATATTGCGGGCAACGTTCATTGTGAAGGAGGTCTTACCCATCGACGGTCTGCCCGCTACGATGATCAGGTCAGAACGCTGGAAGCCCTGTGTCATAGCATCCAGGTCATAGAAGCCGGATGACAGCCCCGGCAGCACCAGACCCACGGAGCGGCTCTCAATATCGGTGAAGGCGGTAGTCAGGATATCGGAGACAGGTTTTAGACCTTGCTCTAGCGATCGCTGCGTCACTCCGAACATTTTTTGCTCTGAGCGATCGAGAATCACTTCTAGATCAAGCGTTGTGTCATGCCCTAAATGGGCAATCTCATTACCTGCGTGAATGATCTGGCGGCGAGTATATTTTTCCATGACCAGCCTCGCGTGCTGGTCAATATTGACAGCACTCACCGTGCGATCGATCAACTGCGCCAGCTTACTTTGCCCGCCTACCTTTTCGAGCAGACTGCGATCGATTAGCCACGTCGTAATGTTCATCAAATCGGTGGGCTGACCTTGTTGGTGCAAGACCAGCGCTGCACGATAAATTTCTCGGTGCGCTTTGAGATACATTGCCTCTGGCTGCAAAATCTCTGCGACGCGCTCAATGGCTTCTGGGTCCAGCAGGAGCCCGCCCAGTACCGATTCTTCAGCGTCAATGTTATGCGGAGACTGGCGATCTGCGACCGATCTGAAATTGAGTTCCTGAACCATTAGGGTATGAGGGGTGGGGGTGGGGCAACAACGGGCGTAAGCTCAGATTCCATGAGCTGAACACTGGTGGTATTGTCAGCGGGTGCATTTTGGTTGCGCGGCAGTCGCACCGTGTAAAACCAGGTGCCCGAGACATAGTAGCTTTGCAACACCGTACCTTCGCCGCCAATAAACCGCACAGGTTGCCTAGAACAATATTTAGCCGGACGTTGCTGTTGCTGTAGTTGCATTTTAGTTCCGAGCATGATGCCCATTGGCAGAGTGATCAGGCGTAGGATCGGGAAGATCGGCAACTTCACGTAAAGCCTCTAGTGCCTTTTCAGCTTCTGTGACGGACGCGACCGCGGTTGCTAGCTTCTGTTCCCAGATTGCGATCTGCGCCTGGATTAGTTGCGCCCATGTGGATGGCACTGTTGTCACATAGGCTGTTGGTTCTAGCGTGGATGGTGGTAGTGCTTCCTCAACCACGGTCGGAATAGAGATCGCTCCTTGCTGCTGTAATTTTCGCACTTTGGCTCTTAGCTCGCTGTAGGCAGCTTTGTTCAAGGTAGACAAACCTAATCCTGCTTCTACAGCAACAGCAGTAAGCGAAATTGGGCTGTGTTGCTTCACTAATCGCTGCAACGCAGCCTCTGCCTTGCGAAGTGTTTGTGTTCTTTGCCGCTGACCACGCTCGGCGGCGGATTGCTGGTGTTTATTGCTTTTAGATGGTGTTGTTTCTACCGGAGTAGCAATCTCCCTGTCAGCATCAACAGTGGAGCTTTCAACAGCGACCAGCGATGGTGTAGCGATAGGCTGGTCTGGCTGCAACTCGTCTTGGGCAATTGGCACTTGCGCCACAGTCGGGCTTTTGGCAGCTCTTACTAACGTTTTTGTTGGCAAAGCTGTTACAGGAGTGCTCGTTACGATGGACTGCGTAGCGTGAGACTCATACCAGACCTTCAGAGGAGGCTCCTGCTGTTTATGTAGCTGTGATAAATGCAATTCGCGCGAAATGTAGCCGCCATCCTGCGGCACAATTTTTCCATCGGCGATGCATTCTTCAATCGGTGAACTTAAAGCCGAAGCCAGCACTCCCAAACGTTCAGCGAGTTGAGCTTTGGTAATGCGCGGCTCCGCTTGAACAAGCTCGGTTATGAGCTGTGAGCGAGACGGTTTCATAAAAGTGGGGGGTAATGAAACGCGCGATCGCCTAAACGTTGCGATCTCGCACTTTCAGATGATAATCGGCGAAATAGTGGGCTGCACCAATACAAGTGCATTGCGGCTCAAAAGGCATACTATGATGCTGTCGGTTCTTATGTCAATTGTCAACAGTGCAACTGCATGAATGTTTATCTCAACCTCAACCCTTTTTGGTTGAAAGATGCAACGGGGCAAGACTGCTCCGTACTCTCGGTGTGGCAAGCACTGCAAAACACACCACATGAAATTAGCAACCGGGAGACTCTGACCAAAGCCTACAGAGGCAAGTTGACGGGCAGCACTTTTGCTACTCAAGAAAAACTACGCCGCATTGCCTCGCAGTGGGCTGGGCGAGAGTTGACACTAGGAGAGTTAATGGTTGTGGTCGAGGACGATCTGCCCGCAGGCGAGAAACGGCGCAAACAACGCCACGATTTTAGCTAGTGTTCCGAAGGGGGTTTGTTCAAACCTTTCGGAACAAACCCGGCTGGCAAATTTGCAAAGCCGTACCCATAATCACACCCACTAGTACGGGTACAGGTATCGGCTGTTGTTTCACGGTTAGCAGCAAAGTTGAGATAAGGCAGGCGCTTACAACAATGATCAACTTGTGGGTGCTGGTGCTAACAATAAACCCTTGCAGGAGTAACTCCATCTGATCCAGCAACTCATGCAGAATGTAGAGCAGGGCTGTGCTGAGTGCCATCCAAAGCAGTCCCCAAAGCAGGTAGTTCATGGCAGGCTTAACTCCAGAGAGGCATTAGTATGCTGCTTTTGCTGACGCAAAAGGTTCGATAACTCAATAATCCGATCTTCCCATCCACCTTCGTAACCATCGGGTTGCAAATGAGGGATATAAGACTCTAGGACGTTCGCCTCAGTTAAGTCCAGCACTCGATCGCTGCCGCCCATACCAGAGATAAAAGCGACCACAAAGACAGCACCGTTGGACGGGTTGGCAGAGATGCCGAGGTAGGTATCGCGGTAGGTGCGGTAGCCCTTGATGAATGTACAGGGCGTGCCATATTGCAGCGCGATCGTCAAAGCCGTCCTGATCAGGTGAAGCAGTGTGATATTGGCAGCCCAAAACGATCCAGGCTCCGGTTCTGGAAAAGAAGCTAACGGTTCCATGTCGGCTGGCAGCTTTTGAATTGCTTCGGTGGCACAGGCAAGACTGAAGGGCAAGAGATTGATGTTGTCTATCGTATCAATACTGGTCACTTGAAGAGTGCGAGGCTGCTTATTTTGCCAGGTTGGATCGACTGCCAGCAAGTTATAGGTTTCGCCCGTAATAACGATCGCCATGTGATGCGCTACCTCCGTCTGTTGAAACTGAAGAATCGTTTGGATGAGTGCAACGCCAGGGCTAGTCAAGTGATCTGATGGTGTCAATTTGGGATCGAGGCGTTGGGCGATCGACCTTAGGCAGTCGGCGATGAATTGACGCATCTGTTACCTTTGCTCCGAGGTTTGAATTTGTTTGTTGATCAATTGATGTAGAAGGCAACCAGTTTGATTGGAATCAAAGCCTTTGGCAGCCAGCTCCAAGATGGAGCCTTCGATGATGGCGTAGTACTGCGAATCGGTCTGCAAACGCTGGTACATTTCCCAAGTCAGATCAAAAAATTGACCGTTGATGGCGTTCCAGGCGTGTTCTACTGGCATTCGCAATTGCGGTAGCCAAACTTCGCCCTCGACGTATGATACGCCAGGAACCCGTAATGCCAGCATGGTAGCGTTATCAACACAGCGCTTGTATTCAATCGGTCCGGCGTGCTGTCGTAGTAGGGTACTGAGTCCAGCAATTTCGTAAAGCGATTGCACGGCAACTAAGCGTGGGCGCGCTCTGTCGCCAGTCAGTTGCACATAGGTTAAAGCGTCAATCATGGGTAGCAACCTCGTTAGCAGGGGGAGAGGTACTCACCATCGGCATTAAAAGGATTGCTTCACAGCGTTGACGCGCCGTTGTATGCACCAGAGTGTATAACTCCCGATTGGTCGTGGGAACCACAGGCAGCCCAACTACAGCCATGAGGCTAACAATATATTCTTGCTGTAATCGTCGCCTTGTGATTTCTTCTTCGACAAGGTGGAGACAGCGCAAATCACGGCAGTAGTATGGTACGACTGCCCAATCATATTCACGATTGCCAACAACGCCTTTAAGGTACGGCTGGTGACCGTCGGGGATTGGTTCGCCTGGTCTAAAGTAGGGTGCCAGGGTTCGCCACACGACAGGTAGTTCTAGCCAGGTGGCGATCGCTGCGTCAATTTCCCGATCGGACAAACCACGCAATTCTTTTAAGGTCATGACCCATCCTCATCGGAGTGGTGTAGCCTGCCTTGTAAAACTTTTTGAATCTGTTGATAACCAGGATGACGTTCGGCATCTGGCAAATGAAGGTGTAAAAGCATTTGTGCTTGCAGCAGGGCAGTATGTTGTTCACGGCTATGCTGCTCTAACCGACGCAACTGCTCCCGCACTTCTTTATCAAGATGGTCGAGGGCATAGTGAATAGTGGGAACAGCAGTTTCTAAAATCTGTGACACGTTGGAGTTCTCTAATTGGGATTTGGGGCGATGCCTAGCCGACTGAAGCAGTGTTCAGCTCTTTCTAGATCGACAATGTAAACTTTGAGGTCCTCGTCGTAGCGCTGAATGAAAGCCTCTGTTGATTCTTTTCGCACCAGGCGAAGCCACCAGAGTAAACGAGGGAAGGTGTCTGGTTCGGGGTAGCCTTCTTCGGCAGCATAGGCTCTGATAGTGCTCAGAGCATCGTGCTTTTCTTGAAGCATGCCAACCATACTCTGAGCGCAGATAACCGCTGTATCGTTGGAACCGATATCACTGTATTTGAGTGTATGAAGGAAATTAAGCACGGGATGGAGTAAAAGGTGGTGGGGATGGATAGACGCGGCTGTGCCAATGCCTGTAACGCGCCAAAACGTAGAGCGCGTCGCAGTAGGGCAAAATTCGATGCACGTAGGCTGGCGTGAGACGACCGACCGCTTCCACGCTTTCGATCTGATGCCTTACGAGTGTGCAAAGTTTTTTCATCAGTCCGGTGTGGCGGAGTAGTGGGGTACAAGTTCGCCAGTGATCTGGAAGCGGTGCCAGCGGTCTTGGTGCTGTGGCGCTTGATCCTCTGGGGTGTTTGTCATAATAACCGTAAATCCGTTTTGGTACTCACCATTGAGAATTGGACAATCACCGCAGGACGTGTCCCATCGGGCAGCAAACGTAAGCGCAGCCTCTTCCTCGTCACTGGCTTGAATGGCGATCGCGTCTTCCGGCTCTTCTTCGGCACTCCGGCAATAAAAGGTTTTCATGTTTTAACCCTCAGGACGCAGAAGATGACACGGTGAAAACCGACTTGAAGCCGCGATCGTATGAGACTGTCACAGAAGCATCATCAAAAATGAATATACTGCCATCAACAAAGGCTTGGTCAGTAGAGAGGTTGTCAGTCAAATGTAAAACAATGCCTCCAGTCCTATCGTGAAAGTAAATTGGTGCATTGTCAGCAGCAAAGGATTTATCTGCAAGCGTTAGCGCAGCCTCAGAATACTGTTCTTGCCCTGATGGGTCAAACATTTGATGTCGATATTGTTTACCTGCCAGCAGATGCAGCAAGCGATCGCGCACATCGGTAACAGTCTCAACCGTTAATACTATAGTGATCATTTTTGAGTTTTTAATCGCATCGATCAAAACCGTAGCAGCAGGTGCCTTCGTCACTACTCAAAATCGCCATGAAGTCTGGCAATGGCCGCGCCCTCGGATAGCAGACTCCCTCCACCGGCTCTAGCAGTGGACTTGACTTGCTAGCAAGATATTCAGAATCGACCTGCACAATCCACAGCAGCTTTCCTGTTGCTTCGTGTTTAGCGTAAAAGCCTTCTGGATTGACATTGTGTCCCGGTTCAGCATAAACCACATAGCGCTTGCGCTCATGATGGTTCAACGTTTTTGTGGTATCTATTTCGCGGACGATCGCCAAAATTTCATAGACCGATCCCTTCTTGTTATGCCGCCATTGCTCATGCGGTTGTGGCGTTGGTCGGACTGCTGCTCTGTTCAGGGTCAGCACTCGATCGTAATCAGGTTCATAGGTGCAGATAGATTGGGTAGCAGCATAGAAGGCATCCAGCGCCTGGTTAAGCTGGTCGACTGCCTCGGGATTACTCAGCAGTGTTACGTCATCCCAGGCACCGTCATACAGCTCCTCAAACGAGTCTGCGAAGATGTCTTTGGCACTGCGTTGATTAATATGAACAGGTCGCGTACACCATGCCCAGGTTGGCATTTCGATGACATCGCCTGACTTTGCATGATCAGCGTTGTACTCGGCAACAAACTCCTCTAAGGCTGAGACGGAACGAAAGTAGCCATAGTATGGCGCTACGTCAAAGACAGGGCGATCGACGTAAATCTTGCTGCCCCAGTCGGCGACAACAATAGCATTTTGAAACTGCTCGTCCTGCATCACAATTTGTCCTCTTCATTGCTTGCTTCTGAGTCCCGCTGGTCTTCCATCAACTCAAAGGCTGCTGTCTCTGCCAGTCGCCTGAGTCGCGTTCGGCTTTTGATTTCACTAGCTGCACGTCGAATGATCTTACGACAATCGCCGACGGTTGAAAGCTGCGTTGGCTTGTTCATGTATTTGGTTCCTTGCGATTTCGTATGCTTCATTGAGCCGTTGAGCATCGGCAGTTGTGCCGCCATTGTCTGGATGTACCTGTTTCATACGCTGAAGGTAAAGTTGTCGTAGCACTTTAGCTGTCGGTGGGCATTTGGGATTTACTCCCAGCGCGATCCACCACACATCCGGCAATGTCTGAAGGATGTCTTCAATTACAGCCCAGTCAATGCCAAAAAGCTCGTAGATACTACGCAGCTTAGTCTCACTGATACGGTGCAGCATGAGTTTGTGCCAGTCGATGAAGTCTCTGTGCTCCATTACGTCTGAGTATCTCAGGTTCTCACTTTCTGCCGTGGTTAATCGAATGTTGACGATCGCGCTGGCTAGATCCTGAGCAAAGCGCTGCATTGAATACCGTTGGGTAAAGATATTCTGATGGTTGTAGCAGCCGTGCTCTTCCGTGCCGTCTGGGTTAAGCGTTAAACCCATTTGATGCAGCAACCCAGCAACGTTGGATGGGATTTCTAGGGCGGCAAGCAGGGCGATCGTTGGGTGTAGGTTACGGATGATTTCATACTGGCTTAGATCAATCCAGTGAAGGTGATTGGTGCCCGCGTGGTTTTGGATTTGCTCCAACCAGTAAGCTGTTGGAGAGATATACTCAGAGCGGATTTGCTCAGTAGCCTTAAGTATGTCTAACCGTCCTGCTTCAAACGCTCTACGGGCAAGTAGAACTGGTGTGTCGCACAGACTGTGATTGGAGTAGATAAAATTGATGACTGCGGGCGTGGAGGCTACTTGTGCCTCAAGATCCCATTCAACTAACCCAACCTCGCCTAGCTCAAGCAACAAATCGGCGATCCGGCATCCTCCATAGCCGCCGTTCCAGGGATCATAATCGGGCGCGTAAGGGGTGAGGAGCGCTGTTAAAGCATCAATACGGCGAACCCACTGGGCAAAGATCGGTTTAAGTTGCCGATAAATTTTCTGGTCGGCACGAATCCACGACTTAACGCCGCGTTCATGGCTTCGATCGGCGTAGCGTTCCTTAATCTGCCCCAGACAGAAAAACCGATCCTGGTCACGGAGTCGTTCTTGATCGCCGCCTTCGTAGCCAGGGATAGGAGTCTCTCCAAGCTGAAACAGTTCGATCAGTGTTGAGAGTTTGACCCGCGTTGGCACGATTGAATCGTTTGTCGCAATGTTAAGGGCTTGTTGCATCGGTCTAATGGTTATGTAGGGTTGAATGTTCGCTGCCAGCCAGGATCACAGCGCTTTCTTTGAGCCAGCCGTCAGGTCGCCGAATTTCTGCCTCAATCGCTTCGTAGTAGATCCCAAGTGATCGTTTTGCTGCGGTGATGCTGGGATAAACCTTTTTCGTGTCGAGGCGCTGCACCTCACGCCGTCGCACTTTAACGGGCATAGAGGAGCATTGCTCTGCAAGCTCTCGATCGTCCAGAATGCGAACCAGCTTCTCGACATCAATACCGGCTAAGAGGTCAGGGCGATTACGGGCGAACTCCTGCACCCCTGCTTTTGTGATGACGCTCTTCCCGGTATGTCCCCAGGCTACTTTGTCGTAAGGCAACCCACGCTTTGCCCAGCGTTTGACCCTAGCAGGGTCAATCCCAAGCTGTCGGGCTAGCCCTGGCATTGTCCAACAGTTCTCTGTCGGTTCCACTGAGGTAAAAGCCCGATTGAGTTTAACCACGATGGCATTTTTGGAACGCTTGGGCAGATGTTTCTCTGCTGCTATGCCTTGATAATGCTTCACGATGAGCGATCGCGGAAACTTGCCAACTAGGGATTCTAAAAGCGCCATCTCCTTAGGAGACCAGGTGCGCGATGCTAAGGAGTGCTGGTGCCTTTTTGAGGTGCCGCATCGCTGAGAACAATAGCGTGGTGCCTTGCTGGGCACAGGTGCTTTCCAGCGACCAAAGACTAGACCACAGTAGACGCAAGTGGTTTTGAAGGCAGGAAGATGTAGACCCGTCGCGTCGCGATAGGGCAGCGCATTCGGGAGATTGGATGGCTTGATCGTTTGGATACGTTTACCAGGAGGATTGGTAATTTGAGCTTGAAGGCTTGCCTCGGCTCTTGCCAACCGACGAGAGGCAGTTATGGCGCTAACCTCAAGCCACTCAGCAATTTCGATACCCTGCAAGAAGTTGAAATATTTCAGAATGAGAAGCTGTTGCTCTGCAATGTCGAGTTGCGCGATCGCGGCTCTTAGTTGCTCTTGTTCGGCATTGAGTTCTGTTTCGCCTGAGTCGTCGGCAATGAAGTCCTGTAGCACCGAATGCCCTTCGCCAACGGACATATCCAAGCTTGCTACTCGCACACGCTCCTGCCCGCGTGGAGTGGCAATGGCATCCTCTTTTTTGTCGCGCAACCAGTGCGTAACCTCGCCGCGTATAAACGGCATGGCATTGGTGCTGAACGTGTAGCCCAAGCTCTTGTCCCATCGCCTGACTGCTCTTGTTAGCCCCAAGCAGGCAAGCTGAAACAGGTCGTCGTAAGGGACTTCTGTTTTTCGTGCAAAGTAGTGAGCCACGCCACGCGCCAAGCCTAAATTAGACTTAACAAGCGTTTGCTGCTCTTTAGTGAGGGGTGCTGCTGGGACTGCTTGACGAGGCATTAGCGATCGGTCGTTTCGGGTAGACCAATGACAGGATCAGGAACGTTGAATTTTTTGAGATGGGCAATTAACTGTTGTCTCAGCTTTTCGGTACAGTGCAACGAGGCATCCATCCACGTTGGGGATCTACCGTAAGTAGCGTGAAACCACATCTGATAGTAAAGAGAATCCCGGTTGTGAGGCAGTTCCTCTTCGTGCTTCTGAGCGCAAATTTGACACGCTTCAGGTGGTGGAGGCAGCATTGAAAATGAGTTTTCTTTGACATGAATGTCCATTAGCGATCGTCCTCAGCTTTCATACTGGACTGAGTAAAATGTTTCGCTCGTATGGCTTCAATTACTTGCTTGACAGCTTCAATAATTTTGAGTTCTAGGCTTGGCATGTCTTCTGCATAAACATGGCGAATATGCTGCCATCCAGTTTCAGACCAACCTTTTCCAGTCCAGTTTTCTCTGCCAGCAACCGCAATTTCGGCTAGAAGCCCTTCTTTTCGGTATTCGGTCAAACATTCGGCTAGATGATTACTGGACTTCTGATGATACTCTCTATCAGCTTCATTAGCTTGAATACCAAATAAGCTCTCAAGTTTACTGAATTCTAAACCATCAAGGAAAGACTCTAGCGGATCGGATAGTCGATCAGATCCTGTTGCAAGCGCCCAGCTAAGGTTGATGATCCAAGAGACTTGAGCGCCTTCATCCCATAGAAAGTCTGCAAGTTTAGGCTCAGTCACATCAAGCATCTCCTTTGTTAGCAAGCTGCTTAACAAAAGCAACTAACGCATCAGACTGGCTGTCCTCTCCGCAGAATGAAACCACAATGCCCCGCTTGCCTGTTCCATTAATGTCGGGAATGTCAATGGTGTAGCCTTTACCTGCCTCAAGCGCGATTTGGAGCAACGTGGAAACTGCTTCTCCTGTCGGTTCAGGCTTTTTGTCAAAGCCTTTCGGCTTTGGTCTAGAGGCACGGGTTCTTGAGAGGTCCACCACTTCATAGGGTGTTGCTGGCAGATTAGGTGACTGCCAATTACTCAAAGCCTTAAGACCAGGAAACGATTTGTGATCAACTTCAAAATGTTCATTAATCACCTCTGCCACCGCACTGAAGTTTTGAAACATCAGCCCTGCGACTTCGCGCAAGCTAAAGACCGAGCTGATACTTGCTGTCGCCCGTTCTGTCTCAGTGTGGTGTGCCCGTAAGCGAAATCCTTTTGGTCCTTCTTGTTGAATACATGACCAGTTGGGAAAACCGGTCTTAAACTCGGTGTGTGTTGTCCCAGACAAGCCATAGAAAGCCATGACTTCATATTGCTGACAAAGGTCCTCAATTTTATTCGATAACTCTACGAGACTGGGATCTGACTGAGGTACTTGGGTTTCCATCAAAGATATCCTTCCAATTGTTTATATAGCGGACTGCGTTCACCTGCCGGGACGTATTGCTTTAAAGCCTTGAGCGCGATCGCTAAACCTTGTTCCATGGTTTCATTACGCGCTCGCAAGGTTTCAACGATCGTGCGTTCAGCTTGGGAAATCTTCATCCACTCAGATGCTTTTTTCTCAGCAGCTTTTAAGCTAACAGCCATACCCTCATAGTTCTCTAGCAACGCTGGCAGTCGTTCCTGATGTTCTAGCCAGACATCTAATAGCTTGCTGTACGCCTCCTGGTAGAGCTGGAGTTGATGGCAAGTGTCGCATAAAGAATGAGTGGGCGGGCTATCGGTTTCAATCATTGCAATCTATTTCTCAAGCTACTTTTTTCTCCTCTAGCATTTATGCGATGTCAGCATCCTTGTCCTTATCGTCCTCTCGATTCTCAAGCCGCTCAATTAGCAGCATTAACCGTTTTTCGATCGGAGCGATCGCCTCTCGAGCGACCTCATAAACAGCTTCCAGATTATCAATTTGATATTCCCCAACATTGGCACCCGCCTCTTCCATAGTTTGCAAGCACTGCACAAAACTTGCGATCGTGTCTGGTTTGGCTCTCGCTTCAATCAGCATCGCAAACTGTGCATTGAGAAAGGTTTCAGTACTGCCAATGATCCCAAGGATTCTTTCGTTGTCCCGTTTCATAATTGCCCCTTAAATCGAACTGAGAATGATGTTTTTCTCGTACAACCACTTCAAAACTGCTTGAAACTCTCGCTGCTGGTTACCTCCATACCGCTTGAGCCAAGCCCAGTAGCGGAGAAGCTCATCATCCGCAAATAAGGTGTCTAAATCCCCGTCGTCAGTGGTCAGGGTATACAGATGGGAAAGCCATGCCTCCTCATAGTCTTTGCCACACTGCTCGTAGACTTCGATAGAACGATCGGTACGCGTTGCCTTTAAATAGATCGGCAACTGACCAACACGCTTCGGCATCTCCGCTTTTAGAATCTTTCTCACCAGCGGACCTTCATGTTAGGGCTGTGCCTCGGTTTCATTACTTTTATCTAAAGGGTCAACAGGCTCCTCTACTGCTGCCTGAACAGTAACTTGATATTGGTCGGGGAATGTGGCAAAGGTCACACCGTCGTCATCCCACAACACTCCAGGGGAACAATCTTCGGCTCTGTTTGTAATATCGCTACCACGATCGTCAATGACGTACCGCTCTAACTTTTCCTGAAGCTCTTCGATCGACTTGTACTCAATCACAAGTAGGAATTTCATTGTTGTTGTCTCAACTTTCTCACTTGATGCTCTAACTCATCGATGGTTTGCTGCTGACTGTCGACTGTTTTTTCTAGTGCTTCCACACGATCGACCAGTTTGAGAAAGAGTTGTGGTAGCTGAGCCGCTACCTGCTCGTAATAGTTTGCATACAAGCCTTTCATCTTGACTGCATCAAGAAGTTTGTCACCTGGTATGAACTCTGCCGCGCCGTCTCTAAATTGATCATTCATGGTCATGACAATGCCTCAAGGACTGCATAGCCGAGCATCTCGGCAAAAATAGGGGGAACGGCGTTACCAGCCTGCTTAAATTGCTCTTCCTGGTTGCCTAGCAAGGTATAGTCTCGCGGAAAACCTTGTAGCCACTTGGCTTCATGCGATTGCAGCATCCGGTAACCGCATTCATCGATCATTGCCGACCAGTCGGGTTCGACTAGGGCATGACCTTGAACGGTACACATGGTTGGCGATGGCTCTCTGACGGGTGAATTTCCTGCGCCTGTACCGTAGTAGCTACTGATAAAGGGTTCGGGCTGGACGACTCCGAATTGATTGTTGGTGGCAACGGTATAGCTGGGTTGCTCCGTGGATTGTACTGCATCACGACCGCCATGATAGGCAGCGAGAAAGGATGGTGGTTGGATGAGTGAAAGGTTCCTTCCCGTAGTGACAACAGAAGTCGGCTCATCAATACTGGTCGGCATATTGTGGGTACGAGCCGTGTCGATAAACTCAGGTGGAGTGATGAGCGACATTTGCGGACCCCGTGACAAGACGGTGTGGGTGGGTTCCTCTACGCCAGTGGGAAGGTTTAGCGTGCGTCCAGCGTCGATAAAGGGCTGCGCCAGGTAGAGTTTGGCGGAGGTCGTTTGGGTTGGTGCTGGTTCGTCGACCGATGGCACACGATCGTACTGTGGATCGGTAGAGTAGCCACGATGCACCATAAAAGCGGGTTGCGCCACAACGCCCATTTCTCGCTTCGTAGTCTGGGTGGGGCTGGGTTGGTCTGAGGTATACACTCGCCCCATATCTTGCCAGTGCCCTGTGTGCATCAGGTAGGGGAGGACAAAGCGCTCTAGCCCAGCCTGGATACGGCGAATGGTGTTGACTGACAACGGCTTGAGTTTGTGCTTTGGGCGATCGCCAATTTTGATCATCGGCAGTGACCAATCGATCGCATCTCTTGCCGGACGAGTGCGGGGTGTGACCTCAACGCCGCAAGTGGGGCAAACGTAGAGATATTGATTTCTCCGCCCATACTTGCCAATTCTGCGAACAACGTGCTTCTTCCATGCTTGAACGGCATTGACCTGTCCGTGTTCTGGGCAGATGGCTGGCGGGCAGAAGTTGACGTTTGGCTTCCGGTTGCCGCGCCGATGGAAAACAACGAACAGGCGATCGCGGCTTTGGGGTGTGGGATTGGGATAGCCAAACATGGAGTTGTAGCACACGATCTGATGCTCATAGCCCAGAATATGCATGCCTTTCAGCCACCACTCGAACATGTCGCCACGAGTCTGCTCACCCCAATCAGAGAACTCAACGACGTTCTCCACTATCACCGTCTGGTATTTGTGTACCTCTGTGAAGCGAATCACATCCATTGCCGTCATGCGGCTGCGGGAGACAGCAGGGTCATCTAGCCGTTTCTTTTCCCACAGGTGCATTTGCCCGTTGATCTTGGCACGACCGCCAGAGGGTGAGTGTCCTGTGCAGTTGTGAACAATAATGCCATCTGCAACATACGACTCATCTTCTGCAACTGACAGATTAAAGACCTCAACGGCTTTCCTCCCTGGATGCACTTCTTTAATTCTTCCCCAACTATGCTGCCCAAATTTGTAGGTTTCGCCGTGATTCTCGTCAAATGGGTACCGCCAACTTAAGCAGTAAGAGTCGCGTACTTTAAGTTGGCGCGACTCAATTATGTTGCAATGCTGCTTGGTCTTAGACAAGGAAACACTGAAGCCTAGAGACTCTGCAAGTAGAGTAATTCCAATTCCTAGTTTTTTCGAGACTGTACTGGCTTTAATATGGTTGCCACCAATATACCCATCGGCTGAAACGTAGCCAGCTAAAAGCGCTTTTCGCCAATCTTCGGGCATTGTAAAGGCCCATGTGGGAATTTTTTTACCGTGAGCCAGCTTTCCAAAATGTTCGACCAACCACCTAGCAAAGCTGTCATGTCCGCATTCAAACAGTGTTGCTGTTCTAATATCTCGTCTTCGCCATTTCAACTCGTTAAGCCGCGCATGCTTTAGAGTAACAGGAGAAAAGTTGAGTAATGGCTCAAGACCATCCGCTTCGTGCTTGCCGCAACAGATTGTAACTTCAGAGTTGCTCTTCCCTTCTCGAACCCTAACGCATCCATCACCTAGCCACCTGCCAACCATCCACCAGAATTTTTCAGAAAATTCAAGTGTGCGCCCTTTGGGGCTAGAAAACTTAGGGATGGGGAGTGCAGGGATATTGATGGGGAGTGCCCAATATTTAGCTTTCCAAGGTTTATCTCCAACCGTCAGATCTACTGATGTTAGCCACTCAGGCTCTCCGAATCTAGGCTTCCCATCCTTTTTGGGTTCGTCTCTGCGTAGTCGAGAACGAACCCAAAAAGGATGTTCTATGGTTGTTTCGATACCTGAACTCCAACGCCCTTTGACAATCACAGTATCCTTGATTGCCTTCATTGTTTGAGTAACAGGCATCCATCGGTTTTTATGGGTCAGAACCAGATCGCCGATCTGGATATCCTCTATTGGTGTTAACCCACGTTCGGACAATATAAGCGTTCCTGCGGGGAAGCATTCTGGGGATGCCCATAGGATGGTGCTGCGCGGAAAATAGCGCGGGTCTACCTTGTTGAGATCAACGCAGGAATGGTCTACTTCGGGGTGGTTGGTATTGTGACTATCGATCGCTCGCTGCCAATGGTTAGCAGCATGGATGACACGAACTCCAGCCGCCTTTAGCCCGGTAGTAGACCCGCCTGCACCACAAAAATTGTCGATCGCTGTGATGTCGCTGCTATGAATCATGAATATTTACCAGGAAGGGCGTGAATTGTTGAGTTGAAGCCAGAAACAGTTTTCGTCTGAGCAGCGGGTTGGGGATGTTGCGTAAGCGTAAACGTTCATGGTGTTGTAAGGAACACCGACTGGACCATCGGCATAGTGGGTTTGAATGATGCCATCACGATGGCTAACCACCAGCCAATCAAATGTTTCTAGCCCTGCACGCTTGTCCTCCCATTGCACCTCCACCCAAGGATATTTATCACAATCGTTGAGCAGAGGACTCCATTGCCAGAGTTTGAAATATGCCTGGACACGAGACAAAAACTCTATGAGCCGAGCTTTGTGCTCCCGCAGTAACCGGACATCTGCTTTTGTAGGACTGAGTTGATCGTTAATAGTGGGGACATCAACCGAGTAGCCGCAGTAAGAAATGGTTTCCCATTCCAGGCTAGATATCCCTCGTTTCCGCTGCCAGCGTCGAATTGCTGCACGGTAATGGTTTGCGACAGCGGCTTTGGCAACCATGATCTCGACTTTGATATGCGCCTCTAGAGGGTGCATACCGCCATAGCAGAGATGCTGAGATAGTTGCTCATCGTGCAAGCCGTTGGTTAGTTTTTGCGATCGCTCGGCGATCGCTTCGGCTCTAGGATCGTGAAAGCGCATGACTGTTTCGTAAAGGGGTGTCGTGAACAAACTGAAACCGAACCTCGGCGCAGGGTCGTTGTTCAAGCAAAGCCTGTCGGAGGGCGGCTGGTTCAACGTAGATTGAACGGGCAGCGGCAGCGATCGTGGGAAATCTTTCTTCAGTATCTAACCGCATGACAGGACACTTCTTCCCCCGTTGCACCGGAGGTGTTGAGCAAACCTGTTCTACCAAAGCCTGATCCTGAAGCACCCACAGTAAATTTTCGGGGTTGAGATCAGAGACTAGATGAGCATGGTTCATGGCCCAAGCCCGAAACTCTTTAAGTGGGATATACGCACGGCTGCCAATTTTGTGGAAAGGGCACCCTGACCGCTTAACCCAATTCCGCAGGCGGAAATAGGGGACACCCAACGCATCTGCCATTTCTTGACCATTCATGTTGTCGAGTGTGCGGCGGACGCTCAGATGCAGCCGCTTAATCTGTGTTTCGATCGCGCATTCAGACCTTACCGCCCAACCCTGACAACGCTGAAAGGATTGCACTTTGCGAACAATGACAGGAAACGGATAAACCCCGCAGAGTTCCTCCAGTAGATTGTTTTCTTCTAGTTTCCATGTGGGTGTCCCCTGTGCTGCCAGTCGTGATGCCGCGCAGCAACGCCGAGAGCAGTACGAGCCTGGTCTACTTGCCCAAGGGCTGAAGGGTGTGTTGCAATAACCGCAGTTAAGCGTGATTTTAAGTCGATAGCCCATTAGCGTTTAATTCCATCCCAAATCTTTCATGTGCTCAAGGCACTGTGGGCAGTTAACATCGTGGTCAATGTCGCGCCAAGACGATACGCGAGGCTGGCAGTGAGAGCGGCACACAGGATATTTGGTGCTTAGTGCTCTAGCGTGTACGGGATGGCTTGACATGAGAGACCCTATAGCAGACCCACCACGAAAGACTTTGATACAGGCTTCGTAAGTTTCAGCATCAGATGCGTGACTCTCGTTACTAGTTGTTGGTTTGTTGTTCATTCTCTTGAAGTGCTGCGGCTTTTCTTGCTTGATGTCTGGCGATAATTTCTTCCTGTCGCTCAATTTCATCGTAGATACGATCGCGAATCTGACTAACAATTTCGTCACCCAAATCGTCTCGAATCCGATTGCCTGTGTCGATCGCGGCGTGGACAATACCTTTGCTGACACCAACTTCAGCCGCCGCTTCGTAAATAGCCTTGCCTAGCTGATCGATGGCGTATCTGACGCTGGAGTGATAGGCAACTTGTTCTCCAGGACTGAGTTGCTCGTCTGAATCAAGCATCATAATTAGTCCTTCAATAACAATGTTTTGGAATGGTCGGCTTGACGATCCCAAGAGGAAGCATTTACTGCGCTAGTTCCCAAGCTTCACGTAGTTTATTGGCAAGACGACACCAGTAAGCGGCATCTTCTAGTCTCTGGTCATCACTGCTCTCTAACCGTTCCTTTGCTTCGTGAGCGCAAAATTGTTGTATGTCATTGATCATGTTGCCTATGCCTCCACGCAGGCAGTAGTGTGCAATCTTATCGAAATCTGCCGAGACAGACTCATCGTTATACTCTTGAGTCAATGATGGGAGCACATCTACTTGATTTTGCGCTGTAGGGTCTGGAGCGATTTTGTCTTCCGAATCAAGGGCTGTAAGAACCTTTTCCAACGGCATCATTTCAAATTTTTTGCCGTAGCGTTTTCTGACAGCACAAAGATGCATAAAGAAGCCATCTCTAACAGGAATTACAACGGGGTCAGTTACATGAACCAATTCGTTTGTTCGCTGCCATTGATGAGACGAGGCAATATAGATCTCGCTTTGAGGTATAACTAGAACCCGATCACCTTCTTTAAGCTGAACATCATCAAAAAGCCCAAGGCCCATAAGATTTCCTCCATATCTCAGGGCACAGCGAACAGGTTCGAAAACATACTGAGTAGGAATTCCAAAGTTTTCATTCCATCCTTCCCCAACATCTAGCGCTTCAACCAAAGCGTTCGTCGCAAGAATCGCGGTTCTAGCAATTAGCGGCAAATCTTGTTCGAGAAGTCGAGCTTTATTCGTCAAGCTAGGGTTTGCCAACAGTCCTTGCATCTGCTGTGCGACAAACAGACGATATTCGGTTGTCCATGTGGGAATTGATTGTGAACCGTTCATAAAAACTCCTGGCTATTTAATAAGAAAAACAATGGTCAGCGGTTGGAAAACCCTTTAGGACGGGAGCGGGGCGATCGCTGCTTACAGATCTGCTGCTGCATTTTGCGAGCAAGCTTCACCCGCTTGGGGATTTCGGCATCATGCGTAATCATTTGCCGGAACCTCATCCCTGTAGCCACGTTATAGACAAGCATCCGGGACTCTGCGGCAACAGATACTCCCCGCGATCGTGCATCCATACGTTCTATGTCGGTCATGGGGCGAATGTAGTACGCCTTCGCTGGATTCGCCTCAAAATAAGCGATGTCTGCCTGGGTAAAAGCGTCATGCGCCTCTTCCACTTCGGGATGCAGTTTGGGAATGGGTTTTGAGTTCATGGTGAGGCTCCAAACAACACTGGTTGCACCGGCTGAGCTTGATCGAATTGAAAGCTGATGTGAGGCAGTTGTACGGCGATCGCCTGCTTCACTCTGCCATCTTCATCCCGCAAGCGCTGCAAGCCTTGACCATTGGTGTATGGAATTGGTTCTAGCAGTGGTTGCGCTTGTTCTAGTCGAATCGCGCGTCGTCCGATTTGCCAGTCACCCATCGCAAGCTCTAGAGGTGTTTGCTGCTGGATCAGTGCTGTTGTCATGACTTGAGAATCTGTGATTTTGACTAGGGACAACAGCTTTCCTCGAGGCAGCTTTTGAAAGCAAAAGTCCTGAGGCAAGGGCACTACGACCTTAAGGCGCTTGCAGTGCAGTTGAAACGCCTCCCATGTGCCTGGTAGCTCTTTCACAGCAGCTTGAATCAGTATCCAGCCGCGATAGTTGAACCAGTTTGCCTTAGGGTCGCGGGTTTCCCATTCTTTGAGAAAGTCAAATTGAGCAGAGGCAAAGGACGCCCAGGGCTGATGCAGCGTTAAGACGCGGATGGAATCCCAAGTAATAATTTGTGTCATGGACTAAGAGACCTCCGCTAATGGTTTTGCTTCAATGTCTATGGCATAGATGCCTAAAGCGATCGCCTTCTGTCGCACGATCTCCATGTCCTCGCCATAGCCCCACAAGTCGCCCCCACAAAGCCAATCTGGAAACGGACCAAGCACTTGACGCAGTGGGCGACCGCACATGATAAACGCTTTCATCGCCCTTACCAGCGCTTGTAGTGTGCCGCCACCCGTAAAACCCTTCCATTCACCACGATCGGAATGCACGTAGACAGCTTTTTGGCTGCACTCGTCGATAAACCAGAGATGATGGCGGCGATCGTCCATCTTGAACCACGCTACACGCCCTTCATAAAGGAAAAATTTGCGGCCACAAGAGGCGATCGTTTGCAGTAGCTGATTACAGATGTCAATACGCTGTTGGCGTTCAGCAATATAAGCTGGTGGCTTTGGGATAAAAGCCGTATTCAACGCCTTCCATCGCCTGCCTACAGACTTGCCGTTGCGATTCACAGCACCAGCAATACACTGCTTGTCAATGTTGTTTGCTGCTGCGGCAGCTCTAAAACTAGGAAAGGTTTCGCCCGTTTCCAGGCATTTGACTGGCTGTGGTCTACCTTGCGTCGGTAGCGGCAAGTTGCTGCAAGCTGCCGCTAAGTCAGGATCTAATAGCTCCTCTAAGCGTGACTGCTCAATACCTGCTAACTTCTGAGGGTTTGAGCTAGCCCATTCCCTGAATTCGTCAAGGCGAATAGCACCTTTGTACCCATCAACCTTGCGATGGGGCAAGCCGTATTTTTCAACCCAGGATTCAACGCGATCGCGGTTGACATCTAATTTTCTGGCTAACTCGCCAGAGGTGAGGTTGTCAAAGGTACATTTCGTTGACAAACCCAGCTTCTTAATTTTGACTTTGATGGCGGTTGCAGTGCGAGTTGACCATCCCATTGTCCGATCCATGTCTTGAATGGCTTGGATAATATCAGCGATCGGTTGATGCCCTAGTTTCTTCTCCAAAAGATCCAACTCTTCTTTGTGCCAGGGAGCAATGCCTCTGGCGCTCAAGCTAAACGTTGCAGCACACGATCGGTTGCAGCACGTTCGCTTTTGTTTTGCCGTAAACGGCTTTTGACAAACCACACAAGTGCCTTGATACATAGCTAAAACAGTGATCCTTGCAGTACTTCAGAGCTACCCTTGCGGTTAGCTTTGGTCGGTTCAAATTTGTAATCCCGATCTACGGGTGGTGTCGACTCGATTGGTTGAATTTTTGGGGGATAGGGAATCTGGAGCACCCTACGACTGCGCCGCACCAGCTCTCCACCTTGCAGACTTGGCGAGTCGTCCAGGCTAACGTAAAACTTGTCCCAGAACTTAGGGGCTTCGCCCCCCTCCGCCGACCAACCAGAGTCATCGCCAACAGCAGCCTGGTTAGGGGAGCGGATAAACGTTTCGCCAATACGTTGCTTGAGTACAGCATCCGTGCAGCCAGAGTTACGCAAGTCTTGCCAGTCACCGCCGCTATTGAGTGCCTGAAGTAAGCGATCGTTTAACGTTAGTGGTGCCGATGGGAGATCTGTGCTTGCTTCAACAGGCTGCTCGATTGGTGCCTCTGGTGTTTGAGGCAGGTGGCTTTGCAAGCAATCTGGGCAAAGGTTAGGGAGGTGTGACAGCCTCGTGTCTGGGGTGGCGCTCAGGAGATAGTAGAGTCCTGCGTCAGCACCACAAAGCCGCTCCTTGCTGTTGTTAGCTAAATGACGAATCCGTTTTGCTGCAAAACCTTGAGCCAGGCTCTCAAGCCACAGCTTGACTTTGCTGACCCGTTCCCCGATTCCGCCATCGCCCAGCTTCAGCTCGGTGAGATAGCCAACGCCATCGGGATGAGTGTGTGAGAAATACTCACGCAGTCCCCCGTCTTTGAGGTTTAAAGCAAGCATATAGTCTTTGCCCAGATCGATATAGACCTCGTGATAAATTTGGGCGGTAGCAATTTCTTTGAGTTTGGCGCTGACCTGGGGTTGCAGTTCTTTAGCTCGATCGCGGGTCATGCGGCGATCGTAGTGAGGAATTTTCTCGCCAGCCGGAATCAACCCAAACTCAGCCGAAAGAATCCAGATATCAACGCTGGCAGCCTGAACGACATCCCGGTCAAACAGCTTTCCTAGCATTTTGTACATCGGTCCCGTGTAACGACTGATCGCATGGACTAAACCTTCGGTATCGTCCTTTGACTGAGCGCAACCGATGATCAAAAGATTCCGATGCTTGACTGCTCCGGTTTGTGGCGTTAAGTCTACCTGTAACTCCGGCGTAGTAAATTCCGATAGCTCTGAGTTTTCAGCTCTGAGAGCCTGCTTCACTTGCTTCAGCACTTTCGGGAAACGAATGCCATCACTTTCAATCCCAACTAGGAAGATGTGGAGCAGTTCTAACCACGTATAGCTAGGTTCAAGGCTAGGAGTGTGGTCAAAAATTACTAATTCGCTGGCAGACTCAAGCTTTGAATGAAGCGCCTTACGATGGGTCCGCAGTTGGTGCAGCGTGAGCGTTTCTTCGTCAGCAGCATCTAAAATCTCCCGAAGTACTTCTAGAGAAAGGGTGACAGAATTTTTAGGATCTGAACCTGCATTAAACGCTTCCTGATCGCTGACTCCTGACTCCTGACTTCCAACATCTAGGTTCTGACTCTCGTCACATTCGGGTATTAACTCCACCTCTTCAGGCTTAAAGGCTTGACAAACTTCATCGCCGTCAAGCAGCACTTTAAGCTGGATACGAGCTTGAAGCTTGCTATCCCACGCTTTCTGAATGGTGCCCAGTCGGTTAATGTGGGCACTGTCTTCAGAGCAGATGACGCGGATGCGGGTCCCTGGTTTGATGGCGATACTCAGAGGCGTTGTCCAGTAGGTGAGAACTTCTGATATGTCGCTTTCTTGCCCCTCCCCCCAGGCAATGCGAAACGTGTTGGTGTTTCTGTTTTTAGCGATCGCTACCCCTTCAATGATGTCGTCGCCAGAATCAAACCAGACGGGTTTAGGTTCGATCGGTTCTTATTCCGACTCCTGACTCCTGACTCCTGACTCTTGATCTTTATAATCGCCCCGCAACGCGCGATCGAGAATTTGTCCGTGACATTTAAGTGGGTCATCTGGCAGTAGCTTTTCATCCTTGCCACAGCAGTAGCAGGCTTTACGCTTGCCTTGCAGTTCCGGCAATGCCGTCATCAGCTCAGCATTGCCCAGCAGGTAAACTCTAAACTTTTCCAGCACTTCATCAAGCGTGCCATCCCGGTTAACCTTGTAGGGATTATGCCACTTCGATATTGGCAGCCCCAAGCGGGCATTGGCTCGACCAATGTAACGATCGTATTCGTGATACTTCACATTGACGGTGTAGCCCTGGCGGAGTGCCTCGTCTTGCCGTTCCTGCCAGAGACGACGGCAGTCTGCACAGGAAACCAGGGCATCACTACCAAAATACAGGTTGATATCAGAGGCGGGATGGGTTCGCCGATCGCCACAAAGCGGAATACGGCTTTTGGCAAAATCAGTGATGTGGTGCTTGACCGTGAGCGTTTCGCGATCGTTCGGATCTTCGGCAGGCAGGCAGGCGATTTCGCCTGTTTTCAATTCAACTGTCGAGCGACGCTCCATAGTGCCTGTGTAGATCCATTTGTCGTCAAAGAGTCGCCAGATTTTAACGGTTGGATCACCCTGTGCTAATGGTATCGATGCCAATGCTCGATGTACTTTAAGCGCAAGCTCCAGGCAGGGAATGAGTGATGGGGCTTTGACAACAATTGCCCCATCAGTAAACTCAATGGTAAAGTCTGCCTGCGCCAAGTGCTGTCTGATCCAGTCGCGATCGTCCTGCGTCCAGTGCCCCTCATGGGTAACGGTGGTGGTGCCGCTGGTAATAACCAGGTTAGCGGCTTTTGTATAATTGCCCTGCTTTACCTGATACGTGCGATCGTCGATTTTGAGTGTGCGGCTGTAAAAGTCTTTTTCAAACTGAAAAGCCAATTCCTCAACAACTTCTGGCACGAGTTCAAGGGCATCGGCAGGAAACATGAGTTCTCGTCCGGTGCCTTTGGTAAACGCGCCTACCTGGTTAAGCGACCAGTAGAGTGCGTGGATAGTGTAGATGGATTCACGGCTAGCATCGCCACGAATGAGACGGAACTGATACTCCCTCTTCAGCCCATGCCATCCCGCCTCAGGTTCCAGCGATCCAGCGGAAAATCTTTCTGGTTTCTCATCACTATCCAGTTTTATCCAGACATCACCGTTTTGGGCAAAGGCTTTAGCAACTCCACGGCGATCGCCATTGAACCAGTCGCGGAGAATGATGCGATCGCCAATGCTTAGTTCAATGCCAGGAAAGGGGGCTTCTGGGACTGGGTTCTGCTCAAAGGGCAAGAAGCACAGGGTTTGAATCTCACCAGTGGTTGCTAAAGTAGTGTCGAGATTCGACACAAGATCAACAGTAACTTCAACTTGATCTGCGACAGGGACTGAGGCTTGCTCAGTCCAAGGCTCAAGCAGCTTGATTGGCAGGCTAGAGGTGCTGTTGCGCCAATCTACTCGTTTAACCGCTGCCATGCTTTCGTCGTTAGGCGGGAAAGCAATTACAACTAGCTTCTTCCCTCTGAGATTGGCTGGAACTGATGCATCTGCCTGCCTGATTTGAACGTGATCACCGATTGTGAAAGCCCCTCGCTTGAAGCCTTTACTGTCAACGGCGATCGCCTGCGGTTTGTCCTTTTCATTTACAGCCCAGTTAGATGGTGGAACTTCAACCATCACAACGTCGATGTCGTCTGTATTCACGTTGAAAACAGCTAATTCTGCTTCGGTGTATGCCCAGGCTGAGAGATTGATAAAAAACCAGGGTGGGTTCGATGATTCATCTCGCAGGCTGTACACAAAATCTGGAGGATGAAAAAAGGATGTACCTTCAGCCAGAGCCTCTTCAATGTCTCCAGGCTTCCAATCATCATGCTTGTGTTCAGCCTCAATGGGTCCGTAGCCAACCCAGCAAAACTGAGGTTGTCCAAACTTGTATGCACGTTCTTCCAGCTTCTGCGATGTGATCAAGTCGGTGACGCGCACCGTATGGAAGCCAATGGTGCTTGCATCTTCTAGGATCAAGGGTGGGCGTAGTGGTGACAGATCAGATGTTGATTCGCTCACTAGCGTTGCAACCAGTTCAGGGTAAGAATCCTGAACGGCTTGTGGAATCTCCTGCCCCTCTTGCTGCACCCGCGCGTTAAATTGCGTCTCAAGTTGTCGGAGATAATCAGAGATCTGGATCTCCGCACCGGCACGATAGGTGAGGAAGGCAGTTGGCGCTGCGTCATTTTCCTGTGCCTGTTTTAGATGTTCTGAGAGTTCGCGGTATTCGTGTCCAAGGTGCAAGAGGTCACTGGTGTAGTTTGCCAGTGCCTTTGCAGCTTGTGTGAGGTGGGGGAGCGATCGCTCAATTTCAGCCAGCATGACCTTCTTTGTCCCAGAGCAATGCAGCCCCAGTCGTTCGGCTGCACGTTGAAGGTCATCTTTTTTCAAGCCGTTGAGTTGCTCAAAGGCACCACTCGCGTCGTTTGCTTCAAGACATTGCGCTGCCATCCCTGCTTTGGTTTCCCACCATGCCTCGGTCTCAACGTTTGCAATGATTGGTTCAAGGTCAAACGTAAAAGGTTCCTCTAGGGTGGCAGCGTTGAGACTGACTAACTCTTCCTGTGCGATCGACTGCATGACCAACTCTTTTACAGCATCGCTATAATCGCCGCCGGTGCGAGAAGGATATTGCTCTAGCAGTGTTCTTGTGTCCGCTACACGACTGCCATGCGTCTGGATGTCTGTGAGTACTGCAACTCGGCGGGTTTTGTCGATCGACTTCAGCCATTTACGCACCACGGGCTTCACCCGTTCCATTTCTGTCCACAAGTTGAGTCGGAACTGACGATGGTACTCTTCTGCCGCAAATTTTACATACACCTGGATGCCCTCTTCCCCGTCTGGGAAGTCTTCCATGTCCTCCAAATCCCACGGATGGAGATGAGCAATGATTTCACCGTTGGGATAGTCTTCTACAGCAATCAGCGCACTCCGAAATTCAAGCTGCAACGCCTCGTCAGGTGCTTGAAAGACTTGCACTGCTATCTCACCACCGGGAACAGCAATGGTGCTGCGATGGATGGGTGTTTCTGCTGGAGGGCTGGCTTCTACGGTGTCGCTATCAAGGTGGAATCGCAGGCGATCGCCCGTTAGCCGCCATTGGCGTTTCTGATAGGTTGCCTGCTTGCCAGAGTACAGATCGCTTGTCTGCATTGTCTCCTGCCACTCTTCAGCAGGAATCACTCGTACCAACTCAACCCAGCTATAGCCTAAGACTGGAGCATCACCACCAGAAGCAACTGCTACCCATAGCTGCGCTTCGTGTTCAATTAGTCCTTTAAGAGTTGGTTTGGCTCCAGTAAGTCGATCAGCGCTATAGGTTTGACTGGCTGCTTCTAGCACTTCGGAGGATGCCAGCACCTTAGCCAACTCTAAATCAAAACAGAAAAAGGAATATTCAATGCCGTCAGTACCTGTAACAGGAACCATGCCGTTGAAATGCTGATATCGAACTTCAAACACCTGTTGCGGTGCGACATGACGACGCGGATATCTGAGCTGCACACGATCGCCTGATTTCCAGCGGGGAAACTCTTTCTCTGGGGTGTAAAGCTCCAATTCAGCTAAGGGAATTTTGCGCTTCTCGTTCAGAATGGCTGAGTAGCAGGTTGCCTGTTTTTTATTCAGATTCTGAACTGTCCAGTCATCCATTGCATAGGGATGCTCACGGCAGATGACGCGATCGCCCACAGCAATGTCTGAGGTTTCAACCTGTTGAGTGCTGGGTAATGGCTCCGGCGCTGCTTGAATCAACGCTGCCTCCATTTCTTCAGCTGTAACAAGTCGGGCGGGGAGTTGGTCAATGTCTCGCTGTTTTGCTTTGGTTAAGCGATGGCAGCCATCAACTGTGAGTAGTTTATCGCCACAGCGGGTCACAAGAATCGGGCAGGTGAGATCAGCGCGATCAACCCGCTCTTGCTCCGACGATGGCTCTTCCTCAAGTATCCAGTCCAGATCAGCCACGTCGAAAGATTGCACTCGTCGTCTTGCTGTAGCAGTAAACAGCGGATTGAGATCATAGGTGTTGCCGTTGTGGAAGAAAGTTGAGTCTTCCTCCTGGTAGGTTGGCAACAGCGTCACAGTTGCCTCATCAAATGGCAGTTGGCGCGAGGCTCCGATCTCGGCATTGACTTGATAGACGATTTGGTCTGTCCAATCTAGTGCGGTCAGCCAACCGCTATGTGAGAAGGCGGCACCTGTTTCGATGTTGAGCCAACCGGGTCCTTTTACCAGCTTCCCCGCCTCGACATCAAGGTGGATGGTGTAGGTGTGTCCGCCCACAATGAGCTTGTCAGGAAAATATGGGGTGGGATGGTAAAAGAAGTCATTACGAATCCAGAGTAGATCACGAGCTTCTTGTTGCTCTAGAGGCACGTCAGGGCGCAACCCAGCATGAACGAGGAATAAATCATCCAGGTCAATGGAAAGCGGCAATGCTTTGAGCCAGTCTACAGTGCCAGACTCGTGCATTTGCTCAACAAACTCGGTCACTTTGTAGCTGTCTACATAGCTATAAATGGTTTCCTTCCCACCATTCTGAGTCCAGTGGGCTAGCCGCGCCCTGCCGCTCTTGTCTGCGTGTTCTGCAAGTGCGTTCAGCAACAGTTGCTCATGATTGCCCAAGACGCAATGGTGTTTGCCACTGCGAACGAATTCAAGAACCTCTTTGCTTTTGGGACCGCGATCGATCAGGTCACCAAGAAAATAAAGCTGATCCTCTGCGGTAAATTTAGCAAGCTCTAAGAGCTGCATTAAGGCATCGTAGTGACCGTGAACATCGCCGATGATGAGGCGACGAGAGTAGGGAGTGGGGGTTGAAGGCTGAAGGCTGAAGGCTGAAGGTTCGGCGATCGTGGGTGAGACCGTCTCGCTAGCGTCGCCAAGAGTTGACTGACCAAGGAGCGATTGTTGACCAGAGAGAGTTTCTAGCGCAGCTTCAACAGCATCAATAATCTGCTTGGCATAAGCTGTTACGGTTTCCTCGTCTGCATCTGCTAGTGGGTCATCCTCGGTTAACAGTGGACGATCCCACAAACGATCGTCCTTGATGAGCGTCAATCCAATAGGGTCAACCTCAATTTGCCAACCGCGATATTCAACGTCGGGGTGATGTGGATCGTCTTGCAGGAAGTCTGTGTTGTCGATGAAGTCGTACTTCTGGAGAAGTGCTGTGATTTGTTCTAGGATCGGGCGATCGTAGAGACTTTCGAGTTCAGCATCCGTAAAGGCAACTGACGCTTCGGGCTGCTCAGTTTCGGACTGATTCTGGTGCGGCAGAATTTGAGCAATCCAGGATGAGTTGGCGCGGAAGGGTTCGCTGCCTTCGTAGGTTAGATACAACCCTGGCGTTTTCTTGAAGACTTGAAAGACTGATGCCGCTGACAGTTCGCTATAGCGGACAGTCCGGGCAGGTTTCCATAGATAACAAACGTCAAAAACAGCACCGCTGAAGGTGCCATCGTCGCTCCTTACCTCAAGGGTTTTTCCCTCATCGTGGATGGCAGTGACTTGTGCCATCTTGTTGTGATAGAGCGGCTGGTCGCCCATGTTGACCCGTACCCATTCGCCGATTTCACCAACAGGCTTAGTCTCCAAGAAGTGAATATCTTCAGGTTTGGGGAGATTGTTGAGCGTGACATGATCCCCCTCTTCCAACGCATCCCATAGCTCCTTCTGCGGGTTCTCCTCTTGGTGCAACAGGATAGTCTCCTGCACATTGCGGCTACCGACAAAGACTCGCTTCTTATCCTCTACAGCCGCAATGTCCTGATCCACTTGAGACTTAAACCAGGCAATGACCTCTGAGATGCTTTCGGAGTCGATAAAATACCGGAACCACTGTTGCATCCCCCTGTGCCCTAAGACCTGAAGCCTGAGTCCTCGCTCTGGGTCTGACTGAATTCTTCCAGTAAACGTCTGATGTTCAACCTCAACTGTTTCAGCCGTTTCTTGTAACTGTTTTAGTTGCTTGGTGAGCGCAACCGTTCGGCTTTTGGTTCCTGGTTTGTCTACCAAGTCGTCCAGTACAACTGAGATGGCGTATTGATCAGCCGTGCTCAAACATTCCTTGAAAGCCTTGTCTTTAACCGGAGTATTGGTGAGGGCTAGAATCCATCGGTCGCGATCGTAACTACTGGCACGAGGCGCAAAAAGCTCCGGCGTTTGAGTGTCCATAGCAAGAACTTCCGTAGTAGGTAAGAGGGGTTCGGTTACTGTTGAGTTGGATAACGGCAAATCGCTACGTAGGCGATCACCAGATAAGCGGTTGTGCAAAGCGGGTTGTCGTTTTGCCAGACTGTGATTTGATTTTCCATCACTGTAATGGTCATGCCCCTGGCTGCTGCCAGATTCTGTAGTCGAGGCAAGCTGAGGTAGTGTCGGCTCATATAAGAATAAATTGCAAGCTTTGGTGTGTGCGTCGCTGCTGAGGATGCCGCCTTTCGCCTTCAGTCCAGCAACCCATCTGTCCCTATGTTTAGGATCAACGGCTCTACCGGAGCAATCTTGTAGCTTTTGTTCGTATTCAACCCATACCCATGAGCAATGCCCTTGACGATAATTGGGGCAACTGATCACACAGTCACCCTCTTGCACTTTGGTGACTGTGCCTTTGACCCAAGGGACAAAGGGATCTTTATCTTTATCAAAATCTATATGTCCACGTAACCATGTCTGATCGCCAACCTGCCACTCATGCTTTGAGTGAATGCGCGATCGCTCCACTGTCACCGGATGCGGAAAAGCATGACTTGAGATCGTTACCCGTTGGTCAGCAATGGCTGTGATCACACCATTAAATGTCGTTTGAGAGCCGACCAGGGAGAAAGTTACAGCGTTGCGGGGCATCAACTCACCCTCGTAAGCAGTTAATGCTGGTGTTGCTACTGGCAAGGTTTCGGTATTGGCGGCGATCGCTTTTTCCAGCCAGACTTCGAGCTGGTCAAGGGATTCTTCGGAGTGATCACCGCTGCCGAGCGTGATAGGGGTGTGCGGGAAAAATCTTGCCATATCACCCAGTGCAGCGCGGTAGGTTTCTGGCAGGTAGAGATAGACCTCGGCATAAGTTCGCTGCTTTGCGATCGCGTTTAGCATTGCCCTGAGCCTGGCACGAAGGGGGCGAAACGCCTCTTGATCTGCATCTGAGGGCATCTCCCGCTCATAGCTGCGAATGCACATGCGGGCGGGTATCAAGCTGTATTTTGTGGACAATATCCACAAGTCCACAGGACAATCTAGCGCTTTCCAATCAACATCATGTTCTGTGGCAAACTGACGAAGCATTTGATGCACTGGCGCATTGTAGCGATCGATGGCATCCATCTTGCTCACTGACTTAAACCGCTCTGGCGCGTTGGGGATGATGAGCAGATAGGGAAGCTGATTGGGCACAGGTTTCCCTTCTAAAACAGCAATTTGCTGGTGCAGTGCGTCGATTTCGGGTTTGCGCTTGGCATATGCTTCAGCATGGAGGGTTTTGTAAAGCTGCTTCCCCTCTTCGGTTTGCCGTGACTGCCCGGACTGCTTAAACCGTCGTCGTGCCGTTTCTGAAATGAGCCGCTTGAGGCGACCAACCTCTTGATGCAGGCTTAAACGTTCTTGATGACTATCCTTTGTTTCAGCAGATGGCTTGGCAATACCTTTCAGTCGATCGACCTTTCGCTGCAAAGTGGTGATCTGCCCCTGGCGTTTAGCTTGCTCTTCGCGCTTCATGTTCTCCAACAGCGCTTGTCCCTGCTTACTGGTGCGAACGGTGTATTCAACTTCGTCACCCAACCGATCCGCTGCGGCGGCTTCTGCGATCGCTTGAAGGCGAAGTATTTCCAGCTCTAAGCGCGTTACGCCAGCACACCCCTCGGCTCGGTGAACGTGATCGCCAGAATCGGCTTGTTCCGGTAGCGGGGGAGTGACTCTATCATCTGCTGACTCTTGCCCGTGTAAAGCTGACACTGGATTGACGGGTCTTGCTCTCGGTAAAGTAGCCACTGCAATACTCCCGGCTGGACTACCAGAAAGTTTGTGATCTGTCCCGTCGTGACAAAGACTCCCAGATGTTGACCGATCGGCATTTGCTGCACTGCCAACGCCTCCCACGCTAACCGCAGGTTGGATGGCTGCGATGGCATTAACAGATTCGTTTGCTCGGAGCAAGGCTTCAATCTGGGATAGGTACGCATGACGGTAGTGCTCTGTTTTGGTACGAATGGTTTGGGCAAGCGCAAGGCGACGATCCTCAAAGGGGTCGGGCTGCCCATTCTGCTGCAACTCGGACACCATACGCTCAATTTCGGTTGCCCAGTGCAGTGCTTTGGCAGCTTCGGCTTCAACTTTTTCGCCCAATGCTTTTGTTGCAGCGATCGCCTTTTGCCGCTGTTGTTTGTGGATTGGGGTAGCAGCCGCGATCGCCTCCTCCCATCGCTGCGTATATTGCTCTTTATAGAGCTTCATGCCGCGATGAACTTTTATATCCTGCTGCCGAAAGGCTTTCTTGATTTCATCATCTAACCATTTGTCTGCTATCTGCTCCAGTGTTACAGCCAGGGCTGTCTGAAGCGGGAGCAATGCCATGTCAACGTGTTCTGGGTTGCTGTAATGACGAATTACCCAGTAGTGGTGCGATGCCTGAGCATAGTCGCCACTCTGTCGACTGGATTCTAGTGCCCAGCACAGTTCATGGAGCGATCCTGCTAGTTGAAGTTCAGCCGATTGCATGGGAAGTGTTTTTGAAACTTAGAACGCTGTTAACCCTTAAAGATGCTTGGAGGCGGTAGCGTGAACTTATTGCCATCAGAAAGACAAACGATCGTCCCGCCATCACCCGCCGGAGCGTGTCCAACGTATGCGCGAGGGACAATAGATCTTTTCCCAAAAACACGAAGCTGAAAATTTTCTGGGAGATGGGTAAGTAATCGGTTGATAGCTGCTTTTAAACTCATGAATCTCATCTCAAGCTATGTACGATTTGTCGCGCTTTCTCGGCTATTGACTGCATGATGATTCGCTATAGCTAGAGAAAAGGGGCAAGACAGGTGTGGAGCTAGGCTTTAAATTGCGTGAGTCGGATGAGATGGAAGCGAGTGCTTTAGCTAGCGCCTGCTTGCCATGTATATTCAATCGGTCTATCCGTGTAGTGAGTGCTGAATCAAGCTGTTGTTCGTCAGACATGGCGAAGATCCTTTTTTGATAGATGTCTAAAGACCGTAACTACTGAATGTCGTCAATGAATTTCTTTACGGCATCGACCGTAGACAGATGACCTGCACGTTGCAGTCGCAAGCTTAATTCAATAGCACCGTGCTCACGCGTCTCTGGGTGCTTGTTTGAGTCCGATTGAAGAGAAGCAAGAGCTGCGGTTGGCTTCCCAATCGCGACATACTGCAAAGCCCGTTCTTTTACCCATGCAATGTGCTCAGACCGCTTCATAATTAGCCTCCTCTTGTGCAGACTTGAACTGGGCGAGTGCGGCAGCTAAACCAGCGTTGAGTTCTACCAGTTCTCCATCTAGCCCCCCAGTCTTGAGACCTTGCAACAAGCCTTGCAAGACCCCATCAAAGCAAGCAGCCTGCCAGAACTGAATAGGTGTCGTCTGGTCGAGAATGCCGAATGCCTTGCTGCAAGTAGAATCATCAACCGAGTTCCAACCCCGGCAAGATAGGGGGCGGAATGCATAGATGCGGCAGGAACCATCGGTGTTGAGCATGGTGCAAGGGATCTTATGGGGAATCCGATCCTTTGCTCCTAGAATGGCAAGACGATCAGCAGTGGCTTGAACCTTGTCTGTGAGTGAGGCAAGCTCTTCAGCCGTGCATGTTTGCTGAAGGTGATGCGCGATCGTCAACGCCTCTACCGAAGAAATTTCAACGTGCAGATAGCAGCACCAGGAGCACCCTTTGTGGCAAGCGGTTTTGAGCAACTGCTTACCACCGGGTTGCTTCTTGATGTGCCGACTTAAATCAACCCATTGGTTTTCGGCTAACAGCATGGCATCACGCCCCAGTTCATACTGCTTTGCTGGTTCTACAGGGAGTGCTGCTACTAAACTGCTAGCCACCTTAGCGACAATCTGGTCGTAATAATTGCACAACGACAACAGATGTGACCGGGCAGAGGGGTCACGACGCGCGGCTTCGATCATGGGTTGAGATGGATAATTAGCCATGAAGTCCCGTACCTCCAAAATGGTTAATTGAGGTTGTTGCCGCGTGCCACCAGACCCTGATCTTGAATGCATGCCACCATTGCCTGAGCTGTAGGCGATTGCGCGATCGACTCTTGATCCATCACAAACGTCTGCATATCACACAGGACATGATCGGTTGGCAGTAAAACGCTGACTATAAACTGAGTTTCGGGATCGTAGGTTTCCAAAAGATCGGCTAAAGCCTCCGCGCCATCACCGGAGATGGCAGGCAGGAAATACTGTTGACCGATATAGGTAACCAATTGCTCGGTCACAGTAGATGTGTCAACTCTGACTGAACCGCGACCCAGGATTTTGTAGCCCTCAACCGCGATCGCGCTTAAAACGGCAAGATCAACGTCAGGTCCAAGCCCTTTGGTAATTTCTGCCCAGAAAGTTGTGACCTGTTGTTCAGTTTGAATCGGTAGCAGCATCTAACCTCCAGGGATAAAGCAAATCGACGCTTGAAAAGCTTGGCGCGGAGCCGTTTTGCCAACGGACGAACGGGTACTGCTGCTTTGGACGCTGAGGATGGGGTCGAAACGCGATGATTTGCCCATAGCGCTCACTCAAACTGCCCAGGCATTCCACCACAAAATCCGTAGTCCTGAGGTGGCGCTCCTGTGGTGCCAACAGCCAGTAGGTTGCTCGCCTGCTATCTTGATGCACACCCATCACGCCTGCGGCGACAAGCACCTTGCAAGCTCGTCTCACGTTGCTGTCACAGCAGTCATCTAAATTTTTGATGCGTTTGCATTTGCCGCGCAGTGCAACTTGATGCCTTGCTAGAAGGCTCTGCACGATTTCAGTTTCAAGCACGATCGCCTGCATCAGTTCTTGCGCTGAAACTGGGGTGTCACCAGGCTCTAGTACTGCCAGAATGACATCCTGAATTAAACGATCGAAGGCGGTCTGTTTGCGTAGTGGCGGTGCTGGCTTTGAACGCTGAACGCGGTTTCGGGGCAACTGACGTTCTGGCACGACAGGTAGTGCTAAAGCTGTGCGTTGCTGAAACGCCAGATAGCTTTGAGCGATTTCATCCCCATGCGATCGTTGCATCTCGTGATAAGTTCTCAAGATGCCTGGATCAATTGGCTTTACAAGTGTTTGCATAATTAGAAGTGGCTAGGGATTCCCAGTTTTTTGGCACGCCCTGAATCAAAAGTTCTGCCACCTTGCCGCGAAGATCGCTTTTAGAATTAACCGATCGTGCTGCTGTGACGGTATGTAGGGCGAAGCCGCTGTAAAGCGTGCGAACCAAGTCGCAATCAGAATTTGAGAGCAAGACGTAGACACCGCGATCGACTAGGGCAACGGCAAGATCGCGTAATCGGATTTGATCGTGATGGGTGAAGTTGTCCGCCGTGTAGCTGGTGAAATTGCTCGTCTGACTCACCGGAATATAGGGCGGGTCAAAGTAACAAAAATCGCCCGGTTGAACGTCGTGCAGCACATGAGCAAAATCACGAACGTGTAACTCGACCGATTGAATGGCGGCGCTAGCGGCACTTAGAAGGTCAGGCTTGCAGATTGCTGGCTCAGCATAGGAGCCGATCGGGATATTGAATTGGTCCTTACGGTTGACCCGATACACGCCGTTAAAGCAGGTCGCGTTTAAATATTTAAACCGTGCTGCCCGTTCAAGCGGGTTTAGTGTTTGAGCGAAGAGATCAAGCTGTTGCCTGTCTACCTTTTGCGATCTCACTCGGTAATAGTAAGGTTCGCAGTGCTGGTCCTGATGCAATCTGAGTTGCTCAATGAGCGCTTCTACATGATCTCTTACCTCCTGCCAACAATTAATGAGTTCAGCGTTTACATCGCTGAGCACTGCACGTTCTGGCTGCAAGTGGAAGTAGAACGATCCAGAACCTAGAAACGGCTCAAAATAGCGTCCAAACACCGAGGGCAAGAACGGCTGATACTGAGGCATCAGTTTACGCTTGCCGCCAGCCCACTTAAGGAAGATCGGCGGGTGCATGAATAGTAGTGACTGTAAAGTTAGTTCCCAATCTGATCTGGCGAACCGATAAACCTACTCTAGCCGCTGTAGGTTTTTATAGCAATAGGTGTAACTAAGGAGAGGTGCGGCAACGCGTTGCCGCACCTCTAACGCAAAATGTCAAAGACGATACTGTCTTGAATTTCTAGCAGGTGCCAGGGCTGAATCTCCAGGTTTTCTAGAGCGACACCTGTTTCAGCGTGCTTCAGGCTGAGTGAAGGAACAGCAAAGATACCATCGACGTTTTCTAGTACCGTCGCGACACTACTGGCAAAATTAGTGTCACCCCATGTGCCAGCCGGTGGGTTAATGCCTTGCGGTGTGTTGGTGCCGTCGGCTGTTTGATCCAGGTTGTAACTAGCAGCGATCGCGCCTGCTGCCAATTGCCGTACATCATAGTCACTGAGCCGAGGCACCACACGTACGGTAATAGTGCCGTCAATGGGAAGCACTACTGCGCTACGCACATCAATACGCTGCTCTGCTAAAGAGAGGGCATTCATTGGTTCTTGCAGCGCTGCGGCAGCATCAGCAGGATAGACCACGATGGTCGTTAGATCAGAGAAGTACCCATCCAGTGCGTAAAGTGCGCCTGGTAAAACATTTGCCTTACTGGCTCCCAGACGCAGGGCATAGTAGAGAAAATCGCGTGGGGTGACACAGCGCCCCAGAAAGGTATTCGCTTCGGGATCAAAATAGCCGTCACGGGTGTATTGCCCCAAGTTGCCCGTGCGGATGCCTTCTCGCGCTCGCAGCATCGCAGCGACTAACGTTTCAGCATCGCCGCCAGTGGAGACGACAGAGCCGTCATTGTTGACACCGCTAATGTTGCTGAGCGATCGCGGCAGGTTAGCAAATTCACCCACGCGCAGGTTGGGAATGCCACCCAGTTGATTGAGTCGCGCTGGGACGACACCAGTCGCATCGGCACCAGCGATCACCAGATCCTGTGTCGTGATGGCAACGAGGTTGGAATCGCGCAGGCTTTGCACTTCCGTGGCAACAGGGACGATTGCTGGCAGCCCCGCCCGAAGAGCCGTTACCTCGCGCTCAAAAATCAGATTAATGATGGGGTATTCCGGTGGCGCAAGCTCTACGCCCAACATCCGAAAGGTCTCAATCCAGTCTTTGTCCGATCGCAGATTGAGTTGATGCCCTGCCAATCCTAAATAGTGGGTGATGGTTGCCATCAGGATGGCGTGAGCGCTTCCAGGAGCTTGAGATGAAAATGGGCTAACCTCTCCATTAGGCAATGGACGCGCCAGCCGATCCATTGCCGCAGCATAAATTTGTTGATCATTCAGATTCCATAGGTCTGGCGAGGGAATGATCCGTGCGTTGGCGGCTAACGCCTGCTCTAGGAGGTAGTACTGCTCGTAACTAAGCGCCATAGCAAGAGGATAAGACAGAAGTAGGAGCGCACGTTTGCGCCCCTACCAGCGGTCAATGAAGTTAATAGGTTTCGTCGTCTGTTGCTGTCAAAGACTCGTCACTATTGGGAAGGAGAGGCGTGGTGGTTGGTGTTTCTGCTGGCTCAGGGTCGTCCGGCAAGATTTGTTTGACCGCTGCGATCGCAGCCTCTAGAGGACCGTAATCAACAGCTTGTGGTGTAGACGCATTTTCAACTTGGATTTTGAGCGATGCTACTTCCGCCTCTATAGCGGCGATCCGATCTCTCACCTGAATCTTTTCGGCTGCGCTCACCGCACGCAGTTCCGCCACCAGTTTCTCTAGTCGCTCATCAGTAGCCATAATCATTCTCCTTAATTCTTGATAGCGGTTCCAAAAACACATGATCAGTAGGTTGCAGTAGTTGTTGTTCGACGGCCGCCCTTTGATTGGCGAGACGTTTTGTCCATTTCCTCCTTTTGTCGTTTGTAAGCTTCACCAAGTTTGCGGATCAGGGCATCGCGTTGGCGCACTGGTAGGCGCAGCACCTCTTCCACACTCTTGCAAATTGCCTGCTCCCCAAAGGTCAACGCCATGATCAGGTCGTTGATATAGTCTTCACTCGGCGGAGTCAGCAGGCTCAGACAAAAATCCCCGCAGAAACCGCCAGGGTAGAAGCGTTTTCCACTCCCAGCGGCAGGCTTCACAAGTTGTTTCCATGATGAGTCGGGGACCCAGCTTGATCAAGGAACGGGCAGCTTTCAGCAGAATGTCGCGATCGCGTAGGGTTAGCTGGCGGTACGTGCCATCGTCAAACAGATTCGTATGTACCCCTTCGTACTCCGGCACTTCTGGCATCCCGCAGATCATCTGGTACATCATCAAGACCTCAGCCCGATCTTCGCCTGCGGTGCGTAGATCTTTATGCGCCATCTGAAACAACCGGAAAGGTTTGAACAGGACAGTTTTTACTTGCTGATCAAACACTGAAAAGCCGTCTTGCAGTGTGACTGCAACAACCAACGGCTGGTTTAGTCCCATCGCCACACTGATATCGACTTGCCCCAAATCGTGGAAACCTTTTTCGGTGTTGTCTTCGTTCTTGGTATTGCAACGAGGACATTGGTCAGTCAGCGCCACATCCGTCCCGACGGTTTCCAGGCGAATGTTCAGCACGATCGCTAAAGCATCACCAAAATTGGCGCGCTCAAACAGCAATTCTTGCGTTGTTGATAGCTCTTTCGCTAAATCAGGCACGCTATACCCACCGATTGACTGCACGATCGTCGGCAGAAAGCGTTTGAGTGTTAGATGTGTGTCCTCATTGCTTCTGCGTCCCAAAAGCAAGTCATGCTCAGTGGTGTAAGGCTTTAGCTCAAAATGTTGTAACCGCTCACCATTCACAAAGAAGCCGACAGGCAGCTTGCGCGGAATATCTTGCAACTGAAAATCTTTGATTTGCAACTGCTCAAACGGAATGGCTTCCGAAGCGGTAGCGTCAGACGTAGAACTTTCGGCAAGTTCGGTTGAGTTCTTTTTACTGGTCATAAGTGGCGAGATCCATAAAATGCCAAAAGCCCGCCAACGTCTGCTTAAGACATTTGGCGGGCTTCCGTGGTGTGGGCAAGACCCGAATTCAGTTGTGTAAAAGCGGTAAAGCTGCCCAGATTTTAGCACCGCTCAAGCGTAGCGGCACTGTGATGTTACGCAACTTTGTTCCGAAGATAAAAATAAATTTCTTTTCAGAACAAAGTTGCGGCCCAGCGCCGACAGCTATTTGTATAAAATACTACAATAGTAGTATACATACTACTGAGGCTTTATGCTGCACGTTCAATTTTTGTTGCTTGATCAGCTTCTGTCGATTGAAGACCCCGTGGTTCAAAAGATAGCGATCGATTCAGGTGTTGAGGTGGTTGAACTTGTTGCTATGGTTGCCGCTGCCGTAAAAGGTGCGCGCGATC